>JAABPY010000229.1 GCA_011391735.1 Sulfuricurvum sp. | reverse complement strand
GTCGCTTCCGCAGTTGCTGTGATATAGTAAGCAGAAATATCGTATTTTGGATCCATTAATGTTTTCTCGATGATCGTGTGTCCCGCATTTTTGAGCGCTTCAATCGCTTTCATATACGCTTTACGTACATCCAAAGAGGCATCTTTCACATACTCAGGGACAACGGCAATTTTAAGCTTCATCAACGGATTAAGCTTATCACTTACTTTGCCATCGTTACGCTCACTGCTGGTTGAATCTCTAGGGTCATACCCTTGAATGATGTCATATAAAATCGCCGCATCTTCGACGTTTTGAGTCATCGGTCCAATTTGATCGAGAGAACTCGCATACGCTCCCAATCCGTAACGGCTTACTCGCCCGTAGGTGGGTTTCATCCCGACAATTCCGCAAAATGCGGCTGGCTGACGAATGGAGCCCCCCGTATCACTCCCCAAAGCTGCAATAGCAAGCCCAGCCGCCACAACCGCCGCCGAACCGCCTGAACTTCCTCCGGGGACACAATTGTGATTGAGAGGGTTGAGGGTTTTGCCATAACAGCTACTCTCTGTTGTTGAGCCCATCGCAAATTCATCCATATTGGTACGACCAAAAGGGGACATATTTGCACTTAGAAGCTTTTCAATAACGGTTGCATTGTACGGTGCTACATACCCTTTGAGGATATTAGAACCCGACGTTACCGCCCACCCCTTGACTTGGATATTATCCTTGATGGCAATAGGAATACCTTCACCAATATTTTCAACATCAATATACCCATTAAGCTCAGGATATGCCGCAATTTTCACTTTTAACTCTTCTTTGAGGAGTACAAGCTCCTCTTTTGACAGTTTTAACGCCTCTTTTAGTGTTATCATACACTTTCCTCTCTTTTACGTTTTGCACTTTTAACCATCATGATCCCCATAGCGATGACTACGAAAACAGCACCCACCGTTTCAACAATCAAACTTACAGGGACACTTTGTGTCACATCGACCATTACGCGACAACCGTTGCACAACGCTCACAAAGACTCTCTTCATTTTCGCTATGGTATTTCCAACAACGAGGACACTTCGCTTTGGAAGCTTTAGCTACCGTAAACGTCTCACCCTCAATCTCAAATGTCCCTAAACTATCGCTCAATTCACACGCACACCATTTCGAAATAACCAGAAACTCTTCAATATCTGCTTTTTTCATCGCTTTTACAAGGGGTGATTGGGTTGAAATAACAAGCTCCAAAGTATTTTTAATCACTTTCTCTTTTTTCAAACCATCCACAATCTCATTGAACTTTTCACGGATAAGTTTCATATTAACCTCATCCCAGCTACTTTCAACCGCTTCAATAGGAGCATAGGTAATATCAAAAATATCCCCACCCTTTCCTTTGATAACCGCAGGAGCATTGTCAAAAATTTCATCGGCTGTATACGTTAATATAGGGGCAATGAGTCCCAACATCGAGCGAGCAATAATCGCCATTGCGCTTTGGGTTGATTTTCTCTCTGATGAATTTGCACCATCACAATACATTCTATCTTTGGTAATATCAATATAAATACCGCTAAGCTCATTGACGATAAAATAGTTCAGCCCACTCATCCCTTGAACGAAGTTATACTCTCCAAAAAGTCGGTGTGTTTCGTCGAATACTTCTTTCGCTTTTGCAACAATCCATTTGTCAATTTCACCCATTTCACTGTAAGGGATAATCATCTCTAAACCATCGAGGTTGGCGAGCATAATACGGAAAGTATTACGAAGCTTGCGGTACTGTTCTGCCGTTTGCTTAAGGATACCATCCGAAATTTTTAAATCCCCTTGATAATCGCTCATCGCAACCCACAAACGTAAAATTTCAGAGCCATATTCTTTTAATACTTTGTCGGGTGCTACAACATTGCCCTTGGATTTGGACATCTTCTCACCCTTCTCATCCACAGTAAATCCATGGGTCAAAAGAGCTTTATAGGGGGCAATATGTTCCACCGCCGTGCTTAAGAAAAGTGATGATTGGAACCATCCACGATGTTGATCCGACCCTTCGATGTACAAATCAGCTGGATACGTTCCTGCATCGTAGTTGCGTGATTTAAGGACGGCATTCCACGTCGAACCACTGTCAAACCATACATCGAGAATATCGGTCACTTTTTCAAGATCATCGGCTTTGTACGGACACCCTGGGTAAAGAAGTTCGGAAATCTCCATCGAGTACCACGCATCAGACCCGTGCATCTCAAAAATCATCGCCGTAAAGTTCAACGTTTTCTCATCCAAGATGACTTCACCCGTTGCTTTAATACGGAAAAATGCAATAGGAACCCCCCAATCACGCTGACGTGAAATACACCAGTCAGGACGATTTTCGACCATAGAGCCCAAACGGTTACGTCCTGTTTCGGGATAAAACGTTGTTTTTGCTACTTCATCTTGGGCGATTTGACGCAATGTTTTTGTTTCCCCTTCAGGTATTCCATCAACCGAGATAAACCATTGCTTCGTTGCACGAAAAATCAACGGGGTATGAGAACGCCAACAGTGTGGATAGGAGTGACGAAATTTAGAAACTTTCAGAAGAGACTCCCCTAACAGTTCCAAAATTGGTTCATTCGCTTTGAAAATATGAACTCCCACAAAAGTTTCAGCATTAGGGAGAAGTTTCTCTTTAACAAGAGTATTGTCATAACACCCTGTCTCATCAACAGGCATAATGACTTCGAGGTTATAGCGAAGTCCAATACGGTAATCGTCTTCCCCATGCCCAGGGGCGGTGTGAACACACCCAGAACCATTCTCCATCAAAACGTGCTCACCTAATACAAGATGAGAGCCACGTCCATTAAGAGGATTAACAGCGTAAAGGTTTTCAAATTTTTTCGCATCGATTTTTTGAACAATAGTACCACTAAAAACACCCTCTTCTATCATCGCTTCATACCGTTTCTCAGCTACGATATACCCATCACTTGTTCGAATATAAATTTCATCAGGATTAAGAGAAATTCCCGTATTAGCAGGAAGGGTCCACGGTGTCGTTGTCCAAATAACAATCGCCGCCTTCCCCTCAATACCAGCACGAATTTTTGCCTCATCGCTTAGTTCAAACGCAACATAAATAGAGTAATCTTCTTTATCTTCATACTCCACTTCTGCTTCTGCTAACGCTGTTCGCTCTGCCCAGCTCCAAAAAACAGGTTTGGAACGCTCAATCAATAACCCTTTTTTTGCCACAGAACAAAGGGTGCGATAGATATTGGCTTCAAACTTATAGTCCATCGTGAGGTAGGGATTATCCCAATCGGCAATCACCCCAAGCTTTTTAAACTCTTCTCGCTGAATATCTACGAACTGTGTCGCATGCGCACGGCAAAGAGCCCGTATTTCTGCTTTACTCAAAGCCTCTTTTTTCTGTTTGCCACCCAGCTTTTTTTCCACTTGTTGCTCTATGGGCAATCCGTGACAATCCCATCCGGGGGTAAAACGGACAGATTTGCCGTTAAAATAGTTATATTTAACAATAATATCTTTCAAAATCTTATTCAGCGCATGCCCAATATGGGTATTTCCATTCGCATATGGAGGACCATCGTGCAGTGTAAAACTCTCAGAGCCTTTGCGATTGGTTTTCATACGTCCATAGACATCCGCAGCAATCCACGACGCATAACGAAGCGGTTCATTATTAATCAAGTTTCCACGCATTGGAAACGGTGTTTGTGGTAGGAGGAGGGTATCTTTATAATCCATTTGGGATCCCTTAATTTTTCGGTGTAAAAGTTGTGCATTATAGCTTTTGAGGGATTAAAATTTGCTGTCACTGTGCTATACTACCCCAATTTAACTAAGGGTGTATCTATGAGACGAGACGTACTTTTTGTCGGAAACAAATTGATTTTAAATGAGTCGTATGAGCGTTATATCCTTCGAAGTATCAAAGAGAAGTTTTCCTCTATCGACTCCATCAGCTATTTTGAAGAGTCAGACAAGGGGCTGTTTCTTCATCTTGAAGGGCTTTTAAAAACGGAATCTAAGCTCGTTATTATTACGACAAAAAGTACTTTTACCATTATTGGAAAGCTTCTTAGTACCGTCAGTGGGGACAATCAAGTATTACGCGATGCAATGCTCATCCCCTCTCGTGCGACACTTTTCGATACTGGTAGCTATCTCCTCCCCTATAACAATTCTGAAATTAATGTTATTTTAGCCCATGAAGGCAAAGCCCTCCCCCCTATTCTTATCGACGATGAGCAACGAAGCGGTTGGATTCATATTTTTAATGAAGAGCTCTCCAGTGTCTCTACCCTCCTTGATCCATTGGCGCAAAATTTCGATGTTCGCCTAGAAGCGTCAGAGCTCATAGAGGGGTGGGTAAAGGTCAAAATTACTGCCCGACGCCATGGTAATATGGCACAATTTATCGCCTCAGCCAAAGGATTATTACACCATAAAGTCATCGCCGCTTCCAATATAGCTGCCTATATCATCGAAAAGCTCTTCCGCCATCACCAAAAAATATCGTTTGCTGAAAGTTGCAGTGGTGGATCCCTCGCCTATTATTTTACCTCTCAAAATGGTGCATCCAATGTTTATGAGGGATCTCTTATCACCTACGATAATGTTTTAAAAGCCAATTGGCTTGCTGTTGATGAATCATCCCTTGAAGCACACGGAGCCGTTAGTGCCGAGGTGGTCAACCAAATGTCCGAAGGGGCACTCAATGTCAGCTACGCTGATTTTGCCCTTGCCATTAGCGGCATAGCAGGTCCAAGCGGAGGGACAGAGTCCAAACCCGTCGGAACCGTTTATATCAGCGCACGCTCCAAAATAGTCGTCCATACGGAGCGATTTCAATTCGAAGGAGATCGAAACTACATTCAAGAACAGAGTGTTTTAATGGCGATTAAAATGCTCCTCAATATTGATCGTGATCTTTTTTTCTCCTAATCATTTATTTTCTCTTGACAAATAAAAGAAATTCCCCTATAATTCCGCCCTCCCAATCGTATGATTGACGAGGTCTCGTTAGCTCAGTCGGTAGAGCATCTCACTTTTAATGAGGGGGTCGATGGTTCGAATCCATCACGAGACACCATAAATGTAGTTTTAACTGACCCTTTCGTCTAGTGGCCAAGGACATTATCACTTCATGGTAAGAACAGAGGTTCAAATCCTTTAGGGGTCGCCATTTGTTCAAAAAAGTATCAACATCGGGAGTTTAGCTCAGTTGGTAGAGCGCTACCCTTACAAGGTAGATGTCACAAGTTCGAGTCTTGTAATTCCCACCATAGAGTGCGGCCATAGTTCAGTTGGTTAGAATGCCTGCCTGTCACGCAGGAGGTCACGGGTTCGAGTCCCGTTGGCCGCGCCATGTTATTTAAGTTTTTATCGGGAGTTTAGCTCAGTTGGTAGAGCGCTACCCTTACAAGGTAGATGTCACAAGTTCGAGTCTTGTAATTCCCACCATAGTGTGCGGCCATAGTTCAGTTGGTTAGAATGCCTGCCTGTCACGCAGGAGGTCACGGGTTCGAGTCCCGTTGGCCGCGCCACAATCCTCCTATTTTCACTTCATATATTCATCTATATTTAAACATCTCTTCAGATACTTTCATTTACAATAGATCATCTTAATCACCGTTGGAGTGTTGAATATGCAAATTGCCCTTATTCTCATAGTTATAGTGGTTCTCATCGCCGTTTTAATGTACAACTCTCTCATAGGCAAAAAAAATCAAGTCGAAAACATCTTCGCTGGGATGGATGCCATCCTTAAAAAACGGTTTGACCTTATCCCCAATCTTGTTGCCTCCGTTTCACAGTATATGGAACACGAAAAATCAACCCTCGAAAAAGTGACCCAACTTCGCACTCAAGCGATGAGACCCAATCTCAGTGATGAGCAAAAAATAACCCTTGATGCAAAACTCTCCTCGGCTTTGGGTGCTATTACCATCGCAATGGAAGCCTATCCTGATCTCAAAGCCAATGAGAATGTAATGCACCTTCAACGCTCACTTAATGAAGTAGAGGAGCAAATATCCGCTGCACGCCGTGCTTATAACCAGAGTGTTACCGATTTTAATAACGCCATAGAGATGTTTCCCACCAATATAATGGCAGGATGGATGAATTTACAACGTCGTGCCGTATTTGAAATCACCGTGATGGAACGTCAAAATGTTGATGTTGGTGCCCTCTTTAATCGATGAAATCGACCTCTGAACTCACCGATTTTTATTATAAAGAGCTCTATGGGAATTTAAATGAATTGGAAAAAGTGCGTCTTCAAATTCTCTCCCAACTCAAATGGTATGGAGGGATGGGGCTCGTTGTTTTTATCCTTTTCGCCATTTGGATGGGGAAGAATTTTGGACTTTTTCACCCATTTTCAATGGCAATCGTTATTGGTTTTATAGCCCTTGCTGGAATGTTCTATCGCTCAATGACACAAGAGTATGCTAAGGACTTTAAAACGAAAGTAATTACCCCCCTCATCAATGCCATTGATCCCCATCTCCTCTACAATCCCGATTTCATGATCTCACAACACCTCTTTGAACGTTCAAACCTGTTTCCACACTCCATCGACCGTTATAGCGGAAACGATTACGTCAAAGGTTCTATAGACGGCGTCCCCCTCGAATTCTCCGATATCCATGCAGAGTATCAAACAAAAGATTCCAAAGGGCGCACCCAATGGCATACCCTCTTTCGAGGCTTGTTTTTAGTGGCAGAGTTTAACAAGTATTTTAAAGCCAAAACCGTCATTCTCCCCGATCAGGCCGAAAAGAGTTTTGGCACTCTCATTGGCGGATGGCTACAATCCCATAACTTTTCACGTGATGATCTTATCCGTCTCGATGATCCTGCATTTGAAAAAGCATTCGTTGTCTATGGTAATGACCCCATCGAAGCCCGTTATATTCTCAGCCACTCCATGATGAAACGGCTTTTGGAGTTTCAAAAGAAAGTCTCCTATCCCCTCTTCATCTCTTTTGTCCATAATCATATCCACGTGGGGATTGCAACGAAAAAAGATCTCTTTGAACCTACCATTTTTACGTCACTATTGGATTATAAACAGGCGATGGAGTATATCAATACCCTCCGATATACGATTGGGATTGTAGAAGAGCTGAAGCTTAATGAGAGGCTATGGAGTAAAGCTTAACTAAACGTGGCAGATCATCCGTCCAAGTACTTGATAAAACGCTTCCAAATTCTCCGATGTCCCTTCGATTGCAAATAGTACCCCTCGCTCACCAAACTCCTTGGAAAGAATTCGAATCCCGTGATGTCCGCTTTCATACTCCACCTTTGACACGTGCGAATAATCACATTTAATCTTTTTGACCAACAGCTTTTCATACGGGAGCAAAATTGCTTGGGCGTATGCTCCATTCGCAGCTTGCGCATACGCCCGAACCAGTCCCCCAGGTCCAAGTTTCGTCCCACCGAAATAGCGAACCGTAATAATTGCCGTATTAATCAGCTCATGCCCTTGCAAAACACTCAATGTTGGTTTCCCCGATGTCCCTTTGGGTTCGCCATCATCACCACTGTATTCAACAATTTGATCGTATTCATTGAGACTGCGATAGGCACTCACAAAATGCACCGCTTTGGGGTGTTCGTTGCGAAGACGCTTCATCTGCCCATCATACAAGGAAATTGGCATCAAAAATGAGATAAACTTTGACCCTTTAATCTCTATAAAGTCGGTAAAAATTTCGTTAATACTCACCATAGTGGCACCTTTATATTCTGTAAATTATTTTAAACATTTAACTACAATAAAAATAGATTAATTACGCTATAATATTTTTAACGAGATTTTGGGTCTGCTTCTGATAGGCAGGTAAGTCCAAGATACTCGTTGTGCCCCATTTTGATAGCTCTATTTTGCTACAATCACACAATGATTTCATTAGCCCACAACGCCCTTTACCATTGGTACGCACAAAACGGTCGTCACACCCTCCCATGGCGCATAACAACGGATCCCTATTCTATCTATGTTAGCGAAATAATGCTCCAACAAACCCAAGTCAAAACCGTATTAGAGAAATTTTACTTCCCTTTTTTGGAACGATTCCCCACACTCAATGATTTAGCACATGCCGATGTTGATGATGTCCTCAAAATGTGGGAAGGGCTGGGATATTATACTCGTGCTCGTAATCTTCACGCCGCCGCACGACAGTGTAACGGTATTTTACCCACCAATGCCAACGATCTGATAAAACTCCCTGGAATCGGACAAAGTACTGCTCACGCAATCAGTGCCTTTGCTTACCGCGAAAGCTTACCAATTCTCGATGCGAACGTCAAGCGAATACTCCACCGCTACTTTGCCGTTAAAGAACGAAATGAGAATAAACTGTGGGAATATGCCTACAAACTTTTTGATCCGAGCACTCCATTTGACTACAATCAGGCAATGATGGATGTGGGGGCAACAATCTGTACCCCTAAAAAACCCCTCTGCGCATGTTGTCCGTTTGAAAGATGGTGTCAAGGAAAATCTTCCCCCCTTGAGTATCCGATGGCGAAAACAAAAACGCAAAAGCCTATTCGTCTTCGAACTATTATCGTCTATCAACGAGAAAACAGCTACGCACTCACTCAACGTCGTACCCGATTTTTATCTGGATTATGGGGATTTTATGAATCGGAAGAGTTAGCCGATGAATCACTAAAATATTTGGGAGAGGTTACGCAGCACTACAGCCATTTTACCCTCCAAGCGAATGTTTATCTTAACAAGGAGAGTATCTTACCCGAGGGGTTTGAGTGGTTTGACCTAGACGAGATAAAAAAGTTATCCCTTAGCCGTGCCGATCACAAAGTTATAGCGCAAATCGTTGGGGATCAAAAAACGTATCATCACTAATATGACCAAACGCCGAGTTTATCGACACAAATAAATCAGGAAATTTTTGCTCCATCTCCCCTAACATCACTTTCATAGAAGCACGAGCATGGGGCATTTTCACATCAAAGCGCATGGACGGACACGCCTCATCACCGATGGTTGGCATCTCGTTTTCTAAGGCACACGCCGCTAATTGACGCTCACGCAATTGAATAAGAGGACGAATAATAACAAGACCATTTCCCGCTTTGTACTTGGGGGCAAGAGCACGTAAATGACCGTTATAAATCATATTCATAAAAAAGCTCTCCGCCGCATCATCGAGATGATGACCCAGTGCCACTTTGTTAC
This sequence comes from Sulfuricurvum sp., assembly GCA_011391735.1. GTDB lineage: Bacteria > Campylobacterota > Campylobacteria > Campylobacterales > Sulfurimonadaceae > Sulfuricurvum. The sequence goes on along the minus strand of JAABPY010000229.1, from coordinate 25,209 downwards.
ATCCATAGAGGTTCGCAGCACTGTACAATGCCCCACGACGCATACGGGAAAAAAAGCTACAAAACGATGAATTCTGCCGAATTTTTTCCTCTGCAATCTTATACGTATTGGTATCATAAATATGGTGAGCTATCTCATACGTCTTACAATGGTCAATCAACGCCGTTAAATTTTCCCCCATCCCATACGTCACCGTCACCGCAACGATCTCAAATTTAAAAGGGGCACGTCGCTGTTGCTCTTTGAGGGCATGTACCATTGTGAGGGAATCTTTGCCACCACTAAGACCAACAAGGATTTTATCCCCCTCCTCGATGAGATTAAACGCCGCATTCGTTTGTCCAATACGACGCATAATTTTTTTATTCAGATTAATTTTCAAGTCGTTTTACCATCTCTAAAATAAACGTCGCACTCACTTGCGCCGATGTTTTCAAGAACGCATCAAAATCATCACTTGCTCCCCCATCAGCGGTGTCACTAATCGCTCGAAGAATAAAGAAAGGGATAGCGAAGTTTTGGCATACACACGCCACACTTGAGCCCTCCATCTCTAGCGCATCGGCATCAAAGGTTTGGTGTATCCACTCTTTGCGCTCACTACTTGCTACAAACTGATCCCCAGTCGCAATAATCCCCTCATACAAATCGATCTTCATATCAATCGCCACTTCCGAAGCCAAAGAGCGAAGTTGCGGATCCGATTCGATCATCAACGTCCCCTCAGGGATAAAACCAAAGGGGTGACCAAACGCGGTAATATCCACATCATGCTGACACAATGAACTCGCCATTATCAAATCACCAATCTTGAGCTCTTTTGAAATTCCTCCCGCTACACCGCTAAAAAGAAGCATCTGCGCACCAAAACGCTCCAACATCACCGAAGCAGTAATTGCTGAAAAAACTTTACCAATCTTCGAATAGGCAATCACCAGCTCATGACCACCATAGACACACTCATAAAAAACATTTCCTGCATGTTGGCTACTTGTATACGTCCCCACCGCTGCTAAAATCGGATCAATCTCTTCCCTCATAGCTCCCATAATGGCTATTTTCATGTTATTCCTTTGTCATATAATTTTAATTTAATTGCCATCAAGCCACCATATCTTCTCGAGGAATTGCACTAACGTTAAAATAAACATTCCACAGCTCATCCAGCCGTTTGGCAATATGATATGCCAAGAGTGGTGGTACAGCATTTCCAACAAGCTTGTACGCATCTGAACCGCATACGCCATTGCCAACGAACTCAAAATCATCAGGAAAAGTTTGTATTCTTGCGCATTCTCTAACACTTAGGCGTCTTTGTGGTAAATCAAATTCATTCTCAATTTTTCCCCCATTTTCCAAGGATAATCGTCTAAATTCAATATTTCCATGATGTTCGGAGCGGATAGTTGGTGCAAGGCCCTTGAGATTCACTTCTGTTTGTCCTTGACAATGTTTACCATACCATTTTGCTTTTGAGTAAAATCGGTGAGAAGCATCTTCGCTATATTCTGGTTCTTTCAAACTACATAAGACATCCATTGCGGTTACTATTCCTACTTTAAGAGTGTGCGTTTTTTTAGGGTATGGATTGTAGTTCACGTTGCCATTAAGTAAACCTTCTAATGCCTCAGCCGATAATGCGTCTTTACGAATACCCATGAAAATAACCCTCTCACGACTTTGAGGAACTCCATATTCTCCTGCATGCAATACCTGTGGATCAAGAACAATATATCCCCCAGCAACACTTCGAAAATCCTCTACAATAGTCTCTTTAACATCCGCAAGGCTCACCAACCCTTTAACGTTTTCAGCTATAAACACTTTTGGTTTAACAAGTGATACAACTTCTCTCATCCAATAATACAACATTCCTCTGCTCTCAACAGAAGGTGTATCAAGAGTAGACATATCATGCCCCTTCATTGACTGCAACCCATTTCGCTTGCCTGCTACACTAAAATCTTGACACGGGAATCCACCAGTTACGACGTCTGCTGGTGGAAACTCAAACTCACCTATTTTTGCTTTTTTTACCAAATCAACTATACTTTCTAAATGAAAAACATCTCTATTAAAATGTGCTTCCCATGCTTTTTTTGCGGATGGCTTTATATCGCAGGCAAAAACTGTCTCAAAATTTGTTTGTTTTAATTTAACTTGTCCACTTTCTCCATATTCATCGATCCATAATCTATTTTTTACGGATTTAGGATGTGTAAAAAATCCACCCTCAAAACCCAAATCCATGCCACCACAGCCAGAAAAAAGAGAAATTACTGTTTTTTTATTTTTTTTTAAACGCATAATAAACTCCTGATTTTATTCACCTCTACTATTTTAACCAACGCATCAAAGCGGTATAAAATATATGGCACTATGCTATTGTTTTTAAACTATGACGTTTTCGCAATATACCGTTCTACTTTTAAAAGCTTATGATTTAGTGGTACTATTTGCGCCTCTTCATCCAAAAGAGAGAGTTTGTATTCACTCTCTCCTGCAGGGGTAATCACACGACTTCCCCCCCAAAATCCAAGTCCGTCTTCAAAACCAACCCGATTAACAAAAATAACATACGCTTTGGTTAATAGTGCCAAGGATTTAAGGAGAGCATCCCATTGGGATTCGATAACAAGCCCTTTGTCATTAAAGTCACGTGCAGGAGAACTTGCAAGGACGTAAATAACATCAACATCCAATGAGGATAAAGTGGCAGCCGTTTGCCCTCTCCACACATCTTCACACACCACCATCGCTGCATTGCCGTACGTTGTTTTAAAACTCTGACATCCATCCCCGTGAGCAAAATAACGCCCCTCTTCAAACATCCCGTACGTTGGAAGGTGATTTTTATGATGGATATGAAGCAACTCACCTTGTGAAAAATAAAGGGCACTGTTATACACCCTCCCCTCATCCCAAATCGCAGCACCAATAGCTATATCACACTTTTGGCTTGCCCTCTGCAACGGCTCTAACTCATCACGATTCCACGCATCTTCAAAAAGCTTGTCTTGGAGCATATAACCACTAAGAGCCAATTCGGGAAAGACAACAACATCGGCTTCAGAAGAAGCGTCAATGAGCTTCAATACCTCTCCCATATTGGAGCGGTTAAGCTTGGGGGCACTTTGGATAAGGGCTATTTTCATGAGAGGGCTTCACATACCTTGGCTAATGTCTCCATATCAGAGATAGCTAATGTCTCTACATTGGGGGCATTACGTTTATTCAAGCCCTTAAGAACCGTACCGTTACCAAACTCGATCATTAGATCAATTTCATTGGCAATGGCTTCAATCGACTGTTTGTATTTGACGGGTTTAATCAACTGATCTTTAAGAAGGGTCACTGCTTCGGATTTTGTCCCATATTTTTGTGTTGTCACATTGGAGACGATGGGGGCACTGAAGGTATCGTGTACCATTTTTTCCATCTCAAGGGCTAACGGTTCTTGCGCACGTGCAAGGAGAGGACAATGACTAGCAATGGACATATTGAGCAACAATGCCCGTTTTGCACCTGCTTCTTTAAAGGTTGATTCCATTGCTTGCAAATCGGCTTTTAGTCCTGCAACGACCAATTGACCATTTTGGTTAAAGTTCGCTGGCCACACTTGTTTCCCATTTGCATTGGCTTTTTGACACAGGTCTTCGACTACAGCGTCATCAAGACCCAAAATCGCCATCATCCCCGCATCAATGGTCTCACACGCACTTTGCATTAATGCCCCGCGCTTATGCACCAATTCGACAGCATCCACATAATCAATCGCACCACTGGCACACAATGCACTAAATTCACCCAATGAATGCCCTAAGAATACTACAGCATCCGTTGGATGAGCTTCTTGAAAGAGTTTATAGGCAATCATCGAAACGAGTAAAATAGCGGGTTGTGTATAGGCTGTTTCATTAAGTTGCTCATTTTCTTCAAACAATAATTGAGAGAAATCAACACCGATACGCTCACCCGCTTTTTCAAACATTTCACGTGCTAGTGGGCTATTTTCATAAAACGATTTTCCCATCCCTATACTTTGTGACCCTTGACCGGGAAAAATCATCGCTATTTTTTTTGACATTAACTCTCCTTGATTTCTAATTTATACTCTGCGTGTTCAGCAATTTTTTTGCGTAAGGTATTACGGTTAAGTCCAAGTTTATCCGCAAGTTGTAATTGAGATTTAAACCGTTTAATCCCTGCACGGATTAACGGAACCTCATAAAGGTGTAAGAATGTTCGATAATCGTTATTGCTTCCCAATTTTTTGATCAAAAACTGTTCCATTATCTCCATCAAATTATTTTCGTCAATACTTTCCAACAAACACTGTAAATAAACTTGACGACGCAATGAGAGGGCATTTTCACTCACATCAGGGAGAAACTCTTTGACCAAAAAAGAGTCCTCAGTTTGACCAAATGTTTCCGACGCTTCACTGGCAAATCGATCGGTTAAAAGGGCAATATCTTCGGGCCGTTCACGTAAAGGGGGAAGTAAAAGTCGAATACTAAAAATATTTTCCAGTTGTTCACTTGAAAAACGAAATCCGCTTGTTGCAATAATGCGCGTTTTTGTTTTGCTAAGTGTCTCTTCGAGTCGTTTAAGATTGGCAATGCCATCAAGCCTGTGGATGATAATTGCATTATGTACTTCCAATGCGCTTAACAGCTCATCAAAATTATGACCATCAATAATAGGGGCAGAGGGTAAAATCGTACGTGCAAGGGTAAGCTTACCAGTCCCTCGTTCTCCCATAATCACGGCATTAACGCAAAGACCTTTTAACAAATTGGCAGTCTTAAACGCCTCAAGCGAGGCGCTTGAAGCAGTTATAAAATTAGTGACATCCACAACCGTGATTACCACCGCTTCCACAACATCCGCTATTATCCACAGCATTCTCAGCAGCGATACCTGTCATAACTTCTTCAGCTGATGCATCACGAACGCTATTAACCGTTACGGTAAACATCAAATCTTTACCCGCTAAAGGGTGATTGAAATCGATAATAACATTGTCATCTTGAAGTTCTTTAACCGTTACTTGAACCGTACCGCCATCTTCACCTTGACCATACAAAACCATTCCAACATTCAAATCAATCCCCGCAAATTGCTCACGTGGAAGTACTTGTTGCGCCTCGTCGTTATAATCGCCATACGCATCGGCTGCTTTGACAAGGACATCCCCTTTTTCACCAATAGCCATATTGACAATCCCATTTTCTAAACCAGGGATAATTTGACCTTTACCAAACATAAAGACTAAGGGTTGACCACCCACGTTACTATCTACGATAGTCTCACCATCACGTACTTCATACTCGATCGAAACGATCTGATTTGCTTCAATTGCCATTGATTTTGCCTTACAAATTTTAAGATAATGCGATTTTAGCACATTTAGCTATAGATAGGCTGAAAATGCCCCGATAGCTTTGAGAGTTCAAAGTAACGATTTATTTTAATGTTGAAAGTCGTTCTTTTGCCTCTTGGGCTGCACCCGTCGCTGAATATTTTGAAACCGTCGCCTTGTAAAATGCTTTTGCACTGGTTACATCCCCACTTTTTTCCATTGATATCCCTGTATGCAACAATAATGTTGGCAAATAAGAGGCTTTATCATTTCCTGAAGCACTTTGTTTATAATACTGTATCGCCTCTTTGTATTTTTGTCGCTCAAAATATGTTTCTCCTATCCAAAAATTGGCTTCGGGCGCTTTATATTTCTTCTGCACCATCATCTCAAAAGAGCTCACAGCCTCATCGTATTTTTTTTGATTAAAAAGCTTTTTAGCCTCTTTCTCTAATGTTGCATTATCTATTTTTTTTGATGCTGCAACAGGGGAAGAAGAACTAACGACAGGGAGAGAAATTTTTAGCTGTTTAATAAGGGCACCAAATTCCTCTTTCGTTACGTATGAGCCATTAATACCATCAACCGTTTTCGACAATTCTTCGACCAATGTTTTAAGCTGTGTTATATTTTCGCTATTCGCATCACTTTGTTTATGCAAACTCTCGACAATATCGGAAAGATTTTGATCCGATCCCGATAGAGACTCTTCTATTTTTTGAAGAACAATCCGCTGATCATTGACCGATTGTCCAAGACCTTCAATAATCGCTTGCATCCCGTCAAGCCGTTCACTAACAGACTCAACTTTAGCACTTTGCATACTGTTTTTTTGCGCAATCCCTTGAATCTCTTTTTTATTTTCTAAAAGAAGTTTTTCTTCGTGAGTTAAACCGTATGGATTGGGATTAGTGAGATCTCCTGCACCAAAAACCGACGGTTCTGCTGCAAGAAGAGAGGAATAAAGAAGGGTAAAAACGACTAAAGAGCGCATTTACGGAAGTTTAACATCAACACGACGATTTTTTGCCCAGCACTCCTGTGTCTTATCGCTACAAGCAGGATTACCCTCACCCAAACTTACCATAGAAATAGAGTTCGTATCAACACCATTATTCACTAATGCTGTTTTAACACTATTTGCTCGCTTTAACCCAAGGGCAAAGTTATATTCATCACTACCGAATTCATCACAGTTACCTTCAAGCTTAAAGCTCTTCCCTTTAAGTAATCCGCTGTTGGTCATCATAACCGCTTGCATATCTTCACGAATGTCGTACTTGTCAAAATCGAAGTAAACGCTGTTAACCCCTCCTGCGTTGGCAACACTGTTAGAAGCTGATGTCGCCGTTGCATCCGTTGTACTTGCGGTAGTAACAGGTGCAATTACTGCCCCTTTATCGGATGAATCTGAAATAGCAGTTGGTTGTACCCCTGTACTTGATTCAACAGGCATTGTAGTCGCATTAGAAGCACTATTACTTCCACTTGTACTAGCTGCTGACGCATCGATCGTAGGCTCTTTTGTTGAACATCCACTAAAAACCAAAAGTGCCAAAACAGCACTCATATACGCTACTTTTTTCACCCGAAACCACCTTTTGGTAATATTATAATGACGTGATTATATCAAAAATAAGTTAACCCCTTATTCTCCCCCATTATTTACCAATCAATGGATTGAATTTTCCCTACCCGAAGGGGAAATGCAAAACTTTTATTGAGCCCAAGACGAATAACCCCCAAAGAACTCCTTGATCCATCTTGTTTTATATACAATATCGCTTCACCATCGTATGAAAATCGCGGAGTATCATTGCTCCCATCACTCGTTAATGTCCGTGCCCCATTTGAATTAAGAGAGATTAAATGGAGATCAGATCCTTGAGTATCCCGTGTCTTATAAACCAAAAAGTTACGATAGGCACTAAAGGTCGAATTGTTTTTCCCCTCAAATACCAACTGAGAAATTGCACTGCTACCTAGTTTCATCGAAAAAATATTGGGTTTACCAAAACGATCCGAGACAAAGGCGATGGTGTCACTTCCCATAAACTGCCCATTAACATCAATACCCGAATAGTTTGTAAGTCTCTTTTTCTCTTTTGTTCTTGTATCATAACCATAAATATCGGGTTGACCGCTGGGTGCTAATGTGAGTAATAACTTCGATCCATCCTCACTTACATCAGAACACACCGCCATCCCATCAGAGGAGATGATGGGGCTCTTACTCCCCGATGCTAAATTGCCTTTATAAATAGTAGGACGAGGATCACTCAAAGAGGTATAATAATAATCATTTTGTTCACGATTTGCCCACTTAGCAAAACCGTACATCCCACCATTCAAGATCACCTTTTGATAGGAGAGGGTATAATCAGCTACAACAATTTCAGAACGCTTAGCTCCTGTAAGGCGTACTAATAGTACTTTACGCTTCATCCATTCCAATGGGGCTCCCCCCATTTTTGCATTAATATCGTACGCAATGGAGTGTGCCAAAAAAACCATCATTTCATTTTGTTTTAGCAAATACGTTTTGGTAAAAAGTATCAACCCATTGTGAAGTAATTTAGCCTCCGCTTTCACCCCACCGCTTCCATCCAAAAGCAAACGATACCGCAGGATATAATTGGCATCTTTATTAAGGAGAGACGATTCTGCTTTATCATACATTTGAGTCGTATAGCTCTCATCGACATCAAATAAAGAGACGACTTTCATATCAGCGCTGAGCATTTTGTGGAATTTTTGTGTCATATCACTGCTAACACCACTCCCATCCTCAATAACAAATTTAGAAAGTCCCCCAACATTTTTTGTCACTTCCAATGTTGCATCGGCGCTTAAGAGTGTTAACCCTCCTAAAATCAAAAAAATCCAATAAAACATCTTATCCCTTAGCCGTTAAAATAATTTCAAATACCGCTTCATCCCCGTTGGGATTTACAGGTAATGCTACATGTCCTAATCGCTCTTTTAACCAATCCACCTCCGCATTAAAGAGAGCACTTCTGGAATAACTAATCACACGGTAAGAGAGTAATTTTCCATCGGCACTTAGGGTTATGCGTACACGTGCACTAAACCCCTCTGTCCCCCCTGGAGGATGAAAATTGGCATAAATAATTCCTTGAATTTTCCCCTTATATTCGTTTACCAAAGGACCACTTGAACCCGATACCGACGATAATTTCACCCCTGTTTTTGCCAATTCAAGTGTTTTTGCTTTTTCAAAAAGTTTTGAGTCCCTCTTTGTTGAGAGGACTTTCTCTTCCAACGCATTCAACTGTGCAAGCCGTTTCCCATCCTCTTTGGGTTTAGATACAGGTTTATTGGGTTTAACGGTCGAAAAGAGATCGGATATAGCAACTTCTTCGGATTTTTCCTCCGATTTTTTAATGGGTTTCTCAACGCTCTTATCGGCTATTTTTGGAATCACTTTTTCGGGTGATTTTACCTCAGGTATCTTTTCAGTCACTTCTTCCACAGCGGGCTTTACTACAGGCGGTGAAACTAACGGTTCAGGGATGGGTTCTTTGGATTTTTCAAGAGAGGAGACAAGAGAGACAGAGATTGTCTCACTTTGGGTCATAGCAAATATCTCAGGCTTCGAAACAATAAGGGTCTGCCACCCTATAATGGCGACAATCAACGCAAAAAAAGAGAGTGAAATAAACCCACTTACAATAAAAAAACGGTCACGATCCAAATTCATACGAAAATTCTAATTACTTGTAGCAAGTGAAATATTCGTTAAACCTGCCCTTTTAACACCACTCATAACAGCAATAACATCCCCATAATCCAATCGATGATCCGCACTGATTCGAACAATACTATCAGGGGGAAATTGATTCGAGAAGAGGAGAAAATTATCATCAAAAGTAGCAAATTCAAAAGGTTGTTTGTTGACCGTAATTACTTTCGAAGCAGTCATAACGATTTCAATCTCTTTTTTTTCTTTGACTTGTGTTTGAGCTGAACCCTTTGGGAGGCTAATGAGCTCTTCATAAATAATATTGGGGGAAATGACCATAAGAATGGCCAAAAGAACCAACATCACATCCACAAGGGGGGTAATATTAAGTTCTGGCTTATCGTCCCAATCAAACATTAGAGCTCGCCCTTCGAGAGTAACGAATCACTTTGCATTCGAATAAGTCCCACGAGTTCAAAGGATTGACGCTTAAGGATTTGATGATAGGTGTAGGCAAAAATGGCAACAAATATCCCCGATGCCGTTGCAACCAACGCATCCGAAACACCCATTGCAATAATACTCATGGTCCCACTAGAACCACCAATATGCTTAAAAGTATCCAATATCGAGACAACCGTTCCAAACAACCCAATAAAAGGGGTAGTAGAAGCAACGACAGAAAGTGCTGTTAACCCTTTAGTCGCCTCTTTGGTAGACGCATAATGGGCTAAATCAAAAAGAGCTTTTGAATTAGGATTATTGCTTTTTAAAAATGGGGATAAAAAAGAGTTCGTATTAATTCGTGAAGCACCCATCAGAAGAGATTCTAACGATTCATTCTCTATATTAATCCATTGATTAAGGGAGAACCAACGATAGAAAAAAATCCAATTGATGATGATAAAGTAGAGGGAGAGAACCAGTAACACCCCAAGGGTTACTGGATGACTTTTTGCTATAAAATCAGAAAAAAGTTCGAACATGATCGGTTAGAACAGATGTGAGTGGGCAGCAGACTCAACACGTGCAGAGACAGAAGCTATCATAGCAGATGAATCGGCAACACTACTAATAAGTGCTTTGGCCTCTTCAAGTGCTTTGGCAACATCACTCTCACTGTCGCCACGAATAGCAACAGCACCATCAACAAGAACGGTTACGATGTTATTCGCAATTTGAACCACACCCCAATTGACAACAATGGACTGTTTTTTCCCATTCTCTTGAATAATATCAATAACACCTGCTTTAAGAAGTGTTGTCAATGCTACGTGCTGAGAAAGAACACCAAATTCTCCTTCTTCTCCGGGAACCGTTACACTTTGAACGGGACCATTAAAGATAGAACCACTTGGAGTTAGCACTTCTAAATTTAGAGTATGCATATCATTCCTTTAAAAAGCAATTATTTGCTTTTCATTTTTTCAGCTTTTTCAATCGCTTCGTTCATATCCCCTACCATATAGAAGGCACCCTCTGGCAAGTGGTCATAATCACCATTTAGGATACCTTTAAACCCTTTGATAGTGTTTTCAAGAGAAACATATTTCCCTGGAGAACCGGTAAATACTTCCGCAACGAAGAACGGTTGTGAAAGGAATTTTTCGATTTTACGAGCACGCTCAACAACCGATTTATCCTCTTCTGAAAGTTCATCCATACCCAAAATCGCAATAATATCTTGCAAATCTTTGTATTTTTGAAGTGTTTTTTGAACACCACGAGCAACATTATAATGCTCTTCACCGATGATTTGTGGATCAAGCAAGCGAGATGTTGAATCGAGTGGATCAACCGCAGGATAGATCCCTTTTTCAGCGATTTTACGGTTAAGAACCGTTGTCGCATCAAGGTGAGCAAAAACCGAAGCTGGAGCTGGATCGGTCAAATCATCCGCAGGTACGTATACCGCTTGAACCGACGTGATAGACCCTTTTTTGGTTGATGTAATACGATCTTGAAGCGCACCCATTTCACGAGCCAAAGTCGGTTGGTAACCAACAGCGGATGGGATACGACCAAGAAGTGCTGACATCTCAGATCCTGATTGTGCAAAACGGAAGATATTATCGATAAACATCAATACATCAAGCCCTTTTTCATCACGGAAATATTCTGCCATCGTAAGACCGGTTAATGCGATACGGTTACGTGCTCCTGGAGGCTCAGACATTTGACCATAGCACAGTGCAACTTTGTCCAAAACGCTAGAATCTTTCATCTCATGGTAAAGGTCATTTCCTTCACGTGTACGCTCACCAACACCTGCGAATACAGACAAACCATCGTGTCCGTGTGCAACGTTATGAATAAGCTCCATGATAATAACGGTTTTACCAACACCCGCACCACCAAAGAGTCCTACTTTACCACCTTTTGAATAAGGAGCTAGAAGATCGACAACTTTGATACCGGTTTCAAACATCTCTGTTTTGGTACTTTGATCGATAAGAGGTGGAGGATCACGGTGGATCGACCAAGTTTCACAATCGGTAATTTGATCACCACCATCAATGGTTTCACCAATAACGTTGAAAATACGTCCAAGGACTTTATCCCCAACAGGAACTTTGATAGGTGCACCCGTAGCCGTTGCTGCCATACCACGTACAAGTCCCTCAGACATATCCATAGCAATGGTACGTGTACGACCATTACCAAGGTGTGCTGCAACTTCTAATACAAGGCGCGTCGTTTTTCCCTCAACACTAACATTTACTTCGATTGCTTCATTGATTGCAGGTAAATACCCTACAAAATCAACGTCAACAACCGGCCCAATTACTTGCGCAATTTTACCAATCATTCTATCCTCCATAATTATTTCATCGACTCGACGCCACTGATAATCTCAATAAGCTCCGTCGTAATCGCTTCTTGTCTTGCTTTATTATACTTGACGGTCAACGATTTAACCATTTGTTTTGCATTATTCGTCGCTGCATCCATCGCTTGCATACGCGCACTATGTTCTGCTGCTACTGAGTCTATCAACGCATAATACATATTGTATTCGGCGTATTTATTCACCAAGGAATCCAACATTTTTTCTTCGTCTTGCGCTTCAAGCTCAAGAACTGTATTTTTTGCGCTTTCACAATCAAAGTCACCGATAGAAACTGGTAAAATTTGATTAATGTGTAACTCTTGTGTAATAACGTTTTTGTATCCGTTATAAACAAGATAAACCGCATCCACAATACCATCATTGAAATCTCTAATTGATCGAGCCATAAACTCACTTGAACGTACCATATCGGGTGCAGAACTAAGATTTTTTACTTCATCAAGTAACTCTACTTTATTAAATGTAAAAAACTCTATCCCCTTTTTACCAATACCACGGATTCGGACGTTTACGTTTTTATTTTTGTATTCAGACATCAAACGTTTGACGGCTTTAATTGTTTGCATATTAAAGCCACCACAAAGACCTTTATCAGCAGTTACAAAAATAATGTCGATCGTTTCTGGCGCATCGTTTTGTACAAAACAGCGGTTTTGAATCCCACCAATTTTATTACAATGGATACGACTTGCGATTTCAGCTATGACTTGATTCGTTTTTTGGGCAAACAGACGTGAACGTTTCGCGAGCTCTTCTGCACGGCGAAGTTTCGCCGTAGAGACTAATTTCATCGCACGCGTTGTTTTTTGCGTGTTCGAAACGCTCTTGATCTGTCGTTGAATCTCTTTCAAGTTAGCCATAAAAGATCCTTATGCTTGAACGAAAGTAGTTTTGAACTCTTCGATCGCTTTTTTCATCATTGCCATCGTTGCATCATCAATTTTTGATGTCGAACGGATGTTTTCGAGAATTTGTGGATAGCTCGCATCGATAAATGGATAAAGATCTGCTTCAAATTTAACAACCGCTGAAGCAGGAAGATTATCAAGATACCCTTCATTACCCGCAAAAATAATCAACGCTTGTTTTTCCGCTGGAATTGGTGAATACGGAGGTTGTTTTAATACTTCCACCATACGTTGACCACGCTCAAGTTGTTTACGGCTTACTTCATCCAAATCCGAAGCAAACTGGGCAAACGCTTGAAGCTCACGGTATTGTGCCAAATCAAGACGCAAGGTTCCTGCTACTTGCTTGGTTGCTTTAATTTGTGCAGCACCACCAACACGAGAGACTGAAAGTCCTACGTTGATCGCTGGACGAATACCTGCATTGAACAAATCCGTTTCCAAGAAAATTTGACCATCTGTGATGGAAATAACGTTAGTAGGAATATACGCCGCAACGTCACCCGCTTGAGTTTCAATGATTGGAAGAGCCGTCAAAGAACCTGCACCCAATTCATCATTCAATTTCGCTGCACGCTCTAACAAACGTGAGTGAATATAGAAAACATCCCCTGGATACGCTTCACGACCCGGAGGGCGACGAAGGATCAATGACATTTCACGGTAGGCTACAGCGTGCTTAGAGAGATCATCATAAACGATCAAACCATGACGTGCTGAATCACGGAAATATTCACCCATTGTTACACCTGTATAGGGTGCAAGAAATTGTAGTGCTGCTGCTTCTGAAGCTGATGCTGAAACGATGATTGTATATTCCATTGCGCCCGCTTCTTCAAGACGACGGATAACTTGCGCAACCGTTGACTCTTTTTGACCAATTGCAACATAAATACAGATAACACCGTTACCTTTTTGATTCATGATAGCGTCAAGTGCAACGGTAGTTTTACCTGTTTGACGGTCACCGATGATTAACTCACGTTGACCACGCCCGATTGGAACAAGACAGTCAATCGATTTGATCCCTGTTGCCATTGGTTCATGAACCGATTTACGTGCCATAATCCCAGGGGCTTTTTCTTCAACAAAACGACTCTCTGTTGTTTCAATAGGCCCTTTACCATCGATAGGCTCACCCATTGCATTAACAACACGACCAAGAAGCGCATCTCCAACAGGAACTTTTAATAATTTCCCAAGACGCTTAACGCTCATACCTTCACGAAGCGCTTTAGCACGTCCAAGAACAACGATACCAACACTGCTTTCTTCAAGGTTCATAACAAGACCTTGCGTCCCGTCTTCGAATTCAACCATTTCACCGGCCATAATATTGTTCAAGCCGTATACTTGGGCAATGCCATCTCCATATGAGACGATTTTACCAGTTTCATTAATATCAACATTAAGTTCGAAATTCTCAATTCGCTCTTTGATGATTGAACTGATTTCGTCTGCTTGTATTTTTGCTACCACTAGTTTCTCCTTTCGCGGGGGTTAAATTGCTTTTAAAATGTGCTCAATCATTTGAGCATTAAGGCGATTTTTTGAAAAATCTATCTCAACATTGAGACCATCTACTTCGACGCGTACACCATCCGTATCTGAAGGGAGATATTGCAATGAGATTGTTGCACCCATTTTTTTGCCCAAATCAGTTGCAATCGTATCAATGGAAGCTTGATCCATTGGCCCAGTTGCATAAATACGACCATTGTACACCCGTTTAAGAGAAGCGATTTCTCTTGTTAACTCTTTTGCAACTGCAGGAATCAAAGACAAGCGCCCATTTTCTCCTAAAAGCTTAATAAAGTTATTAATCTCTTGACTTTCAACACTCTTGACCATTTCAAGGATCAATGTTGTCTTTACATCAACGAGAATATCATTGCTATTCATAATTTGAAGAAATTTTGAATCATCAAAAGCAGTCGAGATAACGTTAAAAAGTTCACAAGCATTACCCAATGAAGCGTCATCCAAAAGATCAACAAGCGATTGAACGTAACGTTTTGCAATTTTTTCATGCTTCATTTACGCCACCTTCTTTTTCAAAATATCCACCATGGCATTACTACCCATAGCAGTATCACTCGCAACCATAACGTCATTCATAACATCGTTAACGACATTACGTACCATTTGACGTTTTTCAAGTTCCATCAAACCATTACTTTGCTTTTGCATCACATCACTATCTTGATCACACTGAGCACTAATTTTATCACTCAAAATTTTGCACTCTTTTTTTGTACTTTCCATAAGCTCACTGACAAAACGGTTTGCTTCATCAATTTTTTGCTCTGCGGCTTCCTTAAGACGTTTTGACTCACGAAGACGCTCTTGAACTTTTTCAAGCTCTCCTGCAATCCCTGCCGTTCGTCCACCAAAATAATTTTTGAGTGGCTCTGCCAAAAGATAGTAAAGAATACCCGCAAATATCAGAAAGTTGACGGTTCGTTGTACTATATCTGTTGAAGCTTCATGTGTTGCATCAGACCCAAAGAGATATACACCGAGCATTAATACGGTTATTACTATTTTACCCATATACTCTCCTTAAATCTGATTAAGTTTTGCTGTAACAGCAGCTTGAAAACTAGGAACCTCTAAACGAAGAACACCATTTAAACGAGAACGTTCTTCCAACATTGCCTCTTCGAACTGTGCATATTCTCTTGCCAGTTCAGCACGCTTGGTTTCAAGCTTACTTGCAGCCGCACTTTTGGCCTCAGCAACAACTTTTTCTCTCATTGCATTCGCCTGAAGCTTGCCATCACTGACGATCTTTTCAGCAGTTGCGTGAAATGCAGCAATCTCAGCGTCGTTGTTTCCAACTTCATCAAGATCTTTTTTAATATCTGCATCCCGTTTTTCCATATAACTGAAAAGAGGTTTGTAAAGCAAACTATTCAGGGCGGCAATAAGGACCAGGAAGACAATCAGTGTGCTGACTAACAGCATCGGACTTATATCTAACATACCACCTCCTAAAAGTTACGTGATTATACAACTCTTAAATTGAAGGGACAGTTAAATGAGCCATTTTATGAAGAAAGAGTGGTTAAAAATGTAGCTATTTGTCCATTCGTCTCAAAATCAATGGTAAATTTTGATCCTTTGTTGGATGATTTTAGCCCCATCTCCCCCAAAAGGGTGTGTAGCTTTTTAAAATCAAACTGAGGTGACTTCTCTATTTTTGGCGAATGCATCTCATCATTGTTCTTTATTTTCTTCACCATTTGCTCTACATCTCGGACACTTAATTTCTGTCCAATGATGGAATCAATAATTAATGATTGTTCCTGTGGTTCCAATGCAATTATCACCTTGGCGTGCCCCGCACTAATTTTACCCTCGACAAGTGCTTTTTGCCCTTTTTCATTCAATTGCAATAAACGAAGGGTATTGGTTATTTGTGCACGACTTTTATAGACGGTTTGGGAAAGCTGTTCATGGGTCAATTCATGAATTTCAATGAGTTCTTGGTACGCTTGTGCTAAATCAATTACATTGAGTTCATCACGCTGAATATTTTCAATAAGAGCATGCTCGCGCATCTCATTATTACTTACCGTTACAATAATGGCTTTAATTGTTGGTAGCTTGGCAAGCTTACTAGCACGTAAGCGTCGCTCACCTGCGATAAGGACATATCCATCAACATCTTCTTTGACCACTATGGGCTGTAATAGTCCGTGACTCTTGATCGATTCACTCAGTTGGGCTAACGATTCAGGATCAAAATGTTTTCGTGGCTGAAAGGGATTGGGGCGGATACTAGAGATTGCAAGCTCATCAACGCCACTTTTTTTGGGAAGCTCATTGTCGTACGCCTCTTCAATTTCACTCAATAACGCCCCAAGACCCCTACCTAATACCGATGGTTTTGCCATACACTCCCCTTATGCAATAATAGCAAGTGCTAAATCTTGATATGCGACAGAACCTGTTGATTTTACATCGTACAAAATAGCAGGTTTACCAAAACTCGGAGACTCTGCAAGTTTAACATTACGAGGGATAACAATAAAATTCTCCTCACTCGATTTAAAAAGCTTCCCTTCAAAATGTTGCTGTAAATCAGCGAATACTTGTCGGGAAAGATTATTTTGTGAACTGTACATCGTCGGTAAGAAGCCTCGAATGGTTAGTTTTGGATTGATCGTTTTGCGCACTAATTTCACCGTATTGAGTAACTGTGCCAACCCTTCCAATGCAAAAAATTCACATTGAATAGGGATAATAACGGAATTAGAGGCCGAAAGGGCATTAATGGTCATCGGTCCTAGCGCTGGAGGAGAATCGATAATAATATAATCATACTCCTCTTTGACCTGCGCAATCGCCCGTTTTAAAATCAGCTCACGCCCTTTGGAGTTCTCCGCATCATAATACTCTTTTTCAATCCCAACCAGACCAATATTGGAGGGGGCAATAAAAAGTTTTGGTAACGCTGTTTTTAAAATAATCTCACGCAACTTCTTTGCCCCAATAAGGACATGATAAATATTAAATTCATAATTATTACGATGATACCCCAATGAAGTCGTCGCATTGGCTTGTGGATCGGCATCAATCAACAGCACTCTTTTTTCGGCAACCGCTAACGATGCGGCTAAATTCACGGCAGTGGTGGTTTTACCAACACCCCCTTTTTGGTTTGCAATAACAATTACTTCGCTCATCGTAAACTATACATCCTTTGTCCATTGCATTCAAGGGAACCATCTTCACATAAAATGGCATCTTTCAATTCAATCATTACGCTATTGGTGTGGGTTGAGAAGGCTTTGCTTCTTTCAAATTCTAACGAGAACTTACTAAAAATCTGCTTCCACTGCGGAAATGTTTTTAGCTTCTGACTATAACCATCGCTTAACGCTTTGGCTTGGATTTTTATATCGATAACAGCGAAATTTTTAGGGGCACGCTTGAGATTTAATCCAACGCCACAAACAAGGCAATCACCTGCAAGATTTGTAATCAATCCCCCAACTTTTTGCTCCCCACAATAAAAATCATTCGGCCATTTAAGCCAAACTGTTGAGCCCATTTCTACTAATAACTCTTTAAGAAGATAGGCGAAATAGATCGACGAGGACTCAAGCCGCAAATCATCAGGAAGTGTATTTCGCTTAATGGCAAAAGAGATAAAAAAATTTCCCTCTTCACCGATCCATTGGTTCCCTCGTGACCCTCTTCCCATCGTTTGAAGTGTTGCACCCACACATACAGGAGCTTTTAGGGTCTGATTCTTAAGCCCATCGAGGAGATAGCGCTGTGTCGAATCGACCTCTTCAAGCCAAATTATTTCCACAGCCCCATCGCTTTCCGTTCAAATACGCTACCGCAGAGGTCCCCTGCTTGGAGGGGGCTTGTACGGTCATAATACGTAACGATCCTCTCGTACACCCAACAACAATACTAGTAGCATCAATAGCAACTATCTCCCCTGGATTTCCAACACTCTTTACCTCTTCAAGGTGCATAGACTTAATCTTTAATCCCGATTGGGTAAATATCCCCGGCCACGGAGTAAATGCGCGATAACGGTTATAAATTTCAAAGGCATCATCAAACGTAATCAAACCATCGGATTTTGAAATTTTCTTACAATGGGTCGCTTTACTCCCCTCTTGAGGTAGAGCACTTTGACGATCCCATGTTCGTATAACATCTTGTGTCACATCACACGCTAGCGTCGTAAGCCGCTCATACAAGGACTCCACCATCTCATCGGGGGCAATATCCAATGTTGAAATTTTGATAATAGCCCCAGTATCTAGTCCCTCATCCATCCACATTGCCGTAACGCCACTTTGGGGATCATTGTTAAGCAAGCTTTGTTGTATCGGACTAGCTCCTCGATAGTGTGGCAAAATAGACGCATGAAGATTAATGCAAGGGACGTACTCCAAAATGGCTTTGGGTAAAATCTGTCCATATGCGGCGACAATAATCAAATCGCATGGTATTTGCAATAACTCGTTAACGACCTCTTCATCTCTCAAACGATTGGGTTGAAAGATTGGGATTGAAAATTGTTCTGCTAAGACTTTCACACTGGGAGGGGTAAGAATTGCCTTACGCCCTACCGGTTTATCGGGCTGCGTATAAACGGCGACAACTTCTACCTCCTCACTGTTAATAAGTGTTTGGAGAATTTCGGTAGCGTAATCGGGTGTCCCCATAAAAATGATACGTGTCATTAAACTTCTTTCCCTTGAAATAAACTTCCCCCTTTGTGAGACCCCTCCAACAAGAAAGAGTGGGCATCGCTTAAATCAAAACCACTGGCTAAAAACATCGCACCGCCTCGCTTCAATAAAAAATCGGCAGCTTTAAGTTTCGTTACGATACCACCCGTTGCAAAACTGTGATTTGGGGTAACCTCCATAATCAACTCATCCTCCGTAATAGACTCGATACGCGAACGGACAACAGCATCGGTATGGGTTCGAGGATCTTTGTCGTAATAGGCATCAATATCAGAGAGGATAATGAGCATATCGGCTCCAAAATGGTGCGCTGCATACGCGGAGAGCTGATCGTTGTCCCCCAACACTAGCTCTTCGGTTGCTGTGGCATCGTTTTCGTTGATAATAGGAACCACATTGTGCGCTAAAAGGGTTTCAATCGTATCTTTGGCTTTTTGGGACTCTTCGATGGTATTAAAATTGGCAGCAGTGACCAAAATTTGGGAGGGGAGTAGATGATGATGTTCAAACATCTTGCGGTATTTATTCATCAATATTGGCTGACCAATAGAGGCTAACGCTTGCTTATTGGAGAGGAGTTTTTTATCCAATTTTAACTGTGTATACCCTGCTGCCACAGCGCCCGAAGAGACCAAGATGACCTCATAACGGGTTTTAAGTTTGGCGATAAAATCCACCAAAGCTTGCATCCGATCACGGGCGATATGATTGTGCTCGCTTAAAACGGCACTTCCGACTTTGACCACTAAACGCTTCATTTTCGCTCCGACACAACCATCTGATAAAGTGCGTACGTCAACGGTTTGATATTCAAAGCAATCGCTGAAGAGATAGGGACGATAAAAGCAGGAAGCGTTTTATCGTAAAATCCAGCATCAAAACTCTCTTGCTCATAAACAGGATAGTCACTGCTAAATCCGAAACGGCTTTTAGTTACCGCATCCAAACCAACCAACTTCAAAAAGGAATGACTTTTTTCTATCGCTTCTTCAGAGCTCATAGCATCGGCGCGAGTTAGAGCAATAGCGTAATTACGTTCAGCAAGCAATGGTGAAAAGGTTGCTAGCTCTTTTTTAAGCGTTTCATACTGATATTCCAACTCATGGTACGACGCTAAATCGATCATAAAGAGCAATGTTTTCGTTCGCTCAATATGGCGTAAAAACTTAAGCCCAAGCCCTTTTCCCTCAGATGCTCCACCGATAATTCCCGGAATATCCGCCATAATGTACGAATCGTAATCGATCGTGATTTGACCCAGTTTTGGGGTAAGGGTTGTAAACTCATAGTTTGCCACTTCTGGACGAGCATTGGATACCGTAGAAATGAGCGTTGATTTTCCGACATTTGGGAATCCGACCAATCCTACATCGGCAATGAGCTTGAGGTCAAGCTTAACAACTCGAACCGTTTCAGGTTCTCCGGGTTGTGCATACATCGGTTTTTGGTTTGTAGAAGATTTGAAATGAACATTTCCAAGTCCCCCTTTCCCCCCTTCTAAAAAGAGAACTTCTTTCCCATCTTCAAGTAGATCAAGAAGGAGCTCTCCCGTCTCTACATCGGTAACCTGCGTCCCTGGAGGGACAACTACCACTAGTCGTTGCCCCATACGTCCTGACATATTCGATCCGCTTCCTGGTTTCCCCTTTTCGGCTTTGAGGTTTTTATTCCCCTGAAAATGGGCAAGGGTATGGGTATTATTGTCTACTTTAAAATAGACATCACCGCCACGTCCGCCATCACCACCGTTGGGGCCTCCTTGAAGGACATATTTTTCACGTCGAAATGCGACACACCCTGCCCCACCTTTACCTGAAGAGAGAGTTAGTTCTACACTATCTGTAAACATCGAAATCCTTGATATTATTTTAAACGCCAAAGGGATAAAATCCCTTTGCCTACGCTAGCCGCTAAGGCACTGAAGCTTGCCTCTACGAGGCAGAAATTATTATCTTAATACTATATTTTACTTCAAAAAACATATCATTAAAAAATAAAGGTCTTTGGAAAATGTAGTTGTATCGAGCAAAAAAATGCCCGATAGAGTGAGAATTTATGCAGCAGGAATAACGGAAACTTGTTTGCGCTTTTTATCTTTACGTGCAAACAAAACAACACCATCAACCAACGCATACAATGTGTGGTCTTTGCCCATGCCGATATTTTTACCTGGGTGAACTTTGGTTCCGCGTTGACGAATAATGATATTCCCCGCACGTACTACTTCACCACCATATTTTTTGACACCGAGTCTACGTCCCGCTGAGTCGCGGTTATTTTGTGTACTACCCTGACCTTTTTTGTGAGCCATGCTATTCTCCTACTAATTACGCGTTGATCGCAGTGATACGAACACGTGTGTGATCTCTACGGAAACCACGCTTAACTTTACTGTCTTTACGACGACGTTTTTTGAAAATTACGACTTTACGGTCACGACCTTCATTGATTACTTCAGCCATAACAACAGCACCCTCTACAAACGGAGTACCTACACGAAGCTCACCGTTATTCACAGCAAGAACTTCTTTGATTTCGATGGCAGTCTTAGGATCTAGTCCCATTTTATCGAACAAGAGGATATCACCCTCTTGAACTTTGTACTGTTTACCACCATTTTTAATGATTGCGTACATTAGCATTCCTTACCTATAAGTCTACAAAAGTTGCGAATTATAGCCAAACATATTTTAAGCTTGGATTAAAATGTGAGAGTTCGTAAAACAAATGTTTACGTCACCCCAATTTTGCCTATTGTATTAAGCTGATAGCACTCTAAAATCTGTGTTGCTAAGAGTTGCGGGATCTGCAAGGGTGAGCAATAATACAGCTGTACCATCACCATTGCCATCTGCGTCGTAATAAACCCGTCCATTCCCCGTATTATAAAGAATATAATCATTTTCATCAACTGCTACTACTGCACTTGCAGCAGAAACAAAATTGTCACTATTTAAGATTCCATCTGTCCCTGTTATTCCAAGAGTTGAAAAGTCAATAACATCACCCGTTGTAAATCCAGAAACACTAAATAAAGGATTAATCGATTTATCCCCATTGTAAATTAATGTTTGATTACCATTTGCTAAAGTAATATTTTGCTCATTACTTGAAGTCATAAATGTTAGATCGAGATTGCCTGTAAGAGTGAGCCCAGAAATAGTATAATCACCAAGAGTGACCGATACGTTTGGATTAGTGCCACTGTCGATACTGGAAATATTTACTTCACTAATGGATAAACTCTCCGTACCCTCAAGACTTCCATTCAATACTTTAATTGAGTTATTTGTACCTGTAATACCCGTCCCATCAAATGAAGCATTTCCTGCCACAGAGTAAATATCGGCTACAAATCCACCTGAATCCGAAGTTGGTGACAATGTTGAATCGCTAGCTATCGAATACCCAATCTCAAATGGCATCGATGTAGTAGCAGAACTATTTCCGGCTACATCTGTTGCACTTACGCTCAGGGTATGCGCACCTGCACCAAGGGTTGCTATATTAGCCGAAGTTAGCGTATAACTCCAGTTATTGTCTGAATCAGCCATTATTGGTGCATTTGGTGAAATTCCTGCAATAACGACAGTAGCACTCGCTTCTGCCGTACCTGTAATCACAACACCAGCAGCTACTTCATTTTGACTAATTACATTATCATTGCCACTTATAATATCATTGATCGTTGGAACGTCTGGAGCCAGGGTATCCAACGTAAATGTAAACGTTGTAGAAGCTGTATTACCTGCTGTATCGGTGTCCATGATTTCAATCGTATTTTCCCCTTCGGTGGCTATAAAGGGTGTGTCAACACTATTAATAGTACGTATTAGACCCTCAGCACTACTCAAAGTCAAAGTTGGATTATTAGTAATTTTATCTGTTGTTATTCCAGTATCATTCAATAACACAACTGTTGGGGTAGCTATTGCATTATCACGAGTAAATATAAACTGCGTAGTTTTAGAATTCCCTGCGACATCCGTATCTTTTACGGATAGAGTATACGTGCCATCAACGGTGGGTGCAACATAACTACTCGTTGGCGTCGCCGCACCAATTTGATACGTACGTGACACTCCATCCTCTGGATCTGAAATTGCCAATCCACTAACATTTTGCGAAATTCCGTCATTATCTACTGTACCTGTATCCACTTCTAAAGAAATCGTTGGTGCTAAAGGAGCTGTACTATCTAATATAAAGGTAAATGCCTCAGAAGAAATTGTATTTCCTGCTGTATCGGTATCTGTCACTATAACAGAGTAATCTCCGTCAATGGTCGGAGGAGAATAGCTAGTTGTTGGTGTACCCTCATTTATACTATAAGTACGTGTTACATCTGTAGCTGCAGTACTAAAAGTCAATCCTGCATTATTAGTAATTTCTGAACCTACCACCTCATTTATCCCTGAATCGGTTGTCAATGTAATCGTTGGTGTAGCTATTGTGGTATCACGAGTAAAGATAAATGACGTAGTCGTCAAGTTTCCAGCAGGATCGGTGTCATTGACTAACAAAGTATACGTACCATCATTTCCTGGAGGGGTATAGCTATCGTTCTTGGTTGCAGAACCTGCCGTCGTAGCATTGCTACCAATTTGATAGGTTTGAGTTCCATCTGATAGTCCAGAAATAGTTAATTCACTAACGTCGCTTGAAATGTTATCCTCTATTGCACCTGTATTAGTTACTAAAGAAATACTAGCCGAAGTAGGAACCGTTGTATCAATAGGTTGTAACGTTACTGGTTCTGCCGAACTCTTATTACCCGCAGTATCCGTGATTGAAGCATCGACAGTAATGATTTCAGTGCCAAGAAATTTAGTGGCTATAGCGGTATAAATATCTTGACCACTACTCGTTGTTTTTGTGAAGTTATCTATTGAAGTTCCAGTGACAACAACACTTGCCCCTGCCGTAACACTAAAGCCTTGATCATAACTTCCTGAGCTATTACTATCTGCAATAGCAGCAATACTAGGGGCTTCAGGAAAAGTGTTATCGAGAGTGAAGGTAATCATTGCGGGGGCAGAAACATTGCCTGCGGCATCGGTATCTGTAACTGCAATAGTATACGCTACACCATTGCCTGTCATTCCATCATCTGTGATTTGACCATCAAGAGAATCCACAAAATCGGCACCGTTAATACTATAAAGATAGCTATGCCCCTCCGTTGCACCGCCGTTGATAATTAACGTAGGATTGTTTGTAATCATATCTGTTGTTGAACCAGAATTTACACTTAAAGCAACCGTTGGTGCGGCAAAAGGAGTTGTATCAACACTCATAGATAAAGGGATAGACAAAGGGCTGATATTGCCTGCACTGTCCGTTATCGTCGCATTAACAGTAATAGTTTCGTCACCATTAAATTGACTTGATTTAGCGGTATAAGTATCCGTAGACCCATCTGACGTTTTCGTAAACTTATTACTTACATCTTCACTATCGACAGTCATAATAACACTCGCACCTGCTTCAACACTGAAACCTGTAGTAACGTCATTATCATTTTTGACAATCGTAGGAGTTTGTGCTATTGGAGCTAAAGTATCTACTGTGACGTCTTTTTGAATCGTTGTTATGTTCCCTATCGTATCTGTGGAAACAATCGTTAAAATCTCGGTATATTCCTTATCCATCTCTATAGTAAGAGGAAGTTCGTAGCTCCAATGGGTCGTATCAGTTTGGGTCACAATATTACTGTTGAGAGTGGTAACAGAACCTACTTTATTGGTTCCTGTTACAATAAAAGAAGTTGTTGACTGTTCACTAATATTAATAATATCATCCGTTGCTACGGGATTTATTGTAACACCTACGGTTGTATCAAGGGTAAAGGCTAACGTTGCCGATGCTGTATTACCCGCAACATCCGTATCCGTCACGATAACGGTATGGCTACCATCTGCTGTTGGAGCGGTATAGGTTGAACTTGCGGTTGTCCCATCAACGGTGTAGCTACGAGTTACCCCTGTCGCTGGGGTACTCAATGTTAAGTTTGCGTTATTGGTTATTTTATCGGTTGTGATACCGCTGTCGGTTGCAAGGGCTACGGTTGGGGTTGCAATCGTTGTATCAAGGGTAAAGGCTAACGTTGCCGATGCTGTATTACCCGCAACATCCGTATCCGTCACGATAACGGTATG
>JAABPY010000228.1 GCA_011391735.1 Sulfuricurvum sp. | reverse complement strand
CCCTGTCGCTGGGGTACTCAATGTTAAGTTTGCGTTATTGGTTATTTTATCGGTTGTGATACCGCTGTCGGTTGCAAGAGCTACGGTAGGTGCGGTCGGTGCTACAATATCGATATGATTTAACGTCACCTGTGTAGCTGAAGGGCTACTATTCCCAGCACTATCGGTAATAGTAGCATCAACACTAATAGCCTCAGAACCAACAAAAGAATTAGTTTTAGCTGTATAAATATCTTTACCATCAACCGTTGTTTTTGTAAATTTACTAGTTAAATCTGCTAGCACTACCCCATCAATAGTAACGGTAACATTTGCACCTGCATCAACACTAAAACCTGAATCGAAAGACGTGTCATGCGTATTGGCAATATGAGCAACCGTCGGTGCTACTGGAGGCAATGTATCTACATTCAATGCTGTTTGCGCATCTTGCGTTGTCGCACCTGTCACTGTATAGGAGCTACCTAGTATCTTAATCGTTACCGCCGTATCTGTTGTATCTGTCGCAGGGGTATAAGTGGCTGTATATACCTTGCTATTGGTTGCACTTTGTACTAAATTAGAGATCGAACCACTTTCCAAAACTATATCACTACTTTCAAATCCCGTCGGTACGGCAGAAAAAGTAAAGGTTAATATCGCTGTCTCACCTACTTTCAATGCACTTTTATCACTACTAATAGTTAATGACGATGAATTCATTACATTATTGGCAATAGTTCCGACTTCACTAGCAGTATCGTAGTTCACCAAAACACCATAGTTACTACTAGCAACAATGGTTGTAATTGTCCCCTGCGCAATCGTTTGCGTTTTAACCACATCGCTTAATGTGGTGTTACTCGCGACTTGCGTATTAGAAGCAGCAATAGAATCTGCAACTAAACTATTAACTACAGTATTATTATTTGCAGCTGTAATAATCGTATTAACTGTCGCACTATTACCTAAATCAACGGTTGGATTATTTGTTGCAACAGCAGTACTAATCGCTGTAGCCAATTGCGTTACTACACTCTCTGCCGTTATACCTGTGACGCTATCACTAACAGTAACCAAGTTAGCCACCTGAATCGCTGCTTTTAAGACAGCTAAATCAGTAGCCGTTGGAGCAGTGACGCTTGGTACATACATTGATAATGAGCCTGTTACTGCCGTCAGTCCCAATGCTGATTTAACGGCTGTTTCAGCATCAGCAATTTGAGTTACTGTTGGTACATTACCAACACCTGCTGCTTGACTCGCAATTTCTTGAACTAAAGTAGTCAATGGGCTAATGATACTCGATCCAGCAGATGCCTTATAGCTAATAGTATTTGCCAACCCTGTCGAAATATCAGTACCGCCTTCTATTATCAGTGACTTACCCGCAACGATTGAAGCTAATACATTTAAATGACCGCTACTATCTGTTGTACCGATTTTAGTATCAATAGTAGCATCAACAATACCATTGTTATTCGTGTCGATATAAACATTAGCATCTTTAATCAGACCATCCATAACGGTTATGCTTTTAGTAGCAGTATCACCGCTACCGCCACCACCTGATGCCAACGCAATACCGCCGCCAACAGCACCAACTCCTACTGCCAACCATCCCCAATTACTTGATAACCAACTTGTTTGTACAGGAGCAAAACTTGGAGGTGCTTCTACTGAGCCTATAAATTTAGAAGAAATGGACCCCTCCTCTGCTGACGTAACACTAGTATCAGCAAGAGCTAATATATAAGAGGACGAGGGATCAGGTGCTAAGGTAACTGGAGCTTGTTCTTGGGCGACTGTCGCCGTTACGACGGCATCTTCTTCTACTGCTTTCTCAACCTGCCCCGATTTTTTAATGAGCTTCTTTTTAGCATCTGCTTCTGCATTGGTTGTTGCTTGCACTTCTGGAGCAATTGGTGATTGTGTTACTTCTTGGACAACAATAGGGGTTAAACCCGATTTGTCGATCCACCCTTTAGAGGTTTTAACCCAACTGCCCTTGGACTCGCTAATGGTAATTGTCTCACCTTTAGCGTGCCATCCGACCACTTTGCTTGTAAGACTTGGCTCAGCCCTCGCATTTAAACTTACATTAGATAAAAACTCTTGCATTTTGTATAACCTCCAAAGGGATATTTAAATAAGTTATCATACTATGATTAAGATACAATAACACACTCTCGACTATTTAGTAATCGACTCAACCATATAGAATAAATTAAAAAACTTGACTTATCATTTTACTTAATATTTTGAAAAATTAGCTTAACGTATTCACTTCATTAATACCCATTCAACTCAATCTCTTGACATTTTTATTCCCTAAAGCTACAATTCGCTTAAGTTAGTTGCATAGTCAACTATATTTAGGAGTTACTATTATGAATCGATGCGAATGCCCGACCGAGGAATCGTTAGGATGTCTGACCAACCTTTCCGCCATAGCCGCACGCCATTACCTCACTCGTCAGCTCTCCTTGAATGGAATTGATATGACAATTGAGCAATTTAAGGTAATGGTTGTTTTATGGAAAGAAGGTATCTCTACCCAACAAAATATTGCCGATTTCGTGGGTAAGAACAAAGCCAGTGTGACTCGACTCATAGCTGGGCTTGAAAAACGCTCTCTTATCGCCCGTGCGACAGACGATCACGATAAACGATGCAATCGCGTCACCCTCACACCCCAAGGAATCAGCCTCGAAAAACCAACGATGGAGGTTTTAGGCGAAGCAACCCATTATCTCCACCAAGGTATCGATCCAAATGAACTTGCTATTACCCTACGCGTCTTGAAACAGATGTGCCAAACTTTAAATTATTCTTCAAAGGAATCCGAATGAAACCCATCACTGCCATAGCCCTCTCCTCTGCACTGCTTTTCGTACTCGCAGGATGTGAACGTCCCAAAGCCAAAGGGATGGAAAAACCGCCCGAAGGCCCTGTCCCCGTCACCGTTACCGAAGTAAAATCAGGAAATTTCCCTGCCATTCTCGAAGCAACAGGGCAAACGCAAGCTTTTTATACCGTACAAGTGTATGCGCGTGTATCGGGATTTTTGCAAAAACGGGCGTATACGGAAGGACAATTTGTCACCAAAGGGCAAACCCTCTTTACCATCGACCCCTCTGATTTGAAAAATGCTCTTGAGAGTGCCAAGGCAGGATATGAAGTGGCACATGCGAATCATATCAATGCCCAAGCGGTACTCAATCGTATCAAACCCTTAGCGCAAGCCAATGCCGCAAGCGCACAGGATCTTGACAGTGCCATTGCCAATGAGCGTAACAGTGCAGCGGCTCTTTTGGGGGCGAAAGCGTCGTTGGAACAAGCGAAACTTAACCTTAGCTATACGACTATCAAAGCTCCTATCAGTGGATTTGTTGACAAATCGAAAATAGACATCGGTACGTACATCGCAGCAGGCTCAAACAGTCTTTTGACCACGATGTACCAAAATGATCCGATTTATGTGAACTTTACCTTTAGTGAAAATGAGAAAATTGCTCGCCAAAATGCCATCGCCAGCGGACAACTTATCGCCCCTAAAAATGGAGAGTATGAGGTTGAACTCACCTTGGGGGATGGGACAACGTTAGTACGCAAAGGGAAAATCAATTTCGTAGCCCCCTTCATTGATCCGACAACAGGAACCATCAGCTACCGTGCCATCATCGACAACAGCGATCACAAGCTCCTTCCAGGGCAATTCGTCCACGTCAAAGTCAAAGGGATGGAATACAAAGATGCCCTCTATGTTCCTCAAAAGCTCCTTATGACGGGGGAAAAGGGGAAATTTGTCTATGCCATTGAAGCCAACAATACCGTCACTGCCAAACCCGTTGTCGCATCCCAATGGAGCGGTGAAAATGTCCTCATCCAAAGCGGTGTCAACATTGGGGATAAAATTGCCGCCGATGGACTGGCGAAACTTCGACCGGGGGCGGATATTATTCCGAATGTGAAATAACGATGTTTAGTAAATATTTCATTAACCGACCTGTTTTATCGGCTGTTATTGCCTTGATGATTGTGATCTTGGGGTTTGCGGCGATTAAAAGTCTCCCTATCTCACAGTTGCCCAACATCACCCCTCCGACGGTCGTCGTCAGTGCCCAATACCCGGGTGCCGATGCCCAAACGATTGCCAATACTATTCTCACCCCCTTAGAGTCTCAAATCTCTGGAGCCGATGGGCTGATGTATATGAGTTCCAAAGCCGCTGCCCTTCCAGGGAGTGCCACGATTACGTGTACCTTTAACATCGGTGTCAATCAAGATCTTGCCGCAGTGGATGTTCAAAACCGTATCAACTCGGTGATTGCACAGCTTCCTCAAAGTACC
>JAABPY010000227.1 GCA_011391735.1 Sulfuricurvum sp. | reverse complement strand
AAACTGCGCCGCGAAGATGGGAAACTTGATCTCACCCTCCAAAAAGTGGGGAAAGAAAAAGCCAACGATGCCAGCGATAAGATTTTTAAAATGCTCACTGACAATGGCGGTATGCTCCCCTAAAAAAGGAAAACCAATGATAGACTTTATAAAATCAATAAATACCGAACTCATCTTAGCCCTTATCGTTATGATCCAAGGATACTTGCATAACCGCCTCGAAAAACGGGTCAAGGTTCTTGAAGAGGAGAAGTATCGGGAATAAGCATATCATAAATTTATTTTGCAAAAAAGCTTACGCTTGGGATAGTTACTTCGTATGATTGATTAGCTCTAATGATTTTTGGCGAAATAATAAGAATATGCCCTTGATGATTCTTTTCCCACAAGCCATAAAATTCATTTTTAAAGATAAAATACTGCCCGAAATTCGGGTCTAATACACTTACAAAATCACCTTTTTGATTTATTACTACTACAAAATGGGGATAATCTTTTTCTCTTTCTATCTTTGCTATTACAGGAAATGTAAGCTTTTCAAAAACGCTTTTATCTATTTTATAGCCCTCAGATTTAAACCCAAATTCTTTTGCCGTATTTGACAACTCTGCAAAAGTTAGCATATCTGTTTTTGCCGTCTTATCTAAAATATCTTTTTCACTTTTTTGAACACCAAACAGCCCCATAAGAGTAGCAAGTGCCGCTGCACCGCACGATTCTTCATAATTTTGAAGCACTGTTTCGCTTGTTTTTATTTTTGCAAAAGAAACAACCTTGAATATACTTTCATCATCGGCAAAAATAGAAATAACCGATAAGAAAAAAAGAATTAAAACTTTTGCCATAGAGAGACAGAAAATACCGAATCGGGAGAACGGGATGATCCCCCGGAATAACCAAATACGGAAAGCGAACTTTTTGCATCCAACGCATACGTAGCACCAAGACTCATCGTCGAAATAGTCGCGGTATTAGATGATACTATACCATTTACCCTGCTCTGAGTCTGATAGCGTTGCTCCATCCCAAGATTAAGTGAGACTTTAGGACTTAAAATAACCGACATATCAAATCCCATAAAATATAAATCTCCATTATCTATATCGTATCTACCTATGTGTCTTTCAGTGTTTGCAATACTTCCGATAAAAAGAGTAGAAACGACTGGATCTGAATAATTCTTGAGTGCCCCTTTAACATACAATGACTTCAATGAAAGATTTGCTGTCTCATCAAAAAATCTTTCTTTTTGAAACAATGCTACTTGCGCTGTTAGTTGCGGCTTAAACATCCCAACACTGTCAAATAAATATATACCGCCTAGCCAAAACGAATCTAAATTATTAGTATTACTATGCCCATAGCCACTGACATCCACATACTCACTACGGTTTGCACTCGCTGTCACCGATGTCAAAATATCAAATTTAGACGTAAGCCCATATAAAAAAGTTTGTGTTAACGAGAGGCTTTTTACATCTTGCCACGCTCGCCCCTCGTTCACAGCAACAAGGTCAGGATACGACGCAAACGAATCCGAACTGCCACTTGATATAGACTGAAGCGTCGTAATGCTTCGAAGTCCCTGTTGATTTTTGAAGAGTGAGTCCAACGTAATCGGATCAGAAGCAAAAACGGCACATCCCAGTATCCATAGAGCTATGATTTTTTTCAAAAGCTCATCCTCGTTCCTGATAATATAACCCTAGCTTCTCTTCGTTCGTTCCGTCTTTATACTCTCTTACTTTTTGCATTGTTTCTTGTAAACCTTGAAGCTCTTTCGTATCGTATTTTTCATTTGTTTTTGTGTATTTGGCAAGTTCATTTTGAAGTAATACTTTTTCATCGGCACTCAGCGCGCTTACATCTCCGCCAGAAGCAATAAGCTTTTGCAGTGCTTCCATTTTTTTACTCTCTTCATCATCGGTTTCTTTTTTCTTGTGGATCGTATTGGTTATGATACCATCTAGCGCACTATCCAGTTTTTTGTCTATGTTTCCTCCAAATAAATCTTTGGCATCTTTTGTAACAGCTACTGCCGTGCTACCAGTTTTATAAACAAATTTAAGCATCTCGTCCAATCCAATATTTCCATCATAATCATGATCAATATTAAGACTCTCATCTACAATGGTATCAAGTGTTGTAGAATCACTTTTCAGATGTTGCATATAATCGTTCTGATTCAGTCTAGAACCATCGGCATAGTTTTCAGTAACAACATCGTTTATTGAACTTATAGAACCATGATTCATGTCAATCTCTATATATCCGTGTATAAAACTCTTCGTCTTTCTATACTCTTGATCGTTGATTTTTCCATCATTATTTTGATCCGCTCCAAGAACTTCACGTTTATAGGCAACGTCTGCAAACCATCCCGATACGAAGGCTTCGGCTTTGTTATCAAGTCGAACTATGCCATCACGTCTCGCATAGACATCATCCGTACCAAAATGGGTTTTTAATTTTTCTATGGTTTTATTATCCAGCGTTAAAGCTACTTTTTGACCACTTTGGGCATCGTTAAAGACAACGGTCTGTTTACCGTCACTTGACGACGCATTTGTCAAATATGCAAAATCATTTTTTATATCTTTGGATGACTTCTCAAGCGATATCGGCTCAGCTGACAGTCCTTGATCGCTTCGATCATGTACTTTGACGGAGGCGGCGGTAAATACCGTCCCCTCCGCTACAATTTTAGCTGTTATCATTACCGACCATTAACTCTTATATTAGCTGCTAACCGTTGCAAATAGCGCGGCTGAGTAGTGATTCCCCTCATGGGTGCGTTAAAACCCCCTTTAACATCATTCATCTCAGATTGGCTTAATGCCACTACTTTAACTGTCGTAACCGCTCCGTCTGTAGCCTGTGAAAGTAAACTGCCTTCTGCGGCAAATACCGACGATACCGATAGTAGACCTACGAAGGCTACTTTTAGAAATGCTTTTTGCATTATAAAATCCCTGTTAATATATGTGTTTTTGCAAATCATTCGCATCATTAAGATGTTTTAAGATTTGCAATAAAAGATTATATCATAATTATAAAATAAAATTATTATTTGTTACATAATTATTATCATTTATTTACACTTAAATTACACAAAAGAATCCCATACAAGAATATCGACCCTATACCCTAAACACGCTATAATACGCTCTATGAATGAAACACTAAAAATCGGGGAAATAAATATCCTCACAATAGATAGAGATACAACTCCGGGGCTTTTTTTGCGGTCGTTGGATGGAAGCGATGTTTTATTGCCCAACCAGTATGTGACCCCTACTATGCACGTCGGCGATACGATTGACGTATTTGTCTATACAGACAGTGAAGATCGTCCTGTTGCTTCGACGGTACTGCCAAAAGCAATGGTCAATCAACTCGCCTTCGTCGAAGTTGTTGACACTACGGCTATCGGAGCGTTTGTCAATTGGGGTTTGCCCAAAGACCTTTTTATTCCACGTGTGATGCAAAAAGTCCCTTTCAAGGTGGGGGAAAAGCGAATTGTCCGTGTTATTTTGGATGAGCAGACGAATCGTCTCGTGGGGACCGAGAAAATCAGTGCGGCACTGATTGATGCACCAAAGACCTTTTATCCTAATACCCCAGTAGAGTTTATGATTATCGCAAAAACGCCTATGGGGTACAAGGCGATTGTGGATGATCGTTACGAGGGGATGATTTATGCGAATGAAGTTTTTGAACCTATCCGTTCAGGACAAATCAAAAGTGGCTTTGTAAAACTGCGCCGCGAAGATGGGAAACTTGATCTCACCCTCCAAAAAGTGGGGAAAGAAAAAGCCAACGATGCCAGCGAGAAAATTCTTAAGATGCTTACCGACAATGGGGGGATGCTCCCTTATAACTATAAAAGTGATGCTGAACAAATCCAAAAGAAATTCGCTCTAAGCAAAAAGAATTTTAAAGCAGCGTTGACGAAACTGTGTGACGCAAAAAAAATAATCATCAAGGAGAACGGAATTTATGGGGTATAGACCAAAAAAGAGAGCTTTTATGAATTTGCAAGGGCGACGTTTATCCTATATGGAAGATGATAAGGTTTATACCCTTGTCAGCTTTGATCGTAGTGAAATGACATTGGAAGTTATCATCAAAGATGGAGAGGAAGAGAGAGTTGATCCCAAATATCCCTTCGCCCATCTCCCAAAAAATATGAAAAAAGAGCTCAATCCGCTATAATTCTTCACTACTTTTTAAAGGATACCCATGTCACAATTTACCAACGTTACTGCTGATAAAAAAGCTAATATTTATTTTGAAGGTAAAGTTAGTAGCCGAACTCTTCATTTTGAAGATGGAACGATCAAAACTCTTGGAATTATGCTTCCAGGTGAATACACATTCAATACAGGTGATAAAGAGATTATGGAGATTATGGGTGGTGAGATGGAGGTTTTACTTCCAGAGTCAGAGGAGTGGATTAGTATTGTAGGACCACAAAGTTTTGATGTTCCAGCTAACAGTGCATTTAATCTAAAAGTTAAAACGGTGAGTGACTACTGCTGTAGTTTTGTGAAGTAAGAACCTTTTGGTTCCTACTTGTAACGGTACGTAATACGCCCTTTATCAAGACTGTATGGGGTGAGTTCAAGTTTAACCGTATCCCCTGGTAGAATTTTGATATAGTGCATACGCATTTTACCTGCGATGTGACACAAGATCACATGCCCATTTGGAAGCTCCACACGAAACGTTGCGTTCGGTAGTGCTTCAACAATCTTTCCATCAACTTCGATGACATCATCTTTTGCCATAAAATTCCTTTATACGATTGATAATATTTCAGCTCTACCGTTGATAATCGCAACCGTATGCTCGTAATGAGAGCTTCGCAGCCCATCTGTACTCACCACATCCCAACCGTTTGTCAAAATTTTGGAAGCTCCCTCTTTTTGACAAATCATCGGTTCCAAACAAAAAACCATTCCATTTTTTATTTTTGGTCCCGCTTTGGGATTATCCCCTTCCAAATAGTTGGGGATTTCAGGCTCTTCATGTGGTTTTTTTCCGATACCGTGTCCGCAGAAACTGCGCAACGGGACAAAACCACGGGAGAGAATGAATTTTTCCATCTCATGAGAGAGTTCTTTAAAGCGCATACGGTCATTGATAATTTCAATAGCGTGATAAAGGGTATCTTTCGCACATGCGATCAATGCCTCATCTTCTTTTGAAATTTCTCCAACACCGACCGTAATGGCAGCATCTCCAAAATAACCCGACTTTTCCGTTCCTACATCGAAGCCGATAATGTCGCCCTCTTGTAGTTTATAGTCCGTAGGGATACCGTGGATAACGACTTCATTAAGAGAGGTACATACGGCACTTGGGAAACCGTAAAGCCCTTTAAAAGAGGGTTTGGCATTATGGGAACGGATATACGCCTCCCCCATTGCGTCCAACTCTTTTAAAGAGACACCCACTTTGGCATGCGCTCTTAAAAGTTCCAGCGTCCCCGCTACGATTTTATTCGCAGTACGAAGCTTGGCTATCTCCTCATGTTTACGTAGTGCAATGGCCATTTTTAAAGACCAACCGCACTAAGAGTTTGATATTTGCTTGTATACACTTGCGCTTCAACACGACGCATCGTATCCAAAGCCACTTGTACCACGATCAAAACTGCCGTCCCTCCAAAGAAGAAAGGGACTCCCATCATTTTTACAATAACCCATGGTAACGTTGCGATCAATCCGAGATAAATAGCTCCCGTAATGGTCAAACGCCCTGCTGTGTCATTCAAGAATGCTTTGGTTGAATCCCCCGGACGAACCCCTGGAATAAATCCACCTTGACGCTTTAAGTTATCGGCAATATCTTTGGCATTAAATACGATAGACGCATAAAAGAATGCAAAAAACACAACGAACACAAAGGTCAAAAAGTTAAAGAAATAGTGATTAGGGTTGAGAACATCCGCAATCGCTTGAATCGTTGGATTCGTACTACTGGATAAAACCGTCATCGGAAACATTAAAATCGCCGAGGCAAAAATAACGGGAATAACCCCTGAAAGATTTACTTTAATAGGGATATAGTTCATAACCCGTTTGTTTTGATTTTGAAGCATCGTTTTCTTTGCATACGTTACAGGGATACGACGTTCACCCAGTTCAACATAGATAATCACTAGTACAGTAGCTATTACCAATGCTAAGATTGCAAGAACCGATATAAAGCTCATGGCTCCCGTATTGACCATCGTAATTGCTTGAGAAAAGGCACTAGGAATTGCCGAAACAATACCCGCAAAAATAATCAAAGAAACACCGTTGCCAATACCACTTTGGGTAATTTGCTCCCCAATCCACATCAATAACATGGTACCCGCCAACATCGAAACGACAGCTAGTAACATAAACGTAGAGGGATCGACCAAGATTGCACTCGCACCATCTTTACCCGTCATACTTTGTAATCCAACACTCACGCCAATCGCTTGAACGATAGTAATAACAATAGTAGCATAACGGATGATTTGCATGTATTTCACCATACCATCACGCTCTTTTTTCATTTGCCCTAACGTTGGGAAAGTAGCTGCTAAAAGTTCCATAATAATGGAGGCGGTGATATACGGCATAATACCAAGGGAGATAATGGAGAGACGTTCTACGGCATTACCGCTAAACATATTAAAAAGACCTAATGCGTCTGCTTGATGCTGATCAAAAAAGGAAGCAATAACTGCTGTATCAACACCCGGAACTGGCACGTATGCCAGTAGACGGAAGATAAAAAGAAAACCGATCGTAATTAAGATCTTGTTTACAAGTTGCTGGTTCATTACTTACCAGTTGTTGTAACGTTTTCGTCTTTGATTTTAGATGCTAAATCTTTGGCAGTTGCGCCAACGAGTTTAACTTGTGTAACCGATTTTTTCAAGCGGTGTACACTACGGATTGTTTCCATTGTAATCTCTTCTAATTGAGCGATTACGTTTGTTTTTTCAACATTAATAATCGTTGGTTTTACAACACGTGATGTAAATCCAATTTTTGGCAAACGACGAGCAAGAGGTTGTTGTCCACCCTCGAAGTTACGTTTTTCGTTGTAACCTCCACGAGCTTTTTGACCCTTGTGCCCTTTACCAGACGTTTTACCAGTACCACTACCAGCACCACGTCCAAGACGTTTTGTAGGGTGGGTTGACCC
>JAABPY010000226.1 GCA_011391735.1 Sulfuricurvum sp. | reverse complement strand
ACCGATGCCATCTTTCTAAAATCACCCGAACGAATTGAAGCTCTTCTAATGATTATGGCTTTATGTTTAATGGTCTATACCGCATTGGAATACCGCATCCGTAAAGAACTTCAAGATCACAATGAAACCTTTAAAGACCAAAAAGGAAAACCTACGATTAAACCCACAGCAAGATGGGTGTTTCAGTGCTTTGAAGGTATTCAATATCTTCTTATTCATGAACTCAACAAATCGCTAATTTTAAATCTTAATAACGACCAGAAGCGAATTATTTCGCTTCTGGGGAAGCATTATGAAAAAATATACTTTTTAGCGGATGGGGTATGAGGAAAGGGAGACATAATCATTGGGATAAAAGATATACTTTTTAAAAATCAAGGAATTCCCATTGAAATCCATCGCATGGAAGCAAACGTGGAAAAATCTTCTTTTCCAACATTTCAGTATCAAAGACCCTAATTATTTTACGTCACTTTTACCAAAAGGATATTCTTTAGATATTTTTGACAATCACGCTTGGTTGGGGCTTGTGTCAATGCAAATGCACAATGTTCGTCACCCTTGGCTTGGAGAACTCATTTTATGGAAAAAATATCATGAACTTAACGTAAGAACCTATGTCATAGATGAACGGGGAGATCGAGGTGTTTTTTTTCTCTCTTTGGATGTTGACAGTTTATTATCGGTCGTTGGGGCACGATTGCTTTACAACCTCCCTTATCGATTTAGAAAATTTAATGATGATGACCACGGAGATGTGAGCTGCTTTCATCATCAAAAGCTCCAATTTAAGACGAACTATATCGTCAAGTCTAAACCAAAAATATATGATAAGGAGACCTTTGCTTTTTGGGCGACCGAGCGTTATTATTTTACAACTCAAAAACTAGGATTTACGCTTAAGGCATCCATTTCCCATAAGCCATGGAACCTATGTACAGCAACATGTACCAATCATTCATTGCAACTCTTAGAACCCTATAGCCTAGGAGAAAAACATCCTGATACGCTTTTTTGCGAGAGCATAGAGATCACAGCTTATAATCCACAATGGACTCGAATATGAAAGAACTTCTGAGTGTATACTATGACCAAGAGTGTCCATTTTGTGATGCGTATGCGCATTATATTCAGCTCAAAGAGAACTATATCTTAGAGTTAAAAAACGCCCGAGATGCTCACGCAGAGCTTTTATTGCTCTGTGGGTGCATGGATATAAACGATGGATTTATTATCATCTACCAAAAGAGGTGCTATCAAGGAGTTAATGCCCTTGCGCTGCTGAACACACTTATGAGCAACAAAGGCTTTCTTGCTTTTGCGCAAAAAATCTTTCAGTCGAACACTCTTTTCTCTAATATTATTTACAAAATTATTTTATATGTGCGTAAAACAGTGCTTTATCTTCTAGGCATTAAAGCAAAAATTTGAGACTACGATGAATATGTCAAAATGTCATTTTTTTGATGTAGTATTGTGTTTTATGCTAAGGTATCATCAGCAACGAAGACCATACAATGGGGCTCTTGCTCAAAACCCTCCAGATGCAACACAACGTTATTTTTTAGGACATAAATATGTATTACCTCTATAACGAAAAGAAGCAACTCAAACCGTTGCGATTCGATGCGAAAGATGCGATTGAAATTGCTAAATCTTACAATTCTATTCTCGTTAGTAATCGCATTGAAGAGATGGTTTTGATTGCTAGGTACGAAAAGTCAGCATTTTTAATCAGTAGCAAAAATAAATATTCGGTATTTCGATATTGTCTTTACCAAGCCAAGTATCACACACTTAATGAATTTCGTATTATTCTCTACACCGCACGAAAATCGTGGCTCTATTACCTCCTAAAAGTAGCATCTAGCCTCTCTTTTGGGTATTATCGGCTTATACAATTTTCCAAAGGTCAATCCCAGTGAATTTTAAACACTTTATCCTATTAATCACCACATGGAGCACCCTTATGGCAACACCAACCCAATTACTTTATGATTTTTCAGTTGAAACCATTCATCATGAAAAAACAACATTAGCATCGTATAAAGGCAAAGTATTGCTCGTTGTCAATACCGCAAGCGGATGCGGATTTACGCCGCAGTTCGAAGGGTTAGAGAAACTTTACAAGAGTTACAAAACCAAAGGGTTGGTCGTATTGGGGTTTCCCTGCAACCAATTTGCGGGACAAGAACCATTGGATGAAAAAGGGATTGAGAATTTTTGTCGTGTCAACTACGGTGTTAGTTTCCCCATGTTTGCAAAAATAGAAGTTAATGGTGCAAACACTCATCCCCTTTACAAATATCTCAAACAAAGTGCAACAGGCATTTTAGGAAGTGAAGCGATCAAATGGAATTTCACAAAATTTCTTGTCGATAAAAATGGGAAAGTATTCAAGCGTTACGCCCCCTCCACTTCTCCCGAGGCAATTGCTTCGGATATTGAAAAATTGCTCCAATAAACTTTATTGGGCAACGCACTAACCCTAAATACAATACACAAAGGAAAATCATGTTGTAATCTCGTTTCTTCTTTGAGTGACTCCAATGGCAATTTAATTTTGGACGTTTCGGATTTTGTCTATGAATGTACTATCATCGATACGTATCAAAATGGAGACCATACCATTTTTATTGCGGATGTCACCCACATACTCATTCAAGAAAATAAAACGCCCATCCCCACTTTATTCTTAGGACGTGGATGTTATACCACGACACTGCCCTTTACCCAAATCAAAATGACATAAAAACCCTACGAACGTACGGTTTGTTCTCCTATAATATTGGGGTAAGTATGACAGCTTTAAGTATTGCTTATCGGCCTGCACCAAACAAGGATACTGGATAAAATGACATTTGAAGAGCTCAAACAATACGATGTGAAAGAGATTGAAATTGAGAAAAAAAGTGATACTATTGATAGACTCATCGAAATGGCGTGGCAGGATCGAACCCCTTTTGAAGCGATACAGCGTGAATTTTCTCTTACTGAGAATCAAGTCAAACGCTTAATGAAGTCCCATCAAAAGCCCTCTTCTTTTAGGCGTTGGAGGGCAAGGGTTCAAGGACGCTCTACTAAACATCACGCAAAATTGCCCATTAAAATAACACGCTTTCAAGGACCTTGGTAGCTATGAAAAACATTAAATGAATTCAGTATCCTATTTCATCCTCTATCCACATCATCTTTTTGAATCTATCGAAGTGCTTCGTGGTCATAAAATTCTTCTTGTAGAAGAGCGCTTTTTTTTTACTTATTATCGTTTTCATGTTCAGAAGCTCATTCTTCACCGTGCGTCGATGAAATTTTACGAAGCGTATTTAATGGAGAATGGTTTTGAAGTTGAGTATCTTGAAGATGATGAAAAATTAAAAAAATATCAACATCATTCAATAACACTTTACGACCCTATCGATGATTATCTCAATCGCAAAATTCATACGTTATTTCATTCCTTGAAAATACTCCCTAATCCTAATTTTTTAAATACTCCCGATACGTCAACTTTTTTACACCAATTTTACATCCATCGTCGCCAAGAGCTAGGTCTTTTTATCGATGGTGAGGGTAAACCTTTTATGGGTAAATGGAGTATGGATAGCGAGAATCGTAAAAAAATTCCAAAAAAATTTTCGAAGCCTCCCCCTTTGTGTTTCCAGAATTGCTACATTGATGAAGCCAAAGAGTACGTCAAAAAATTTGAGACAATAGGAAAATGTGAAACATTTTGTTATCCTGTAACATTTGAGGAAGCTCGTATAAATTTGGATTATTTTCTGCGGAAAAAATTTGCCCATTTTGGTGATTTTCAAGATGCTATGGATGAAAGTAACAACCCTTTTTTATTTCACTCCAATCTTTCGTGTTCTCTTAATATAGGACTTCTTGGACTGCATCAACTCTTGAATGGACTCATTGAATATGACGCTGCGTATAATTCTAAAGAGGGCTTTATACGGCAAATCATCGGATGGCGTGAATTTATGCTTCGTATTTATAAAGATAGTGGGGTTGCTATGAGAACAGCAAATATTTTCAAGTTTACAAACCCTCTTCCTGTTGCTTTATTGAATCAAAATAGCCTATTGCTCCCCTTTGATGATGCAATATCTAAACTTTATACCCATGGATACAATCATCACATCGAACGGTTGATGATTATGGGTAACCTTTTTTTGTTGCTAGAGATTAATCCTGATGATGTCCACACATTTTTTATGCAGCATTATATTGATGCGTACGACTGGGTTATGGTGGGTAATGTATATGGGATGAGTCAATTTAGTGATGGTGGTCTTATTACCACAAAACCGTATATCAGCAGTTCAAATTACATTCTAAAAATGTCACACTACCCAAAAGGAGCGTGGTGTCAAATTTGGGATGCCTTGTACTGGCGTTTTCTCCATCGTCACAAAGAACGTTTTCGTAACAACCATCGAATGGCGATGCAACTTGCCCTACTTAACAAGATGGATCCGTTAACGCTTGAAAAGCATCTTGAAATTGCTCATAAATATCTCTTTTTTTTGGGATTGCCCAATGAATAAAAAAAAGTAGCACTATGACAATCGATGAAAAACTCACCCTTCTTACCGAATCCGCCAAATACGACGTTTCGTGTTCCTCTTCGGGTTCAACACGTGAAGAAAACTACACAGGACTGGGTGCTACAGGAAAAAGTGGCGTATGCCATGCGTACAGTGCTGATGGGCGATGTATTTCGTTGCTCAAAATCTTGTTTACCAACTACTGCATTTATGATTGTTCCTATTGCATCAACCGTAGTAGTAATGATCTCCCTCGTGCTGCGTTTACCCCCCGTGAAATCGCCGATTTAACGATCAATTTTTACAAACGCAACTACATCGAAGGGTTGTTTCTAAGCTCAGGTATCATCAGCAACGAAGACCATACAATGGGGCTGTTGCTCAAAACCCTCCAGATTTTGCGTCACGAATATCGTTTTAACGGCTATATTCATGTCAAGCTCATCCCTGGTGCTTCCCAAGAGCTTATCATCGCAACATCACTCCTTGCTGATCGAGTAAGCTCCAATATCGAACTTCCTAGCTCCAAAAGCCTTCAGCTCTTAGCTCCCGATAAAACCAAAGAAAAAGTATTTCTTCCCCTTATGCAAGCCAAAAATTACGCCCTAGAAAACGGTAAAAGACCTATTGGTATGAGCACGCAAATGATTATAGGAGCAACCCCCGAAAGTGATTGGGAGATCATGCGCTTAAGCGATTCACTCTATTCCAAAGCCATGCTCAAACGGGTCTATTATTCGGCATACATCCCTGTGAATAATGATAAAAATCTCCCAGCCCTCACCACTCCCCCTCCTCTTTTACGGGAACATCGCTTATATCAAGCCGATTGGCTCTTGCGTTTTTACGATTTTAACGTCGATGAAATACTCAACGAAGAGCATCCCTATTTAGACGAACGGTTTGATCCCAAACTTGCATGGGCGTTACGCAATCTCCACTATTTCCCCATAGAGGTCAATCGCGCCGACAAAGAGACCCTCTTGCGCATTCCCGGATTTGGAGCACGAAGTGTTCAGAAAATCCTCCATGCCCGTCGTCAAAAGCAACTCTCCACTTCCGATTTGATTGCGATGAAAATTTCCCTTAAAACGGCCCGTTATTTCATCACTGTAGGGGGCAAACAACCTGAGAAAATGCTCATGACCTACGAAGCTCTCGAATCCAAACTCCTAGCATTGCCCAAACCGTTGCCCAATGCCCAACCCACTTTGTTTGACCATTTTGCATCCATTAGCGGAGAGCTATGATGATATGGAGGTATGACAGCAGCTTTGAGGGGTTTTTGAGTGCCGTAGTGCGCAGCTATACCGACAAATCTCTTCCCGATTTTCTTACGAGAACAGAGGTTGAGATGGGTTTGTTTGATGAAATCCTTGACATTCCCACCAATACAGCCGACGCATACAAACTCCTTAATGCCATCGAAAATCAGCTTGGGACAAAAATCAAACACAAAGTATTTCATACTTTTTTATGCGACGACCAACCTTTTGAAAATGATCTGCTTCGCTACATTCGCCTTGGATTCAAAGACCCCTCTCTTTTGGAGAGGATCTCCCACCCTCTTGTCTATTCAATCGAAGAGTATCAAAAACGGACATTACGAACGGTACACAAAATGAACGCTTTTAGCCGTTTTGAAACGCTCGAAGAGGGGACACTCTATGCACAAATCGCCCCACCTCGAAATGTCTTGCCACTCATGGGAGGACATTTTAAAAAACGGTTTCAACACGAACGCTTTATCATTCACGATCTCAAACGCTCTACGGCATTGGTCTATGATAAAAAGACCTTAGAACTCCATACCATTCACGATTATGAAGAGCCTGTACGAAGTGAAGATGAAGCGACCTATCAACATCTTTGGAAACGTTTTTTTGATCATGTTGCCATTACCCAGCGACTCAATCCCAAACTTCAACGCTCTCATGTCCCTTTGCTCTATCGTGAATGGATGTGTGAATTTTAAAGAATAAAAGAAAGTTCCCATAAGATTAATTTAGCGTCGGGATAATTAAGTGTTTCAGGTGAAAATATCTCATTTCCTGTCACAGCGTGCATTATCTTATGTATCTCTTTGGAATTATTGACATACCCCATATTCCAGTTTGCAAACAATCGATT
Source organism: Sulfuricurvum sp. (assembly GCA_011391735.1). GTDB lineage: Bacteria > Campylobacterota > Campylobacteria > Campylobacterales > Sulfurimonadaceae > Sulfuricurvum. The sequence goes on along the minus strand of JAABPY010000226.1, from coordinate 522 downwards.
CTCATCAAACTCAATCCCATTAAAATGAAGAGAATGGTGTCGTGTATCTTCACGTAATTTTTCCAACAGCGCATCAATGACCGTCTCATCTCCTTCGATACATTGGAGAAAACGGTGTCCATCGTACACCATCATCCCTGTAATCCCTTTTTCTTTATTTCGCTTTACTGCATGGGTAAGCATCTCTCCAACGACATTAAAATCAACATTTTCAGAAGAACAGCTACTGTAAATCAAGCGTTTCATTCCACTTCCTTTTGAGGCAAAATTATCTAATGTTATATTTTAGCACATCCAAAACCAATAGTAGTGCTATCAACATTTCAAACCCACTAAACAGGGATTAAAATGACATAAACACACTACGAAAGAGAAATGCTATTTCCTATAATATCGACGTGGTACGACAGCTTTCGTTACTTATTATCGGCAAAAGGATCAACAGTGCAACGCAAAAAAATATACAATCCAAACTCCTCTGAACATGTGAACGACCGTCGTATTTTTGGTGGAAACCCCACA
>JAABPY010000225.1 GCA_011391735.1 Sulfuricurvum sp. | reverse complement strand
CCTGCATCGGTTGTTCCACCAACGATAGTTTCAGCGTTCATTACCGTAACCGTATTGGCGAAAGCACCAAGATTAAGAATATCGGTACCCCCTGCAAGATCGATGGTCATTCCCGTAGCACTTGAATCTAAGGTAAGGGTATCTGCACCTGTAGAACCTTTGAGGGTTTCGACATTGCTTACCACAAGACCGCTATAGGTTCCTGCAACGCCAAGAGCGAGGACATCACCCGTACCACCAGCGAGATCGACCGTCATACCCATTGTTGCGGTACCTAAAGTGACGGTATCATTGGCAGCATTACCAATAAGCGTTTCAACATTAGAGACTTTGAGGGTATTGATAGCATTGCCAAGGGTGAGCTTGTCTGAACCGCCTCCAAGATCGATAACCCCAGCGGTAATTTTAGTTCCCAACGTGATGGTATCAATATGCGCACCACTATCACCCGTAATGGTTTCAACATTGCTGATGTTAATTGTGTTGGCAACCGCTCCAAGGGTAAGTTTGTCGGCACCTGCACCTAAATCAATAGAGGTAGCGTCAGCACCGCTAAGGGTAACCGTATCCGCAGCAGTTCCCCCTTTGATGGTTTCAACGGCACTGATAGTAGTTTTTGCAGTACCTGAGAGGGTGACGATGTCGGCACCTGCATCGGTTGTTCCACCAACGATAGTTTCAGCGTTCATTACCGTAACCGTATTGGCGAAAGCACCAAGATTAAGCGTATCGGTACCCCCTGCAAGATCGATGGTACCACTTGCAACAGAAGCAAGAGCAAGGGTATCGGCACCTGTAGAACCTTTGAGGCTTTCAACTGATGTTAGGGTAAGCTCATAGGTTCCACCTATTCCAAGGGTGAGGGCATCTGTACCCTCGCCTAAATCAATACTCATCCCTTCAATTGCTGCACTAATAGTGAGGTCATCTTTGAGTGAACCCCCTGTTAGCTCTTCTACACTCTTAACACTTAATTTATTAAGGGTACTCGCAAGGGTGAGGCTATCTACTCCATCTCCAAGGTCAAACAACACCCCCGATACAGTAGAACCCAATGTAACTATATCGGCAGCACTGCTACCCATCACCGTTGTAGCTGTAATCAAACCTGCGAAATCGCCACCATCTAATTGTTGTATTGACATTGTAAACTCCTCAATTTTCTCTATTTAAATACTTTATCTCACACAAAGTACTCTACACTTCTTTGCATACTATATCGGAGTATAGCAAAAAATATTTAATAAAAAAGAGAAAAAGGATAGATTTCTACTAATTCTTTAGTAATAAACTCAAAAAATATGGAACAAATTTTGCTTTATTTTATAAATCAAAAAGTGGGAAATAATTATGTCTTTTTCTTTGCGTTCCTATATGAGCCGACCTGTTTTACGGGTGATTCATCAGCCTAGTATTTGGATTGTGGGGGTGTTGACTTTTTTGCTTAATATCTCCATGTTGGCAATTCCACTGTATATATTGCAAGTATATGATCGGGTGCTCCTTTCACGTAGTATGGAAACCTTGATGCTTTTGTGGGTTGGGGTGGCGTTTGTTATCATTTTCAATGGATTTGTTGATAAGACTCGAGGGGCGGTGTTGGTACGTGTTGCCAATCGTTTTGAACTGGGGCTTTCGCGTTTGCTTTTTGATGCGGGAATTCATGATGCTGCTTATTCTAATAAAGTATCGTTGCAATTTACCAGTGACCTTAAGCAGGTGAAACAGTTTTTGACAGCTGAAAATGGACTGGCTATTTTCCTTGAAATTCCATGGTCTATTATGTATGTAGCTATCCTCTTTTTTGCCCATCCGTTATTAGGATTTTCATCCCTCTTCTTTGTGTTGGTATTGCTCTTTATGACATTGGCGGAGGAGTCACTGACGACACGCTCTATCGAGGCTTCACAAGAGAGTTCGATGGAAGCGAATCAAAAAATGAGTGAGTTGTTAATGGGGGCGCAGACGATCGAAGCAATGGGGATGCGTTCTTCGGTGCGAAAAGTGTGGGAGACTATTTCACTACGGGCGATGGCGGATGGATCCAAGGCGAATGAAGTGATCAGTACGACGCAATCGGCGATGAAGTTTATGCGTCTTATTCAGACCATTACGATGACCGCCGTGGGGGCATATCTCGCCATGAGTGCACAAATCACCATTGGGGCTATGATTGTTGCTGGATTATTGGCAGCAAAGGGGACAGCACCGCTTGAAATGTTTATCTCAGGATTGAAAAACTTTAAACTTACCCTTAAATCAATTAATGGATTGAATGCACAGCTGGATGGGTACAAGAGGGAAGAGAACAAAATGACGCTTCCTGATCCCAAGGGAAAAATTGTATTCGAACGGGTTGTTTATGCTCCACCAAGCTCAGAGGTGACCATTATAAAAGGGGTGACATTCGGGATAGAAGCAGGGATATTTCTCGGAGTTATCGGTGCCAGCGGATCGGGGAAATCGACATTGGCAAAACTGATGGCGGGGTTGTATACTCCATATTCGGGGATAATACGGATCGATGAAGCCGATATTCAGATGTATCAACGCGAACGATTGGGGCAACATTTGGGATACTTGCCCCAAGAGGTCATTTTGTTTGAGGGGAATATCAAAGATAATATTGCCCGTTTTACCGATGCAAGTGATGAGGAGATTTTACGTGCCGCACAGCTAGCTGGGGCGCATGAGATGATCTTGCATCTTCCCAAGGGGTATGAGACGCAAGTGGGCTCACGAGGGATGAACCTCTCTGGTGGACAACGTCAACGAATCGGATTGGCACGAGCTCTTTTTGGAAGCCCTCGTATTATTATCCTCGATGAACCCAATTCAGCACTCGATCATGAAGCAGAACAGAAGTTATTGGGTGCGTTAGCAACGTTGAAGAAAGAGGGGGTGACGATTGTGGTCATTACCCATAAACCGTCGTTATTGATCCATGCGGATAAGTTGTTGGTGCTTCATGAGGGGTCTGTTCAACAGTTTGGTAATAATGCGCAAGTAGCTGAAAACTATAAGGAGATCAAATGACGCATGAAGCCATACCTACTTCAATTACGGCAACAATGAAACGCTCGTTGGTGATCTATGGCGTGATTTTTGTCGCTTTTATTATTTGGATATTTGTAGCCAAGCTTAGTAGTGGATCGGTTGCTATGGGGTTTATTGTCCCTGAGGGGGGAAATAAAATTATTTCGCATAATGAGATGGGGTTTATCCGTGAGATTTTTGTCCATGAGGGGGATCATGTGAAAAAAGGGACGCCTCTGATGCTTTTGGATACGACGGAAAATCAAACCAATCTAGGTATTCTTGGTATTCAAAAAAGAGAACTTGAAGCAATCTTGGAACGACTCAAAACAGAAGAGGGGGGAGGGGAGTTTCAAGGAGCTCATCTTGATCCCGTAGCGTATAACAAAGAGCGGGAAATATGGTCAAGCCGTCGAGAATTATTGGGAAAAGATGAGTCACTCACCCAAGAGCGGATTAATCAAGCCAATATGGAGATTGAAGCTCTTAAAAATGATGAGCGTGCTGCGTCGAGTATTTTGGAGAAAACACGAGAGGAGTTAAAAGCTGTTCGTAATCTTTATAAAGAGCGTTTTGTCGATAAAACAAATGTGCTATCCCTTGAATCCAAAGTCGCAGAGTTAGAGGGGAAAATAGCCGTCAGTAAAAACAATCAAACACGACTTCAAGAGCGAAAAAGTGAACTAATGAGTGGTTTTTCGAGAATTAAAAAAGAGATGCTCTATCAAAATGCTACAGAATACCGTAAAGCAAGTGATGAGCTTAGGGTGGTTAATGAAAAAATTGCCCTTGAAAAAGTGAAGTTGGCACGTAAATATGTGACATCCCCTGTGGACGGAATTATTAATCGGCTCTCTTTTAAAACGGTGGGGGCGGTCGTTCCTGCGGGGACACCGATAGCTGAAATTGTTCCTAGTGAGACAAGACTTTTGGCGGAAGTGAAAGTTGATCCCGATGAAGTGCGATTTGTCCACAAAGGAACCCCTTGTTACCTCCGTTTTCCTGCGTATAAAACCCGTTATTTCAATCCTGTGAATGGCTCTATTATCTGGATTGCAGCGGATACGGTGCAAGAGAAAGATGGGAGTGCTTATTATCTCGCCCGTGTTGCTATCGACAAAGATTCGATGAAAGATGAAAAGGTTGTCCTTTTGGAACCTGGTATGCGTGTTCAAGCGGAGATGCGGTTGGGGACACGAAGTGTTGCTCGTTATATCTTTGATCCGGTTCGTATGTCTCTTATTCATGCCTTTAAGGAGAGATGATGAGACGATGGGTTTCCTTAATTCTTGGGCTTAGTGTTGTGGCAAGTGCGACAACGCTTCAAGAGGCTATTGCTCAAGGGATGAATCACAATCAGCTGATTGCATCCAAAGAAAAAGCTGTCGAAACATTTCAATCCCGTGTCAATGAAATAAAATCGCTCAATGGTATTAATGTGAGTGCTAATGCCGATGTTGGCTATGCTAAAAGTAATACGACGTATCAGAGATTTCCAGATGCCAATCAAAAATTTATCTCATACGGTACAGGGGTCACAGCATCTAAACCGCTTTTTAATATGCGAAATATTCGTCTTTTGGATCGCAGTCAAATCGATGTAGCACGTACAAAGTTGGAGTACAAAAAAGCTAAAGAGGAGCTTGTCCTTAGAATTGTCGAACACTATCTTAATGCACTGTTGAGTCAAAAGACTCTCCAAGCAACACAGTCGAAGTTACTTTACCATACAACACGCGTTCAAGAGTATCAAAAGAAGTTTGATGAGGGGATCGCAACATTACCTGATCTTTTAGATGCACAGACAGCACTGTATACCGTAAAATCGGATTTGATACAAATGGAAAATAATTACAATTCTACCCTCCAGACGCTTCGTGCTACTATTGGGGATGAAACAGCTTTTGTTGAATCGGTCGATAGTGAAGCTACCAAAACAGAAAAAGAGTTAAAACCACTTGCTGTTTATCTACAAAATTCTTCGGATGGTTTTATTAACCATTTGTATGAAGGGTTGATTTCCCAAGGGTATCGTAAAGATAAAGATGCTATAGCAGCAGAACGTTATCCTCAAGTTGATTTGCAATTAAATGGAACTACGACTACCGCAACGGATGGATTCTTCGGTAAAACAGAGACGGAACGGTTATATGCGGGGGTTAGTGTACGGTGGAGTATGTATAATGGGGGGCAACGAGAAGATAAAGAGAAAACAGCCCTTTTGCAAATGGAAGAGAGTGCTTTAAGACTGGAACAACAAAAGCGGGATGTTTCGAGTATGGTGCAACGCTATTATAATGAAATCCAAAGTCAAAAATCAGCACTTGTCACCTATCAAAAAGCAATTCAATCCGCAGAAGAGTATCAAAAAGCCCTTGAGCGGGGGTATGAACTTGGGGTACGGAAGATTACCGATCTTCTCGATGCTAAAAACAGAGTTGAAAATGCTAAACTTCAATACCAAAAAGGGCGATTACAAATGGTATCCGCCATGTATAGCTTGCGCTACTATGGGGCGGAGTACTATCTCCCCTAATCAAGCATCAGGGGGCAAGAGGGTAGACTATCGACACAATGCCTGCCCCATCTTGAGTAATTGGGGTTTAATCGTATAGGTACCAGAACTAACAGTATCAATATCGGTAAAGTCAAAAGAGCCGTTTGTGTAGACAATGGCGTGATGGTTATTGGCGGTCTGGCTTAGTCGATCCAGTGCATTGATTACAAATTCGCTGGCAATAAGGCGGTCAAATACCGTTGGATTTCCCCCGCGCTGAATGTGACCGAGTTTGCTAATACGTGATTCAAGCCCAATTTCAGTCTCAAACCACGCTTCGATTTTTTCACTCATGTTTGATCCCTCAGCGGTAATGGCGATGGCATAGTTTCTACCCTCTTGGACCTCTTTTTTGAGTCTCTCTCCCAATGTTTGTAGATCAAATTCAAGCTCAGGGATGATGCACACCTCTGCCCCGCACGTAAGTGCGGACACGAGAGCTAAATAGCCACAGTCGCGTCCCATCGTTTCAATCACAAATGCCCGCTTAAATGAGGCAGCAGTGTCACGAATTTCATCAATGGCTCTACGGATAACATTAAGTGCCGTATCGACTCCTAGACAATAATCGGTTCCGTAAATATCGTTATCAATGGTGGAGGGGATACCGATAAAATCGATTCCGAAATCGTTATAAAATGTATCAAGGGCTCGGAAACTTCCATCGCCACCGAGGACAATTAGCTTTTTAATATCTTTTCGTTTAAGATTTTCATACGCTTGAACTCGATACTCTTTTTCGAAAAAACGTTTGGAGCGGGAGGAGCGCAATACTGTCCCCCCACGATAAATAATCCTCGAAACATCACTATGTTCCGCTTTTTTGATCGAATCGTCGATAAGCCCCTCTAAGCCGTCATAGATGAGATAGGGGGTAATGTCTCTCATGTAGCACTCTTCAACAAAGGTTTTAATGGCGGGATTCATCCCAGAACAATCCCCACCCGAGGTAAAAATAGCAATATTCATTCACTCTCCTTTAGTTTCTGATAATTTGTTGCGCTGCTTTGATGATCGGATACGTTGTGGGGGCTGCGGTAAGCAATGGTTGCGTCGCTACTTGAAGCGAAACAAGCTTATGGGCGGTGAGTTCCGATTCGATTGCAAGACCGATGATATTAATCACCTCACCTGCCTCTTTATCCCCGATGACTTGACCACCGATGATTTGACCGCTACTTTTGAGGGCAATGAGTTTGACCGATTGTTTGGAGGCGTCGGGTATAGTTACAGGGTGGCGATTAACCCCCTCGAAAAATCCAACCGTGTATTCGATCTTCTCCTGTTTTGCCCGCGCTTCAGTGACCCCAGCACTGGCAAAAACACGATCACCAATCATGGTGGAGAAAATAGCGATCGTGCCGTTGAATCCTTTGAGGTATTTGAGACCATACAGCGAATTTCCAGCCACACGTGCTTCGGAGGCAGAGGTGGAGGCAAGCATCACTTTGGAAGGGTCACGAGTGATAAAATCACGGCGTCCGCAACAATCTCCTACGGCAAAAATATCTTTGTTTTTGGTGCGCATATACTCATCGACCCAAATCCCCCCATAGCGTGCGAGTTTCAATCCCGCCTCTTTGGCAAGAATGGTATTGGGTTGATACCCTGTCGCTAAGATAATGACATCCCCGTGAACACACGATCCGTCACACAGCTCGACGCACGACGCTTTTGTCTCAGTACTAACGATACGTGAGACATGCTGTCCCAATGAGAGGGTAATGCCTGCTTCTTTCATAATCTCTTCGGCTTGAAGTGCCATATCGACATCAAAGGCATCCGCTAAGATGTGCCGTCCCCCGATAATCGTCAC
>JAABPY010000224.1 GCA_011391735.1 Sulfuricurvum sp. | reverse complement strand
AACAAGAAGAGAAAATTATTAATGTCCTCGCCCCTTTTATCGGGGGGAAAGATCGTGTTGTTGCGAAGGTGACCATTGAGTACGATTTTTCGGAACAAAGTTCAACATCTGAGAAGTTTGACCCTGAGAATGTCGTGCGCAGTGAACAAACGAGTGAAGAGAAGCATGAAGGTGCTACTCCAGCAGCGGTGGGAGGCGTTCCGGGTGCTGTTTCGAATATCGGACCTGTTCCTGAGCTTAATAGTTCGGGGACGGGGGAGAAGTCGGAAAAGACAACAGGGACAACTAACTTTGAAATTTCCAAAACGGTCTCGACGACGAAGATGGAGTTCGCACGAATTAAGCGCATAACCGCCGCCGTCGTTGTCGATGGGAAATATGAACCCAAAAAAGGGCCAAATGGGGAGATAGGGGATGAAGTAGCGTTTGTGGCACTCGATCAAACGCAAGTGGATGCAATTACGTCACTGGTGAAGCAATCCATTGGGGTGGATGATGCCAGAGGGGATCTCGTTACGGTACGTAATTTTGAGTTTCAAGGGACGAAAGGCTCCTTAGAACCCAAAGATGCAGCGTCTAAAACGTCGGCGTTTTTTAGTAACTATATTGCCCCTTTTATGCCGATTCTCAAGTATATTCTTGTGAGTATTATATTATTTGTCGCCTATAAAAAATTGATTCTCCCTTTTGCCGATCGAATGTTAGAATTCACTCGAGAAGAGGAAGAGTTGGAAAAGCCTATATTGGATTTGGGCGGTGAAGAGGATGAAGATTTGGTCGAAAAAGTGCAACAAATGCGTAAGAAAGTGGAAAACCAGCTAGGAATGGGTGAAAATTTCAATGAAGATGAATTAAAATACGATGTCTTATTGGAAAAAATTCGTGAAATAGTTGAGGATCGTCCTGATGAAATAACAGCGCTTATTCAGGCATTAATTAATGAAGAAGCATCGCCGTTGCGTGGGCAATAAAAAAAGAGGAAAAGAGTATGGCATCATTGACGCAACCACAACAAGCCCATTTTGATGAGATGGGGATGGCGGAAAAAGTAGCAATTTTATTAATTCAATTGGGTGAAGATGCGACTGCACAGATTTTTTCACGCTTGAATTTGGAGTCCATTACAGAGATTTCAAAATATATTGCTCAAAATAGTTCCATAGAAAAGGCTATTGGTTCCTCCGTTTTGGAAGAGTTTTACGCCATTATTCAATCCAATCAATACCTTAATACGGGGGGATTGGAATATGCACGAGAAATTTTGTATAAAGCTTTGGGACCCGAGGAAGCCAAAAAAATATTAGAGCGTCTCTCGAAAACAATGCAGGGGGCGCAAAATTTTGCTTACCTCTCTAAAATCAAACCGCAACAGCTTGCCGACTTTATCTCGACCGAACATCCTCAAACCATTGCCCTTATTTTGGCCCATATGGATCCTTCAGCAGCAGCGGAAACACTCTATATTTTTCCTCAAGATTTACGGGGAGAGGTGGTGATTCGTATGGCGAAACTAGGAGATATTTCACCCGCCATTATCAAGCGGGTAAGTGCTGTTCTTGAATCCAAACTTGAATCACTAGCAACCTACAAAGTCGAAGTGGGGGGACCTCGTGCAGTTGCCGATGTCTTCAATCGTTTGGGGGCAAAAGTCTCGAAAGAGACCCTCAGCCAAATCGAACAACTCGATCAAGAGCTTGCGGCATCGATCAAAGAGATGATGTTTACCTTCGAAGATATTGCGAATTTGGATGTCAATAGTGTCCGTGAAATTCTCAAAGCGGTTGATAAAAACGATCTTATGCTGGCACTTAAAAGCTCTCCTGAAGAGCTTAAAGAGAAGTTTTATTCGTGTATGTCACAGCGGGCAAAAGATACGTTTGTTGAAGAGCTACAGTTCTTGGGTGCGGTAAAAATGAAAGAGGTCGAGACGGCGCAACGTAAAATTGTTGATGCAGTACAAGCATTAGCAGAGCAGGGTGTCTTAGAGCTAGGGGCATCTGAAGAGATGATTGACTAAGCCTTATGACGGAAGATGTTGTGATTACTAAAGACAATCTCTCTGCTCACTCGGTAGGGAAGTATCAGTTTAAAATTCTCTCGGGGATGGTGGGGGCAACCGTCCATGAAGCCAATGAAGAGTTACAGTCGCAACAGCCACCGCCAAGTCGCAGAGAGGAAGATAAAGCACCTCAAAGTCTCAACAGCTCCTCTAAAGATGAGTTCATTGAATCGCTTCTGAAAAAAGCGGATGATATGAGTTCCAATGTTATCAAAATGCAAATGCGTCTTGAAACGCTTCAAGAGGAACATGCCATTGCCCTAGAAGCAGCGAAGAAAGCATCGTACGAGGAGGGCTTTAATGCAGGTTTAGCGCAAGAGCAATCTCAAAATTCGATTCGTACCACGCAAGCGCAGGAACAATTCGCCACGTCTGTTCAAACATTGGATAATGCTGCAACGCAGTTTGCGACTACGTTGGTATCCATCCAAAAAGAGTTAACCCATACCGCTCTTGATATTGCCAAAGAGGTTATTGCGGTTGAGACACAGGAAAACAGTGGTAAAATCGCCGCTAAATTGTCGGAAGTTTTGATTGAAGAACTCAATGAGGCGTCGAAAATAACGTTGAGAGTTAATCCTGCCGATCATGGGCTGATCTCTGAAAAAGTGGGATCGCTCAAGCATGTTGAGGTTCTTTCTGATCGTGCTATTAGTCTTGGTGGTGTTGTTGCGATTAGCGATGTGGGAAATATCGACTCACAAATTAAAAAGCGATTTGAACGGTTAAAGCGTTCTTTATTGCTCGAATCCTAAATTTAGGTTATACAATGGACATTAAAAATTATACCCTTAGTGAATTAGAGACTCTTTCAGGGGAGATTCGTGATCGTATTTTGGAGGTTGTTAGTCGCAATGGGGGACATTTGAGTTCCACTTTGGGGGCAACGGATATTATTGTAGCGATGCACAAAGTTTTCGATAGCACCAAAGACCCTTTTATTTTCGATGTATCCCATCAAGCGTATGCCCATAAATTACTCACCAATCGTTGGGAATCGTTTGAATCTCTTCGTCAGTTTGGGGGGATGAGCGGCTATACGAAACCTGATGAATCCTCCAGTGATTATTTTGTCTCGGGACACAGTTCTACTTCTATTTCGTTAGGGGTAGGGGCAGCCAAAGCCATTGCTTTGAAAAATGAACAGGCAAATCGCCTCCCCGTTGTCCTTATCGGAGATGGGGCGATGTCAGCAGGGATGGCATACGAAGCGATGAATGAGTTGGGGGATCGTAAATATCCGATGGTGATTATCCTCAACGATAATGAAATGAGTATTGCCAAGCCTATTGGGGCAATTAGTCGAATGTTAAGTTCCGCCATGGCAAGTCCTTTTTACCAACGGTTCAAAAAGAAGACAGAGCAGTTTGTGGATAATTTTGGGGAGGGGGCTCATTATCTTGCCAAACGGTTTGAAGAGTCGTTTAAGCTTATTACTCCGGGAATACTGTTTGAAGAGATGGGAATCGAGTACATAGGTCCCATTGATGGGCATGATCTTAAATCACTTGTCGAGATTTTAACCCTTGCGAAAAATATGGGGAAACCTGTCCTTGTCCATGTCCAAACGATCAAGGGTAAAGGGTATGAAATTGCCGAGGGGAAACACGAAAAGTGGCATGGTGTCTCCCCTTTTGATCTCAAAAGTGGTATTGCCAACAGTAAAAGCAGTGTCAAAACAGCGACCCAGATATATGCTGAAGCCTTAATGCACCAAGCCGAGCAAAATGAGAAAATCGTGGGGGTGACGGCGGCCATGCCAAGTGGTACAGGGTTGAGTGCATTGATGGAGAAATACCCCAACCGTTTTTGGGATGTAGCCATTGCTGAACAACATGCGGTAACCTCCATGGCAGCACTAGCAAAAGAGGGATTTAAACCCTTTTGTACCATCTATTCGACCTTTTTGCAACGAGGATTTGATCAAGTCATTCATGATGTTTGTATTATGGATCTCCCCGTTGTCTTTGCGCTGGATCGTGCAGGGATTGTTGGAGAAGACGGCGAAACGCACCAAGGGGTGTTTGATATTAGCTTCTTACGATTAATCCCTAATATGACCATTTGCGCTCCACGGGATGAGAAATCGTTCCATCAGATTATGGCGTTTGCAACCCACTATGATCATCCGTGTGCGATTCGTTATCCACGTGGCGCTTTTTTGCCCCACGATCTCCCTCTATCGACCTCTTTTGAGAAGGGAAAATCACAGCTTTTGATCTCCAATAGTAGTAATACCCTCTTTATTGGGTATGGCAATGGGGTAGGGCGTGCTACGCAAACGATGGCGTTCTTAGAGGAGAAACCGTCATTGTTGGATCTACGTTTTGTGAAACCATTGGATAGCCAGATGTTGCGCTTAATGGCAGCCAAACATAAAAAATGGTTCGTCTTTAGTGACTCATCCCGAATGGGTGGGGTGGGAAGTGCCCTTCTTGAGTGGCTGTCTGAAGAGAGAATTACGGATGTGCGGGTGGTGAGCTTCGAGTATGGGGATACCTTTATCAAACACGGCAATACTCACCTTGTCGAAGAGTCTCTTGGACTTTTACCGCAGCAATTGGCTATGCGAGTGATTGGATAAGTATGTTTACCCCCGTCATTAAAACCTCTACCAACGTGATGGAAGATTTAACTTTAGCAGCAAAGGATAGAAATATCCCTATCGAAAGTGTCGATTTTGATCTCCTCTCCTACGAAACCCTTTATAAAGGGACAGTCGATGAGCAGTGGCAGCAGCTGGAGGGGAATGATCTCTTAAAGATTACAACGGAAAATGAGATTCGTTCCTTAACCTTTTTGCTTCGGCAAGAGTATGAAATCCGTATTCGAGAGGTGCAATCTCACCCTTATCTTAATCTTCGCTTTACCATTGCAACCGATAAATATAAAAGTAAAGTAGTGGTGATTATTGATCCAAAATCGACTATACCTCTAAAAAAAGGGATTCAAGAGTGGATTAAAGAGGCTATTGTTCGTAAACAGCTTCAATATGGATTATTGATAGGACTGTATGATCAAAATCTTGATCGTGAAATCAATCGACTTCTCCTTAAAATTCAAAAAACAGGTCCATTAAGCGAAAGTTATCGTTTTCAAATTGGAGAATTTTTCCCCCCTGTTCTTCCAACGAACGATTCGATAGTTCTCCATTATAAAAAGGAAAAAGAGGCAAAAAGTCTTATTGATGGGGTGCAACCTGATGATTTGATATTGGAGTATATTTTTCCAAAAAATGGACGAGATGGGCGGGGCTGTGATGGAAATTTTATCAGCGTCCCTGAACCAAATCGCAAATATGAGGGGGCTATTGTTATTGATGAGAATACTATTCGCTCTACTCAAGATGAACAGAGTATCCGATTTTATGCCAAGGCTTCTGGCTTCGTAGAGCGTAAAAATGGGATATTCACTATTTCTCAAATCCTCAAAATTGAGTCAGCAGATTTTAAAAATACGGGTTCTATTGAAACAGGATTTGATAAAGATATCGCTTTGGAAATAAAACAAAATTTATCGGACAAAGATGCGGTTGGAACAGGGGTTAATATTGATGTCCAAAAGCTTGATATTGAAGGTACTGTTGGGCGTAATACCAATATTCAAGCTTGTGAAGTCACTATTGGAGCCCAAACCCATAAGCGTTCTCAAATCAATGTCAGTGAGGTTGCCAATATTCATCTCCATCGGGGTAATCTCAAAGCAAAAGAGGCAAATATCGATATTTTAGAGGCAGGGAAGGTGGAGGCGGATAGTGTCCATATCCAAAAAATGATGGGGGGAGAAGTGATTGCGAGAGAAGTTTTTATCGAACTTCTTTACTCCAACGCCCGTATTACTGCTTCGGAATCGATTGTTATTAAAAGTATCGAGGGGGAAGGGAATAAGCTTATTATTGATCCCCATGCCATTGAAAGGTATCATGAATCGATTGCCACGCTTGAATCGGATATTCGTAGTAAAGCATTGTGCATTAAAGAACAGCAAAAAGAGCTTTTCACGCGTCAACTCTCATTCAAAGATAAAAATAGCCGTATAAAGCTGATACAAAAACGGATTATCGATGCTAAAAAAAGTGGTGCTGTGCCGATGAAAGCAGATTTGGTACGGATACAGCAATTTAAAACGGAGGCAGAATCTCTTAAACTATTTTCTGAAAAACTCAAAGAAAGTGAGTTGGAGCTTCATGCACGGCAAGAAGAACTTGATAAACTTTATGATGCCGATCTTCATGCTGTCATTACCCATAATGGTCTCCATAACGGAAAAAATCGAGTCGTTTTTATCGATCCTAAAACTCATCAAGAGTACGGTGTTACCCCCACTGGTAAAGTGACTCATATCCGTTTGCGCAAAGAGGGTGATGTGAAAAAGTTCTTATTGGTAACGTAAAAAAATTAACTGATCTTGAGGATAATGACTCCAGCAATACGTCCTGTATGGTGTGCGCACGCACGATAAGAGAAGTAGGTTTCGTGGCAACATGAGGTGCAATCATTGAGAACTTCTATGTGTTCTTTTGGTATCCCTAGTATCTCTAATTGGGATAATAAAATCGTATTTACATCCAAAAATACTTTTTCTTTTATGTGTCGTAGTGCGTTTTCATATCCTTTTTTGATGACATCTTTGGCAATAGTTTCATTGACTTCATAGCAACATCCATGTATGGATGGTCCTAAAAGAACGACGATATCCTTTAGTGTTGAGCCATACTCTTGCCCCATAGCATGGATTGTTTTTGGGAGGATCTCATTTAATGCCCCCGCACGCCCTGCATGGACAGCACCTATAGCATTATGGTTTGGGTCATAGAGGAGAATAGGGGTACAATCGGCACTCATAACCATAAGGGGAATATTGGGAAGGTTTGTAATTAGAGCATCACATTGGGGCGGTGTAGAAAAATTCATCGTCTCATCAACGACGACAATGCGATCCGAATGAATTTGGGACATAAAAATGAGAGTTTCTACGTCATAGCCCAATTCTTTTGAGAGTAAGCGATGATTGTGTTTCACATCGATAGGATTGTCTCCAACATGAAATGCGAGGTTGGCGTTGGTATAAGGTGCTTTGGAAACTCCTCCATGACGGGTTGTAAAAGCGACAGTAACATTAGGATATGACGACAAAAGAGAAGAAGAGAGTGTTTTCATTGTAAAAGTATAGCGTGGGTTAGTTTTAGGTGAGTTTAGAAAATGGAAGAAATACAGTTGAGAATTTTAAAAAGGGATTGAACCTCCCAAAAGAGGGAACTTCAAAGAAAAGGGGGGAGTGTAATAAATTCTGTGTCAACACCTAATTTCTCCTAAAATTGTATCATAATCCTAAAGCATTTTTTAATCTCTCCTTGAAAAATATATTGAGTTGAGAGATTGTGAGGCTCCAGTTTTGTATCGGCATAGTCCATTT
>JAABPY010000223.1 GCA_011391735.1 Sulfuricurvum sp. | reverse complement strand
GGTTGCATTATGATTTTCATCTTTTTCCAAGATGAGGATATTACGCATCCCCAACACATACGCCTCAATGGCCGTTGCTATCCCCGATGGTCCTGCCCCAATGATAACCAACTCGTATTTCTCTCCCATATGTACCCCTTCACTATTATAGTAATATAATGCCACTTTATTACTAAAAGATATTATAATCTCTTTATGAAAACACATCACTTTTATGCCGTCATTATCGGTTCGGAAATTCTTAACGGTCGTCGGGGAGACAAGCACTTCCCTTTTATACAAGATGCCCTCCTTAAACGGGGACATACCCTCTTCTCAACATTCATTATCAAAGATGATGTAGAACTCATCCGCTCTATTTTCACCCTTGTCAAAAACGATCCCAATGGAGTAATGTTTAGCTTCGGGGGAATTGGTTCTACTCCCGATGATCTCACCCGTGCTATTGCTGCGGAAGTCTTTAGCGATGGAATTCTTCTCCCCCATCAACAGTTTAGCCGTGATATAGTGGAACGTTTCGGTCAAGAGGCATATCCTCACCGTATTACGATGGCGCACTTACCTAAAAATGCTACGCTACTTCACAATGTCATTAACAATATGTCAGGCTTTACCCTTGAAAATCGCTACTTTTTTATGCCCGGATTTCCTGAAATGTCCCATCCGATGGTAGAGGAAGCATTGGAGACTTTTTACCCAAAAGCTGCTACAACGTACCGAAAAACCTTAATTGCCCAAACAAGTGAAAATACCTTGATCCCTATTATGGAAAAACTCAATCCCGATGTTGACTTTTCTTCCCTACCTATGCTAAACAGTGGAAAACCTATGGTAGAAATTTCTATTGCTTCGACAGATGAGAGATTATGCGAAGAAAATTTTGCTCTTTTTATGGATGATTTAAGAGAAAAATCAATTTCATTTGAGTTACTTAGTGCGTAACTCTTTTTCTTTTTACGCTTTCCTTATTTCGGCACTGGTACATATTACGGTTGTTCTTTTACTCACTTTTATTGAAAAAATAACACCTCCTAGTCCACATTCAAAAAAAGAAAAGGAAGAATCACGCTTTAAAGTATCCCTTAAAGAACAATTAAAATCAAAAAAAGAAGCCTCTATAGAGAATAAAATTTCAAAAATATCCAAAACACCCCCTATCCCCAAAGGGGAGCAACTCAAAACACCGACACTAAGAGCAACCCATACACCGAATATTAAACCTGTAGTTGAGCAAAAAGAGACTCCTCCTGTTAGCCCTCCTGCACCACAAGAACCCAAAAAAGCCTTTGAGCGTCATAGTGCCAAAGAAGTAGCAACAATAGAGCGTACAACACAGCAAAAAGGGCTCTATGATATCCTTTCACAAGCGGATCCAGAATCAAAAGCCTCATCGCAATCGAGCATGAAAGTTAGTGATAGCATCCAAAAACTTTATGGAGATAAATTTGCTGAGCTTTCAGAAGGGGAGCAAAAATATATTCTCGATAATCAAGAGGTAATGAGGCGTATTACCCAAACCATCCTTGATCGATATGGACGTTCACGTATTCCTGATAATCTTCGTGTCAATGAGACCAATACCATCGAATTTTATCTTCATCCTGATGGAAGTATCTCTGGTCTTCGTTATCTTAAAAACAGTCGCTTCACCATTCTCGATGATACCACCAAAGAGACAATTGAAATAGCTTATTCCAAATATCCACGCCCTGCACAAAAAACGTATATTCGATATCGTGTTTGGTATAATTTAGATTAAGGATCGGTCGTACAAAACTACATAAACAAAGGGATAAGATATGAATATCTTAAAAAAATTGCAAGAAAAATCCAAATCGTTTACTCTTTTGTATGTAGAAGACAATAAAGAGTTGCGAGAATCGACGCTCCTTTTTTTAAAAAAATTATTTAAAAATATTGACTCTGCTAAAGATGGTAAAGAGGGACTTGAAAAATACAAGAGCAATGCGTATGATATTGTTTTGACCGATATTCAGATGCCAAAGATGGATGGACTAGAACTCTTAGAAGCAATCAAAAAGATAGATCCCGATAAACAAACCATCATTTTATCGGCATTTGACAACAAAGAGTATCTCCTCAAGGCCATAGAAATCAAGGTAGATCACTATCTTACCAAACCAATTGATATAAACCTAATGGCAGCGACACTTCTCTCGAGTATAGAGACTCTTGAGTTACGAGCTGAGATTGAGCAACAAAGGGAGATTATCATCCATCAATCCAGAACGTCTGCTATGAGTGATATGCTCTTGTATATTTCACACCACTGGAGACAACCGCTTAATACTATTGCTCTCTCTACCCAAAGCCTCTCTTTTATCTATGAGTTAGGAGAACTCAATCAAAAGTATCTAAATGAACATATAGCAACCAATATGGAAATGATCAAAAATCTCTCTAGCTCATTGGATCAGTTTAGATCGTTTTTTGTCCCCAGCCCTCACAAAAGCTTTAACCCTTTTATTGCCATAAATGAGGTTGTTGCCCTCCTCATCGATACATTTGAAAATGATGCTATTGATATTAGCTACTCCAAAAATAAAATGGATGCTATGGAAATATATGGGGATGTTAATGAATTCAAGCAAGTTATTTTATCTATTTTAAACAACTCAAAAGATGCCATTGACCACCTTAAAAAAGAGAATAAAATTGATCGAGGCAAAATCAATTTTATTTTTAAGTGTAATGATAAATCTATTGATATTCATATAGAAGACAATGGAGGGGGAATAGCCCCTGAAATTCTTCATAGAGTTTTTGACCCTTTTTTTACTACCCATAATATCGCTCATAAAAAAGGGCTTGGACTCTATATCGCCAATATGATAATAAGCAAAAAGCTCAACGGGACAATAACACTCAACAATGAAGAGAAAGGGTTAAGGGTAGCTATAACCTTATCACTGCTCTCAACGCCCCCTTGTAAATTGGCTCATCAATAAAACCGTACCGTTCATCCACAAACCCTGTAATACCACGAGAGGCATGCTCTTCGAAAAGACGTATAATCTCTCGTGCACGTTCCACTTCCCCTTTGCGCTGACCTAATCGTTCATTAATCATCGTGCTTTGCATCGGGGAAATAGCCCCCTTCGCCTTAAACCCCATCCTTTTTTCCAGTTCCAGCCAATTAAAAAGCCCCTCATCATTGTTATAATCTTGATAAACAAAGGAGACAGGTTTCACACCACACGCACGGGTGGTTATCAAAAAATGGGAGAGAATATACTCCACGGCAGGATTTTCGGGAGTGAGCAAACTCTGAGAAAGTCCCAAATCAGCAAAGAGATCTAAGACCCCTAAATAATAAGCTTTAATGCGTGGATGAATGGCTAAGCTTGCCAAACTAAGCCACGCCTCTTTGGTCTCAATAGACAAATGTACTTCAATAGAGTCATCAATAAGCTTCAACGCCCGCTCCACCTCCCCAACCGTCCGAATTTTGGGGATGCGAATGGCATCAGGCATAAACGCATTGAGATACGCAATCTCTTCCATCCCCCCCTCCTCTAGTGCATTAACACGGACGATGAGCTTTTTATCAATTTTTGGATATGACGCAAGGGCAATCGCACACAACACGAGGGCATAAGGCTTTTGCTCGATACTCACCCCATCTTCAAGATTGAGGATAAGGGCTTCGGCGGTCAAGATTGGGATTTTACTGAGGTGTTTTACATTGTGGGTGGAGAGCATCATACACGAACGGTAATTTTGCGATGGGTTTTGGTGCCGTTTTATGGGGATAGCCAACCCTTTTAACCCCTCTAAATCTCTAGCTTCATAATAGTTATTTAGGTCTGTTGGATTTAACAGCAGCACGGCGTAGCTCCTCACGGTGTAAATAATAATAAAGGGTTTGAATCTCAACATCGGTGAGATAATAACGGGGCATTCCGATAATTTTCGAATTTATCCGTTCATAAAAGAGGGGAAAAGGTATAGTATTAATGGGCTTTCCATCGAATACCTTGGGAACCCCTTTATCCTTATAGGAAGCAATATGTTTCCCCTTCCCCGCTTCTCCGTGGCACAAATTGCACCCGATACCTCTTGGATTATGATAAAGACTCGCCGCATACTCCTCTTTTGTAATAAACGAGGTTGCGCTATAAAGGGGTATAAACATAAACAAAGCTAACAGTACTTTCAAATCCACCCTTTAACCATCTTATTAATCTTTTGTCGGTATGATACCCAAAAACTATTTGACGGTGACTAAATGCAACTACTTGACGGTAAATCTCTAGCAAAAAAGATCGAAGAGAGCGTAACGCTCCAAGCCAAAGAGTTTAAAAATAGAACTCACAGAGTCCCTGGATTAGCGGTTATTCTCGTAGGTCATGATGCGGCAAGCCAAGCGTATGTGGGGATGAAGAAAAAAGCGTGTGATCGTGCAGGCTTTTACTCCGTCACTCATGAAATGCCCGATGATATTTCCCAAGAGGCGATTGTCAAAACCATTGAGATGATGAATGATAATCCCAATATTGACGGTATCTTGATCCAACTCCCCCTCCCAAGCCACATCGACACGACTAAAATTCTCGAAGTAGTAAGCCCTTCTAAAGATGTCGATGGATTTCACCCCTATAATGTTGGGCGTTTAGCAACAGGTTTGGATGGGTATGTTCCGTGTACTCCCCTTGGGGTTATGGAGCTTTTGAGCGAATACAACATTGATCCCAAAGGGAAAAACTGCTGTATCGTCGGTGCTTCCAATATCGTGGGAAAACCAATGGCGGCATTACTCCTCAATGCGAATGCTACGGTGGAAATTTGCCATATTTTTACCGATGATCTGAAAAAACACACGTTGGCAGCAGATATTGTCCTCGTTGGGGCGGGTGTTATTAACTTAATCAAAGAAGATATGGTACGTGAGGGGGCGATTGTTATTGATATTGGGATCAACCGTGCAAGCGATGGACGACTGGTCGGGGATGTTGATTACGATGCTGTTGCCCCCAAAACCTCCTATATCACCCCAGTACCAGGTGGAGTGGGTCCCATGACCATTGCTATGCTTCTCTCCAATACCCTAAAAGCTGCTCAAAATCACGGAGGCGAAATCTAAATGAAGAAAAAAATGCTCAAAGCGGCACACAGTGCCTATCGCTTTTCTAACTCTTGGACGGGGACGATACTTATTGTCCTCTTTGTTATCTTCTTTATCGCCCAAGCATTTCGTATCCCTAGTGGCTCAATGAAAGACTCACTTTTGATTGGGGATCATCTTTTTGCGAAAAAATTTGCGTATGGTATTTCTACCCCCCATATCCCCTTTTTGGAAATCCCCCTTATTCCGGGAACCGATGGGCATATTATCAATGGTGACACTCCTAAGCGTGGAGATATTGTTATTTTTCGCTACCCCAATGATACGAAACTTCACTATGTTAAGCGTTGTGTTGCCCTACCAGGTGATGAGCTCTTTGTAATGGACAAAATCCTCTATCTTCACCCGCATGAAGGGAATGAGTACGCACAAAAAGCATTCAAAGGGTACACCATCGAAAACATCGATGGTAAAATGTGGGTTAAAGATCCTTATACGCTAGAGCATGAGGGAATCCATCACGATGATCATATCGTTGATAATGGTGTTTTTCCTGCTGAAATTTTCAATACCACCCCGATTATTGTCCCTGATGGTCAATATTTCATGATGGGTGATAATCGTGATCACTCCAATGATAGTCGTTTTTGGGGAGCCGTTCCGTATGGTTTGATCGAGGGAACACCATGGTTTGTCTACTTTAGCTTGGATGATGATTATCAAGTTCGATGGGATCGTATCGGTAAAACCCCTCATGATTTGGAGCAAGGTGGTATTTTGAAACGAGCGCAAGATCAACGAATTATTGAAGACGCTCACGATAATGAACTCTATTAATCTCTACGAAATTGGGGCATCTATTATTGCTCTTCTCATCGCCATTATTGGTCATGAGATTATGCACGGTTGGGTTGCCTACAAATATGGAGACAATACCGCCAAAAGCATGGGAAGACTTAGCCTTAACCCCATCGTTCATATTGATCCCATGGGTTCCATTCTTGTCCCCCTTATGACCTACTTTCTCCCCATGCTATTGGGTGCAAGCAGTGGCTTTTTATTCGGATGGGCGAAGCCTGTTCCGGTCAATACCCATACGGTACTTCGTAATGGGGGATACAATGCAATGATGCAGGTGAGTTTGGCAGGGATTGCGTATAATCTTTTTTTTGCAACCCTCTTTTCAGTCCTTCTTGCGTCGATGAGTGAACCGATGATAGGGGATTCCCCTTTAACTATCTTTGGGTATATTTTAGTCTTCAAACTTGTGATTATTAATGTTGTTTTAGCAGTTTTGAATCTTCTCCCTATCCCTGGACTTGATGGAGCCCATTTCGTTGGTTATCTTAGTATGAAATTTAAAATTTACAAAATTGCAGAACTCCTTGGCAAAGCAGAACCGTATGGGATGATTATTATTGTTATCATTCTTGTAACCCCTCTTAAAGAGCCTCTTTTGATATGGCCAACATCCGCACTACTTCACGTATTACTTAACTAAAGGAAAAACCATGAAATTTTATATCGCAACGGATCACGCAGGAATTGATCTCAAAAACTTTACCGTTGAGCTGCTTCGCTCCAAAGGACATGAGGTTATTGATTTGGGGCCTTTCGACAAAGAGAGAGTCGATTATCCCGATTATGCCGTCAAAGTGTGTGAAAATGTCCTCGGTGACTCCACCGCTCAAGGGATACTTATTTGTGGTTCAGGTATTGGGATGTCCATGGCAGCCAACCGTTTCCATGGTATTCGTGCAGCATTGTGTCATGATGCCTATACAGCATCCGTTGCACGGGGGCATAATGATGCCAATGTCCTTTGCTTCGGAGAGCGCATTGTGGGACAAGGGGTTGCGGAATCGATCATCGATGCGTGGATTGCGGGGAAATTTGAAGGGGGTCGTCATTGCGGTCGTGTGGATAAAATCGAGGCAATCCAAGGATAAGTATGTTTTTAGAGTGGTCACTTCTCACCATTGTTACCATGGGAGCCCTTTTTTTCTTTGTTAAAATGTTCTATTTTAAAAGTATTACCCTCAAAGAACAACGCTCTAGTGAGATGATGAAGATGACGCTCAAAGAAGCCGAAATTTTGATCCGAAAATATCAAATACAGCTTCAGCGAGCATTGGGAAATGTCGATATTTTGAGTGAAGAGCTTAATAACTTACGTAACGAAGTAAAAATGCTCAAGCAACGTAACTCCAAACATCGTATGGAGAGTGACCGTCTCCAAACTAAAATCAAAGAGCTTGAAGGGCGCATTGATGCACTCATTTAATATAAATGCCAAAGGAATTGTATGACACTCACGACAGATGATAAAACTATCTTAATGAACTCCATCCGTGATATTCACGATTTTCCCAAACAGGGAATTGTCTTCAAAGACATTACCACCCTCCTCG
>JAABPY010000222.1 GCA_011391735.1 Sulfuricurvum sp. | reverse complement strand
TTTCATCTCTTTGTGCAGGCGTGTGTAATCTTTTTCTCGTAACGCCTCTTTAAAAGTCGTCAGTTGGGCTTCAAACAGTTCTATGGCTTCAAGAACATTATCACGATTTTGGCGAAAAATATCTTCCCACATAGTGGGGGAGCTTTTAGCCAGACGGCTCATCGAACGAAATCCCCCAGCGGCAAGGGTGAGGATATTCTCTTTCTCCTCTTGAGCTAATACCGTGTTGGCAAGGGCGTATGAGATAATATGGGGCATGTGGCTGATAAAGGCTGCGTGGCGGTCGTGTTGTTGCGCCCCCATGGTCTGTATTTGCATCCCGATGGCGCGAAAAAGTTTGAGGGCGATAGAACGCTGTTTCTCTCCACTATGTTCGAGGTCACATAAAACGACAACTTTGTCGGTATACAGCCCCTCTATGGCGGCATTAGGGCCAAAATGTTCGGTTCCTGTCATTGGGTGGGCGGCGACAAAATTTTGACGAATAGAAGGGGGGATGGCATCGACGATAAGAGCCTTGGTACTTCCTAAATCGATAAGAGTTTTACCGCTTCCCGCCAAATCAATGGAATCATTCAAAAGGGCAATCACCCCATCGACAGGGACAGCAAAAAAGAGGACATCACACCGCTCTTTGAGAATCTCAAAAGGGACAATAGCGTGTACAAGTCCCAGTTCGAGCGCAATTCTTTGATGTTCAACGTTATGATCGCTACCGACGACGGAGGTGACAAAAGGGAGTTTTTTCAGCGAGAGGGCAAGTGAGCCCCCCATGAGTCCTAGTCCGACGATTCCTATCTCCATACCTAATCCTCTAATTTACTTGTTAAGCCGTATTCTAGCAGATTTACGGGAATATTAACCATTACAGTGGTAAAATAAGAGATAATTTAACCCAATGGATCCTCAATTGAAAAAAACTACCCTCTCTTTATTGCTCTCTTCGCTCATCCTTAGTGCCTCATCCGATAAAGTTGAGTCGATACGCTATGAGGGGATGGTGCATATATCCGAAGCGGTTGCTAAACAGCTTAATGAAGTGAAAATCGGTGAACCTCTTGATGTGGCAGCGGTCGATAAGACGGTCAAAGCATTTTTCGATCAGGGGTATTTTGATGATATATGGGTTGATGACAATCAAGGGGTTGTTACCTTTCATTTCACAGAGAAACCGATTATCTCCAAAATAGAGCTCAAAGGGTACAAAGATAACGATGAAGAGGCGAAGAAAAAGCTTCTTCAAATCGAAAAAGGGTCGTTGTATGATCCACGACGCATTGAGAGTGCCCGCAAGCGGATTGTTGAGACGTTAAGCCAAGACGGTAAGATTGATTCGGTGGTTGAAGTAGAGACGGAAAAACTTGATAATGGCAGTATGAAGGTGAAGTTTATTGCTAACGAGGGTGAAGAGATCATCATCAAAGAGGTGAAATATAATGGAGTTGTAGGGGTAAATCCCGATGCGTTTGATGCCACCATTGCTAACAAAGAGGAAGACTCGTTTGGGTGGTT
The DNA here is from genome assembly GCA_011391735.1 of Sulfuricurvum sp. Classification (GTDB taxonomy): domain Bacteria; phylum Campylobacterota; class Campylobacteria; order Campylobacterales; family Sulfurimonadaceae; genus Sulfuricurvum. Next base: position 6,160 of record JAABPY010000222.1, on the reverse strand, counting down.
TTGGGGACGTAATAATGGAAAAATGAAACTAGCCGAATTGCAATACGATCCGTTACGTATTCGTGACTATTATATGCAAAACGGTTATTTGGATGCCAAAGTGGACAATCCTTTTGTCGCCGTTGATTTCAATCACTATGAAGCTTCTATGAATTACACCATTTTTGAGGGGGATATTTTCCGTGTCAGTGACATCCTCCTTTTTCAAGATACCGAGGTAATTGACGATAAAGAGTTGCTCAAAGTTATTGCTTTAGAAAAGAACAAACCATTCAATATCAAAACTTTCCGAGACGATGCCGATAGAATCAAAACCAAAATTGCCGATTTAGGGTACGCCTACGTTCAAGTTCAGCCCGATTTACGCAAAGATAAGGAGACAAAAACGGTTGAAGTTGTCTATCGGATTATTCCTGGTAAAAAAGTACGTATTCACAATGTTATCGTTTCAGGGAATAACCGCACTTTGGATCGTGTTGTACGACGGGAACTCTTTCTTGCTCCGGGAGACTTATACAGCTTGAGCAACCTTAAAGATTCCCGTAATGCACTTGGGAGAACGGGATATTTTGAGAGCACCACCATCGAAGAGAAACGTCTTGATGATGAGACGATGGATTTGATTGTTCAGACGAAAGAGGCAGCAACAGGAAATATTCAGCTAGGGGGTGGATATGGAAGCTTCGGCGGTATAATGCTTAGCGTTGCCGTCAATGATCGTAATATTTTTGGCTCAGGGATCAACACGGGCATCCATTTAGAACGCTCCGTTCGGACACAAAACTACTCCTTTAATGTCTCCAATCCACGCCTCAATGATAGTGACTTTAGTGGTAATTTTTCCGTTTTTAACAGTTCGACGATGTACACGAGCTATACCGTTGCATCGACAGGGTTGAGTCTTGGAACGGGTCATCGTTTTAGCCGATATGTTAATGGGTATGTCGGGTATAACTATTCCAAAAATGCATACAGTGATTTTGATCTCAATACAACATTGACCCTTGATCCACGGTACTATACGAATTATGACAAAAGCTCGGTGATTGTTTCTGCGACATTCGACAATACTGATGATTATTATATCCCTCGTGAGGGGATGAACTTCTCACAAAGTTTTGAAAAAGCAGGATTGGGCGGTAGCTCAGATTTTTGGAAAAGCCGTAGTACTTTTGGTGCTTATAAGGGGCTTCAAAAGTTGACCGATATGGATTTGATCGTCCGCTACAAAGCACGCTTTAACTATGCGCAAGAGACAGGGTATCTTCCTATTGCCGAGAAATTTTATATGGGGGGGATCGGTTCGGTTCGTGGATTTAGAAGCTACTCGATCTCTCCCGTAGGAGACCCTGCTTATATCAATGGGGTCTTACAGCGTATCGGAGGTTCTCAGACCTTCTCGAACAGTTTTGAGCTCAGCGTTCCGTTGGTTCCTGAAGCGAAGATGAGGGCGACAGCATTTGTCGATTACGGTTGGATTGGGGATTCGTCATTGACGGAAATAGCACGGGGTGGTTATGGTATTGGATTAGAATGGTTTAGCCCTGTTGGACCGTTACAACTTGTGTTTGCTAATCCTATTGGTGCAAAACCTGAAGATAATATTGCTCACTTTGAGTTCACTATCGGACAGAGGTTTTAGCGAAAAGCTCTGTTTGAGCTTTTTTAATCACAAAGGGTAATCGTTAGCCCTTTTGGAAAAATAATATTCTTCAGTTGTTCCCGTGCTAAATAGAGATGTTTTCCCTCGATGACAATCCCATCCCTCTCGGTACGAATAGTAAGAGCAGACGCATTGACTCGTGAGGCTAAGAGAATATGGGAGAGGCGTAAAAGAGCACTTAAGGCATCGAGGGTGGCATTATCGGGTAGAAGTGATCCATAGCTATTTTTAGGGACAAGATCGGATGCGCTATTTCCCTTTTTAAACAATAAAAGATGGGAAATGAGGGCAATTTGTGGATGACTTAGGGCGTAATCAAGGGCACTCATTGCTAAATAGTGGCTGTGGCGAGAATGGGCATAATAGCGTACCCCGACACCAATAGAGAGGAGCTTGGCGGCAATGATGAGTTCGTATTGGTATTTAGGATTAATTCCAAGGGAGATATGCAAAAGGGCAAAGAGCCGTTTGGAGAGATGGGCGCATTGCTGTGCATGGTCGCTGTGGATGGCGTAGGTATCGAGTAAATATCGGACACTTGGGTTGTAGTTAGCAGGAAACTTCTCCCCCGCATTACGAAGGAGATCACTTAAAAATACCCCCTCACGGACCCCAACACCACTACATATAAGGGTCTTGGCTTGTGTATGTTTGAGTATTCGCTCTAAAATCAACGTTCCTGGTTTGATCGTGTCAAAACGGTCGGGTTTAATAAAGAGTGAGCGAAGCTTCTTGGAACTAGCATTGAGAATTTGATTGGTAAAACGTAAAAAAGAGCTCTCGTCGGTTGTGAAGGCATGGAGCTTTTTGAGGGGATACTCCTCTTTTTTCATGAGGGCACGAGCGATGGCACGAAAAGTTCCGCCGATGCCAATAAGGGTATGGGTATCAAATGGGGGAAGCTTTTTTAGTGCCTCGTCTATGTACGTAATAGCTCCAGCGGTGTCATCACGATCAAAGAAAAGTTCTTTTATTCGAACGGTACCGATATTGAGGGAAAAGAGTTGTGTAACTTTGCCGTTTTGCAATACACTAAATTCAGTCGAACCCCCTCCCACATCAACTGTAATTGCTTGATCAACCGCAGGAAGGAGATTGGCACACGCTATCCCCCCTAAATAAGCCTCTTTCTCCCCTGAGATTACTTTGATAGAGAGGGTGTGTTCACGTCGTATTCGGGAAAGAAAAACAGATGCATTGGGAGCATCACGCAGTGCCGAGGTGGCAACACATAATATCTTTCGCGCACCAAAAGAGCGGGCAATGGATAAAAACTCCCCAATAGCAAGAGCTGTACGCTCCATAGCCTCCTCTTGAAGATACCCTTCATTTTGATACGCATGTTCACTAATACGGACAGAACTTTTGACTTCGTGAAGAATATGAAATGCAAAACGGCTGGTTTTTTGAAATACCGCCATTCGCATGGAATTGCTTCCGATGTCGATAACAGCGGTACATTGCGCCATTTATAGCTCTTCTTCGGTCAATTGCTTATGCTTATAAAGAAGTTCTTGCATCGTTTCGACATTGTCTTTGTCGGGGACGATACAATCAACAGGACACACGGCGATACATGCAGGCTCATCGTATGTTCCTACACACTCGGTACAACGATCTGGATCGATAATGTAAATCGGATCCCCCTCTTCAATCGCATCCATAGGACACTCTTCGCGACACGCATCGCACGCTATACATTCATCGAGAATAATTAATGGCATTTGGCAACCTTAAAATTTTAGAGATAATGAGCGATTTATAACAAAAGCTACCTTAAGGGGAGGTTTTTAAATGCTCTATTACCGTTGGGGCAACAAACAATAGAGCTTTGAGGGGAGAATAAGGCGTGCGACTGTCCCATCTACTCCATCGGTGCGGTTCGTGATACTGATATGAGCACCGATAGCTTCTGCAGCACTTTTGGCAAGGAAGAGACCTAGCCCCACCCCTGATTTATTCCCTTGACGTTTAAACGGGGCAAAAAGATCGACACTCTCATCAATCCCACACCCTTCGTCAACTACTTCGATGACGATATCCGTATTTTCAAGGTGGCTTTGGAAATGGATTGTCCGTCCATCGGGGGTGAATTTGAGGGCATTTTGGAGAAAATTCTGGATAATTTGGTTAAGTAGAGTAATTTGCAAAACGGCCTGAAAACTCTCTGGCTCAAAATTGGTTATGAGAGTTTTGTTTTCACTGTGGGCTAGAAGGGCAAAATCTCCTTCCCACTTTTTGAGAATTTGGATAATATCGGCTTCCATAGGCATCTCCAACTGAGCCCCCTCTTGACGACCGATATTGAGAATATTGGCGACAATTTTATTCATTTCATCGACACTTTGGTTGGTAATACGCAATGCCTCTATGTACTCTTCGGGGGAGCGTTTCTTGATCAGGGTGACTTGATTTTTGAGTTTAATCACGGCGAGGGGAGTTTTGAGTTCATGCGCTGCCCCAATAAAAAGTTCCTTTTGATACTTGACAAAATTTTGAATTCTCCCCATAAGACGGTTGAGCGTTTCCCCCAACGGTTCAAACTCTTCAGGGAGATTTTCCACTTGGATAGGGCGTAAAAGATGCTCATTCATATTGGCAAGACGGCGAGTGAGGGCACTTACGGGGGCAATAAGCATTTTAGAAAAAGCAATCGCATAAAGGATAATAATGATAAACCCAAAGGCATTGATGAGAAAAATAGAGCGGAGAATTTTCTGGAGTAAATGTTTGGTCGGGGTGATGTCACGGCTTACTTTGAGGTAGGTAGAGTGTTCAAAATTAAAAGGGTAGATCAAGATGAGTGAGGTTGTTTTATTCAGATGCGTTGCTTCATAAAATTCGAGATGGTTCTCCTCTTTTTTGAGGGTGATAAGTTCAACATTCATTCCACTTAAGAGATCAGAACCATTTTGCTGAGCGGTTATGAGTGAATTTGAGGTGCAAATATTCTTAGCAGTATTGATAAGTTCAGATTGTTTTTCATCGTAAATAGATTGTTGTATAAAAAGATACAAAAATGAGGAGAATAGAAGGACGAGTGCCGCCGAAGCGACAATCAATTGAATTAAAAAACGACGTCGTATACTTCTTTTCGAAAACATAACAACCCCCTTCCATTATAAATAAGGGTATTATAGGGTTTTATCCTTAGTTAATCTCTTTTGGGAAACAAAAACGGTATCCACGACGGCGTACAGTTTCAATTGTAGTGATCCCTAGTGGCTTATCCATTTTTTGACGAATTTGATTGATAGCAACTTCGATAACATTTGGGGTAACAAGCTCAGGCTCTTCCCAAATGGCATCCAAAAGTTGTTCTTTAGAAACGATTTGGTCACGGTGACGTGCAAGGTGAGTCAATACTTCAAAAGGCTTACCTTTGAGTTCGATCTCTTTATCTTTATAGATAATTTTTTCCTCTTCAGGATTAATAATTAAATCGTCAATTTCAATGATATTACTACCACCAAAACGTAAACGTGCTTCAATACGTGCGATAAGAACATCAAAATCAAATGGTTTACGAATATAATCATCAGCACCGGCACGAAGTGCTTCGATTTCACTTTCATTATCATCACGAGCAGAGAGAACGACTATCATTGTTTTAGGTGTATTATGTTTAATATCAGGAATAATATCAATACTATTTCCATCAGGAAGCATCCAGTCCATTAGGATTAGGTCATAGTTGCGGATATCGAGATAATACTCACCGTCTTTTAATGTCTCAACGACATCGCTTTGATAACCAAACTCTTTTAGACCTTCTGCAAGGGTTTTGTTAAGGGTTACTTCATCTTCAATGATCAGAATACGCATTCACATTCCTCGGGGCGAAATTTTCCTGCAATTATATCATACTTTTAGAAAATTTTAAACTCTTTTTAAACTCTTTTTAAAAAATAAAATTGTTTTGAACGCCAACGGTGCAATTTGAGAGGATATTGGGTTTGCGAATCGTGAGTGAAAGTTCAGAAATCAAGGGAAAGAGAGCTTTTAGGGAGAGGCTCAACACCTCTAAAGCTGTTTCAATTAACTCAAATTTCTCACGTTCCATTGTAGCCTCAATATGGGCAACAACATCAGCGTAATTAATAAAATTACCCTCAGAATAATGGTAATGAATAATACAGTCGATCTGAACTTTTTGGGGCGTAACTCGCTCAAAATCAAGAATTCCAATGATCGTTTCAAACGTCAAATTCTCGATAAGGATTTTCATGCGACTTGTTTCTCTTCCCCTTGGAATAATCGGATAAAGTTAGGGATATGTTTGTAAAAAAGGATAAAGGCGATAAAAACAACAGGGGCGTGAAAAAGATCAGGCTTCAATATAAACGACGCAATCACCAACGCAGCAAGCCCTAGCATAGAAGAGAGGGATGAAATACGGATGGTTTTCGCTGCAACTCCCCAGACAACAAGAGCAATGGCCGTCTCGATGGGGAGCATCACTGCCATCACACCCATTCCCGTTGCAACCCCTTTACC
>JAABPY010000221.1 GCA_011391735.1 Sulfuricurvum sp. | reverse complement strand
AAAAAAATACATGAACAGCATATTCATATTACCGAGAAAGTTAAAAATAAAATAAAATCGCTCAAAGTGGTTTTTCCCTCCTACTACGGTAAATTGTATGCGGAAGAGGCCCATTCGCTCAATGTCGATTTGCAGCCCGATGAGCTTCTTCATGCCGAGATGCTGGATGAAAAAGTTGTCCATCATGTGCTTCAATTATCCAATTGTGCCGAACAGGCTATTCAAGCGATTGAGTCTGAAGACAAAAAAAAGCTCTCTGCCGTTTTGGCCGAAACCAAGGCATTACGCGATGAGATTCAAGCGCTCCAGCAAATCATTTACGAAGATGCCCTAACCAAAAGCTATAACCGTAAATGGTTTGAAGACCATTATCTCAATAGTGATAAACAAACGATGTCGACAAACGGGATAATGGCTATGATTGATCTGAATAAGTTTAAAGAGATAAACGATACTTTCGGACACATTGTCGGCGATAAAATTTTAATCCACATAGCTCATAAACTCAAAGAGATCGGAGGAGATGTCATCCGGTTCGGCGGAGATGAGTTTTTAGTCATGTTTGGTAGTGGTAAAGAGGTTGAAATTCAGAAGAAGATTGATGATATGCTTTCCAATTGCGCTAAAAAAATATTTAAAGTTGAAGAAAATAGCTTTAAAGTCAGTTTTGCATACGGGATAGCATTGTTTAAAAAAGGATCTGAATTGAATGCTATTATTGATATTGCGGATAAAGAGATGTATCGACATAAAAGGTTGTAAAAAAAACTCAATGCGTTGAGGCGGCGATACCTGCACGATAGCCACCCATTTGTTCACCGCCATGGAGAAGATTGGGAAGTTCACACCCTTTTAGAGATACGTGGTATCGGACATATCGTTCAAGAAGCCCCTGAAGATCTCGAAGAAGTGGGGTGATTAACCCTATCTCTCTTTCGAAAGAGAGATGGTGGATTATTAATACCCAACAACTCCACCGTCGTTTTTAGTGATAACCACCGTAGCAGAACGGGGACGTGATGTTCCCCCTGCTGGCCAGTTACTGGTTAAAGCTGTAGCAGTTCCTTCTTCTCCGGGATGTTGAATGTTTACAAAAATTGTTTTGCCGTCCGGTGTTTCGGCGATTCCAGTAATTTCACAATCTTTTGGTCCAACGAGGAAACGTTTGAGGGTAGATGCGGTAGCGTCTTTACCCACAAACGTTGTGACCGTCTGATCGGCATTTCCGTTTGTCGGTACTGCTGTATTGGTTACGCTGTAGTTAGCGGTTCCATCTCCGACACTTCCTGGGACGGCTGCAAGCATCATACAGTTGGTTACGTCAGTGTATGCACCATCATCCGTTTGAATCCACATTAACCCTTTGGTTGCTTCACTAAACCACAATCCATCCGGACTAGAGAAATCATTATCAGCGGTAAGTCCTGAGATGTTAATGCTAGTACCGTTTGCGTCCGATTGTGCACCAAAGAGATAGATATCCCACGTAAAGGTTGTCGCTGTCCCTTCTCCACCTGTCTCTTTCCAGCGGATGATGTGTCCGTTGACATTTCCTTTGTTCGTCGTAGAAGTTCCGTACGTATCGGTATAGTAGCGTGGATTGGCTGCATCAAGACCATATTTTCCAGATTTTGCTCGATCAGAGTTGTTGGTGAGTGTCATGTACCCCTCACCAGTTGTCGGGTGAACACCACACCACTCTGGACGGTCCATTTTAGTAGCACCCATCGCATCAGCAGCAAGACGAGTATTGATAGCAACATCGCCTGCATCAGCAAAGGCATAGGTAGTATACGTTGCGATTGCGGGTTCAGTAATAGCAATTTTTAGCCATGTACCTGTACCGTCTGCATTAAATTTAGCCGCGTAGAGTGTCCCTGAATCGAGATATTTATCTCCCGCACTCAATCCGCCGTTAGCATCTGCCGCACTCCAGTTTTGAGTCGATACAAATTTGTAGATGTATTCCCCTTTAGCATCATCACCCATGTAAAATACGACAGGTTTTCCAACCGTTACTTTACCCAATGAGGCTGTTTCATGAGCAAAACGTCCCATAGCCGTACGTTTGATTGGAGTAGAGGTAGGGCTAAACGGATCGATCTCGACAATGTATCCTTGTGTATTGGCAACATGACGGTAATCGGCAGTTGCGTCAGCACCTGTAATACTTGCGCTAAATTGTGGATAAACACTCTCCCATCCATAACGGCTAGTTGTCCCCACGCCATAACGGCTCATCGCGGTTGCTTCTTTTCCGGTTCGAGTATCACGTTTAAAATAGCCTGCCCAGTTCTCTTCACATGTAAGGAATGTACCCCATGGCGTTGAACCGACGGCACAGTTGTTTAGTGTACCGCGTGTCATTGTTGCATCCGTTGAATAGGCTGTTTGCACCAACACGTTTGCGCGTGCGGGACCGTTGAGTGCTATGGGTGTAGCACCTGTGATACGTCGGTTATAGCCTGATGATTTATCAACTGCAAATCCTGAACCGCTATCAGTTACTTTGATAATTGCAACACCGTGTGACGCGATCTCTTTGTCAACTTGTGCTGCAACACGTGCTGCTGGATTGATGGCAGCTACTTCTGCTGCGGTATGTAAATAGGTTTGATTGATGTATTCATGGTTCATACATAAAAGACCATTTTTTGAGTTGGTTGCATCGTATCCACTGTTATCATTTTTGAGACCGAAGTAGACCATACCATCATGATCGTCACCGCTACGGTTGTCAAAATCTCCGGTATTCGTTCCATCATTCGCATAAGCACTTACACCCAGTTTAATCGGATCACCCGTAGCAAAGATTACTTTAGAGGTGTACCCTGTTGGAACACTAATGGTGTCAGCAGTACTTTTTGGTACGGCACTAAAACCTAACAATGCCGCTGAAGCAGCAGGTGATGTTGAAGAATCATCTTTGCATCCAGCCATAAATGACCCGAAAAGTGCGGTTCCTACAAACCCTGCTCCCATTTTCATTACATCCCGTCGGCTCATGCGCTTCGCAAGTACATTCTCAAAACTTTCATTGTTTGAAGTGTTACAGTTATCGTATCCGATGTCAAGATCTTTTTTAACCATTTGGAATCCCTTTTTTGGTGTTTCATAATGGCAAAATAATAGGGGATGAAGGTTACAAATCTATTACTGTACTGTTATCTACATGTAATCAATGAGTATGACCCCCAACTCAATGCGTTGATATTGCGGTATGGGCGCATTAGCCCACTTCATTCGTATAGGCATACGTCGAAGAGATAGAGCGCAAGCGTTCTGCTGCTTTGGTAAAAATATCAATCGTATAATCAATCTCATCGGCAGTCGTAAATCGGCTAAGGCTAAGACGAATTGCCGTGTGAGCGAGTTCAGAGTCTTCGCCAATGGCACTCATAACAGGATTAGCATGAAGCGATTCTGAGGCGCATGCACTTCCCGTAGAGGCAGCGATACCTGCACGATTGAGATCCCATAACATCGATTCCCCTTCGATACCACGTAATGAGATGAGAATCGTATTGGGAGTGCGACGTGCACGGTCACCGACAACGATAGTATCTGGTAGTTGTGAGATAGCATCTTCAAGACGGTCACGCAACGCTCGTACATCGCTGTTCATTTTGTCTAAATGCCCTACCGATTGTTTCATCGCCAAACCCATACCGATAATATAGGCAACATTGAGTGTACCTGCACGATAGCCACCCATTTGTTCACCGCCATGGAGAAGATTGGGAAGTTCACACCCTTTTTTGACATATAAACCGCCAATCCCTTTAGGTCCATGGAACTTATGAGCAGAGAAAGTGAGATAATCTACGGATGTTTTGGTCAAATCGACTTTTACTTTTCCGATAGCTTGAACTGCGTCCGTATGAAACAATACTCCACGCTCTTGTGCTATTTTAGACACTTCATCGACGGGGAAAATCATCCCTGTTTCGTTGTTCGCCCACATCATAGATATAAGAATCGTTTTATCGGTAATCGCAGCTGCAATTTTCTGGGCACTGACATAGCCATATTGGTCAACATCAACAAAGGTCACTTCCACCCCGTGCTCTTGCAGAAAATGGAGCGTTTCAAGGACAGAAGGGTGCTCTACAGCGGAGGTAATAATATGATTTTTACTTGGATTGGTGAGGATATGTTTAAAAAAGACCCCTTTGAGAACCGTATTGTTGCTCTCGGTCGCACAGGAGGTAATAAGAATATCATCCGAATTGGGAGCGTTTAGGGCATCATACATATACCCCATCGCTTCGTTTAGATACGGACGTACCTCTATTCCGTATTGGTGCAATGAGTTCGGATTTCCATAGAGATCCTCAAAAAAAGGTTGCATTTTGACTTTTACTATTGGATCGAGTTTAGTGGTGGCGTTGTTATCTAGGTATACGCGTTTCATGTTTTGTCCTCATGTGTCGTTATGATAAAAAGAGAATGCAAGATTTGTTCAAGAAGGGCATGGGAAGATTAACTTGTATATCACGATTAATTAGTTAAGATATATTTTTAAAAATCATAAAAGGCTTTTTTATATGACAAGTATCGATTCCATCCATTTAATTGAAGCTGATTTACATGAAGGAATCAATCATAAAATCTACCGATTTACGGATTTCGAAAACGAGTCATATATCCTCAAACGTTCAGTAGATGATACTCCGCTATCCCTTTTAACCCTAGCAAATGAAAAACAAATTTTAAAACGTTTGCAGGGTGTTGATGGATGTCCGAAGTTGATTGATTTTAAAACGAATGAGTTGAAAATTAAAGATTTCGGAGGAATTCCTCTCAGTCAGTCTGAACTTTTAGGGAATGTTAATACAGAGCAATTCCTTCTAATCGCTTCGAAAATTAGCCGTATTCTAGCATCTATCCATGCACATGGTGTTATTCATAAAGATATTAATCCTGCAAATATTTTAATTCGTCCTAATGATTGGAATATTCAAATTATCGATTTTGATCTCTCCACAACGTTTGTGCAAGAACGCCCTGAATTTCAGCATCTTTCACGCTTGTTAGGTACCTACCATTATCTCTCCCCAGAACAAACTGGCAGAATGAATCGTACTCTTGATTATCGAAGCGACCTCTACTCTTTGGGTGCTACTTTGTATGCATTGGCATTTGGGAAACCGCCATTTGAAGAAAATGACTCTATTTCTCTGATTCATGCCCATCTGACTAATCTCCCTATACCCCTTCATGAACGCTTAGAGTGGATTCCTTTGCCCATCTCTGACATCATTACGCGACTGCTTGTAAAAGAGCCTGATGAACGATACCAAAGCGCCGCTGGATTAGCGTATGATTTTGAACAGCTTTTACACGCCATTACGAAAGGCAACCCTTTGAATGATGTGTCACTGAGAGAACATGATCTTTTAATGTCTCTTGGCGTTTCCAACCGATTGTACGGACGAGATCAAGAAAGATTACAGCTCTTAAATACGTTTAATAGCGCAAAAGTTGGCAGTGGAAAAGCTGTTTTTATATCAGGATATTCCGGAGTTGGAAAAACATCACTCATACACGAATTGCACAAACCGATAACATTGTCACATGGGATTTTTATTAGCGGTAAATTTGATCAATACAAACGTAATCGCCCATTTTCAGCCCCAATTCAAGCTTTTAGAACATTGTGTCAACATCTACTTAATGAATCAGCGTCGGTGGTTGCATCCTATAAAAGAACGTTACAAGCCTCATTAGGTACAGATGCAGGGGCATTGTTTGAATTACTTCCAGAGCTAGAAGAGTTAATCGGAGAACAATTGCCCGTACAAGAACTAGGATCCTTGGAATCTCAGAGACGCTTTCGATCACTTCTTATGATACTAATTAGCGAACTCTCAACTCCTGCTCATCCCATCGTGTTATTTTTAGATGATTTACAGTGGGCGGATCAAGCTTCTTTTGATTTTATCAATGCTTTAGTGGATGAAAATACTCTTAACTCTTTTTTATTCATTGGCGCCTACCGAAATAACGAAGTAGATCTCTCCCATCCGCTTATGTGTATCTTGCAGAGACGTTCGAATTCTATAGGTGCTATCTCAGATATTATTGAATTATCCGATTTGGATCCTAAAAATTTGACCTTATTGATTTCTGATATGCTTCATACACCACCTGCTCACGTTGAATCTCTTGCATCGCTCATTCATGCCCATACCCATGGAAATCCTTATTACAGTATTGAATTTTTAAATCATTTACATCGAAAAGGGATTCTTAAACCCGATATAGAACAAGGTCTTTGGACGTGGGATGAGCAAGCCATCTTGAAAGAGGATACGAGTGATAATGTCATAAACTTTCTCTCCATTCAACTCAATGAGCTCTCTCCAAAAATATTAGAACTTTTAATCAACTGTGCCGCATTGGGTAACGAGTTTTCATTAGGCTTGCTTGCTTGTGCCACCGGTACTTCGCCTTATGAGTTGGCTGAGAGTTTAAGAACTGCATTGGAGTATGGAATCCTTTTGACTTCCGATTCTCTCTCTTTCCAAAAGCTTCATCCTGATGGTACTCTTCGATTTTGTCATGATAGAATGCAGCAAGCAATTTACAATCTACAAGACGAAACTTTCCATAAAAAATTACATTTACAGATTGCCCGACGTTTCGCGAAAGAATCGAGCTTTGAAAATATCCAAATGATGGCGGCTGAACACTATGCGGTTTCGGTGAGTTTAGTAAAAGAGAAAAATGAATCCAAAACAGTACGAAAACTTTTTGTTGATGCCGCAATACAAGGACGCGCAGTTGGGGCATTCGAGAGTGCAGAATTTTATTTGCATTCGGCCATAAATTTGTTGGATTTTGATCCATGGAAGCTTAATTTTAATGAAACCATTGGGCTTTACCGTGAGCTCCATATCATTCTTTATAGCTTAGCCCGTTATGAAGAAGCCGATGATATCTACACACTATTATCAGTACATACGAAATCTGCAGTAGAAATGATCGACTCTGCATCTATTCAGATCGTTAGTTATTCTAATCGGTTGCAATACAAAGATGCAGTGATGTTAGGGCGATCATTACTGCAAAAACTCGGAATGGATATACCTGAGTGTGATCTTCCTCACTATTTAGAAGAGGAATTGACTGCATTTTATGGACACGTTCAAGCCGGTGCATTCCAAAAACTTGCCCACAGCGATCGAATGGAAGATCCAAATTTGCTTGGTATTGCTTTGCTCATGAATCGTATGATTCCATCGTCTTTCTTTTTCGATCCAGTCTTTGTTTTTATATTGATTGTACGTACGATGCGTCTTTGGATAGAAGAGGGCTTTAGTGATGCTATGCTCTATCCTGCAGGATGTATGATGGTAGCTACCGTTGCCGGTTGCAATGACTATAAAACAGGCTATGAATGCTGTAAAATTGCTTTGGAAGCCGGAGAATATCATCAGAGTAATCGTCTTGAAATGGCACGTCTACAGTTGCAATTTGGACTTATTAACAACCATTGGTTCAAAGATGCATCTGAAGATGTGAATTATGGACACACTGCTTTTAGTGGTTTACTCAATGGGGGTGATTTGGAGCAAGCTTGTTATACATTTTTCACTACGCAAGGGCCACTTTTCGATACGTGTGACACTCTTTCTATCATCAAAAATGAGAATGATTCAGCATCCGTTTTCGC
>JAABPY010000220.1 GCA_011391735.1 Sulfuricurvum sp. | reverse complement strand
GCATTGACTACCCTTCTTTCAAATCCCGCAGATAAAAGTGCAATGAACGAGTTGTCGGAGAATAGTAAGCCATTGTCTGAATTGTATCTCTTGTCCAAAGCACTGCGTGAAAAGGATGTTAAATCACTTCAAACGCTTCAAACTGCCAGTACATCCGAAGTTGCGGATATTGCAACGTATGAGAGTGCAGTATTAAGCAATAATACTAACGCATTAGAATCGTATACAAAAAAGCAAGGTGGGCTCTATCAGGAATTTGCTATCTTAGAAGAGGCCGTCTCTTCGATTCAAGCAGGAAAAATCCAATCGGCTCACACATCATTAGGAGTTATAAAAGAGGACTCAGCCCTTTATCCATTGGCACAAATGCTTAGTCACTACGGGGTGAAATGATGAAACTTTTTTGGGCAGGATTGAGTGTTTTTGGAGCACTTTTTATTCACGGTTGTTCGAGTAAAGAGGTGTATAAACCTGAAAACTTAAAGGGAGAATGGCATAGTAATGGACACTTAAGTGCCCCATTGCATCAAGTCTCTGAGTTGGGTGCGGTACTTGAAAATGGAACTCTTCTCACAAAACAAGGGGAGAACAAAATTAAGATTCCATTGAACTTTCGCTTACTTAATCTCTGTGATGGGTGGATTGTCACTCAAAACAGTACAAATGATTTAGAATTAATACCACAAGATGGTGTTAGTGCTCATATTATTTTAGAACTTAAGCGAACTGTTGTAGCAGCAACAGTTCAAGGAGATGTAATAGCCCTTTTGTTTGGTAATAATGAAATGGCACTGTACTCATTAGAAACTAAGAAAATGACGTTCAAAGAGAGTTCGAGTGCCCCTATCGCCGTTGATGCCCGTATTGCAAATCCTAAGTTTTTAAAAGATTTGGTACTCTTTTTAACACTTGATGGAAAAGTTAACATCGTAAACATTACCGAAAAGAAGTTATTGCGTTCTATCATTGTGGGTTCAGAAGAGTATTTTAATAATGTCACTTATTTGAATATGATTGAAAATAATATGGTCGCTTCGACAGGAGGTAGTGTATTAGCGCTTTCCCAAAAAGAGGTTCGTGAAAAATATGAGGTTCGCGATATTGCGTATACAGAAGATGGTATATGGCTAACAACGAAACAAGGGGAGGTCATTGCGCTAACTCCGACATTACAGCTTAAGAGTAAGAAAAAATTTCCTTTTGCCCATTTTGTTGGTATTAGTGTTCAAAAAGATCGTGTTTATGTATTGGAATACGGCGGTTATATGATTGCTTTAAGTAAAGATCTCCTCACTTCGGATGTATATGATATTGATATGAAGCATGATACGGTGTTTATTGGAGAGGATAAAATTTATTTTAACGATCATTATATTCAGTTTAAATGATATCTGAAGGACTGGAAGCGTTTTTAGAATATATCACTGTCATCAAGTCACTTAGTTCTAAAACGGTGGAAGCCTATCGTCATGATCTAAGTGAGATTGAGAGGTTGACCTCTGCTTCTCTTTTGAAATTGGATGTTGCTACAATTTTCAAAGTTCTTTCAACTATAGAGAATAAACGTACCCTTAATCGTAAACTCTCTGCTATTAACTCGTTTCTTGATTTTTGTCATCGCGCTCAATTTGATCCAAAACTTGTCAAGTTCTCCCTTGCTAAGCTTCCTAATACACTCCCAAAATATTTACCATTTGAATCGATTATCCATTCATTGGAGGGGATTGATCGAGGGGAATGGTTAGGGTTGCGGGATTATGCCCTTATTCTTTTTTTGTACGCAACGGGAACGCGTATCAGTGAATGTTTGGCAGCAGAGGAGGGGGACATTGAGGGGGAATGGTTACGTGTACGTCACGGAAAAGGAGAAAGAGAACGGTATGTTCCTATTGCCCAAATTGCATTAAAGGCATTACGGCTTTACCAAGAGGCTTCTCCTTTTAGAAAACAAACACTATGGCTAAATTATCGAGGTGAGCCATTAAGTCGTATCTCCGCTTTTAAAATTACACAAAAGTATTGTGGTGTTTCCCCTCATGCCTTGCGTCACTCGTACGCAACAGGATTAATTTTGGGAGGGGCTGATTTACGTGTTGTTCAGGAACTCTTGGGGCATGCTTCATTATTGACAACGCAAATTTATACCCACATTCAAAAGCAGAATTTACAACAAACAGTATTGGAATGTCATCCCATGGCAACTTCCCCCTTTTGAAATGTTTGGGTAAAGTTGTTATAATGGTGTTTCTTATCACCAAATTTTTAAATCGGGGCTATTGAGTATGAAATTTATTGAAACACGTGGAAATGACGGAATTCATCCCAGCGAGGTCACCTTTTCCGAGGCGATATTAAGCCCTATTGCATCACACGGCGGATTGTATGTCCCTAAAGAGTTGCCTGCTTTGGGCGAAGCGTTTTTAACGAAACATTTGAGCTCATCGTATAAAGTACTAGCAAAAGATTTATTAACAACTCTTGCAATTGATATAGAACCTTCTGTTATTGATGAGGCACTCTCTTTGTATGATGGTTTTGATGACCCTTCTAATCCTGTTCCTGTTGTTAAAGTACGGGATGATTTGTACGTAAGTGAACTGTATCATGGACCAACACGAGCATTTAAGGATATGGCACTTCAACCGTTTGGGGTAGTTCTCTCCTCTATTGCCCAAAAACGAAATGAAGAGTATCTGATTCTAGCAGCAACGAGTGGTGATACAGGTCCCGCAGCACTAGAGACATTTAAAAATCGTCCTAATGTACGAGTCGTGTGTCTCTATCCTGATGGGGGAACTTCGGATGTACAACGTCTTCAAATGGTAACTGAAGATGCGGCTAATCTCAAAGTTATCGGAATCAAAGGGGATTTTGATGATGCCCAAAGTGCATTGAAAAAACTTCTCGGTTCGACAAGCTTCAAATCTGCCTTAAAAGTCAAAAAAATCTCCCTCTCCGCTGCCAATTCAGTGAACTTCGGACGGATAATTTTCCAAATTATCTATCATATTCACAGTTATCTTGAGCTAGTACGCCAAGAGGTTATCGTTATGGGTGAAAAAGTTTATCTTGATGTCCCTAGTGGCAATTTCGGAAATGCCCTAGGTGGCTATTATGCGATGAAAATGGGGCTTCCTGTTGAAAAAATCATTATTGCTTCCAATGAAAACAATGTCCTTACTCGACTTATCAATACAGGACGCTATGATTTACGTGGTGAAAAGGTGGTTCCTACGACCTCTCCTGCGATGGATATTTTGATTTCGAGTAATGTTGAACGTATTTTATTTGATCTTTTTGGCAGTGAACGCACCAAAGAGCTCATGAAAGGGTTGGAATCAGAACGTTTTTATCCACTTACCGACGATGAGACGATGAAATTGCAATCCTTTTTCGCGGCAGATTACTGTAATGGAGAGGAGGGGAAAGGGTACATTCGAGAGGCGTTTGATCACGGCTATTTGATGGATCCCCATACAGCGACGTGTTTCAAAGCGTATGATTGTTGTGCAACGAAAAAACTCAAAACGATTGTTTACTCAACGGCGGAGTGGACAAAATTCTCACCAACAATCGCCAATGCACTCACTGGCGAGGTGGATGCGCAAGATAGTGATGCCCTTCAATCCATCTCACAAAAAGCTTCTACCCCTATCCCTGCGATGATCAAAGGATTATTTACAAAGCCAATCACACAGGACAGTGTAATCGAAAAAGAGGATATCGAGGGAGAAATTCTTAAATTCCTCTCGTGAACTGGTCCTACATAAGAGACTCAAAAAGAGTTTCTTATCCCCAGATTATTTTTAGTTGCACCGTTAGGTGCCCCTCTGCCTCAAAGATATCAATTTGTGTCTCCACAGATGGCATAAGGAGTTTAAACGCCCCTTGGATTGAATGGAGTACATGTAAGAATTTGGGAAACATAGGGGCGCTAATAGAGTCAATATGCCCTTTTTTGATTTCGTTTGCAACAGCATCAACACCGCAATAATAGAGTGTTTTATTGACAGCACGATTGACTTGATAGTCATGTAAGAGATTAATATTTCGGATCAAAACATTACGCTCTTCCTCTCCCAATAGTCGATTGTCTCGTGCTCGCTGTATCTCATTTTCGATCTCTTTTTCGGCAATAAGGCGTCTCTCTTCGATTTGAGAAGAGAGATTGGGTTCTTTATCAGAGATGAGTTTGAAAATACTGTCGATATCAAGAGGCTTTGCTCGTGCCAAATAGGTATACCGTTTATTTTCAATATAATCGTGATCCAGCGCCTGTATAAGCTCAGCAACAATACTAAGATAAATAAACTTATCCTCTTTATTAAAATCAAATGTAATCCCATGTGCCGAAACAAGGGGCTTAGGCCCCGCATATTTAAGTAGCATATCAACCCCTTTTATTAATCATAATCTAATTATACACCTATTTTATATCACAGCTTGGTAACATCTGTTACACATTAAATCGAAAGTGCATAATATCCCCATCTTGGACAATATACTCTTTCCCCTCAAGGCGCATTTTCCCTGCCTCTTTGGACTTCGCTTCCCCACCACACTCCACGAAATCGTTGTAGGCGATCACTTCCGCACGGATAAAACCTTTTTCAAAATCGTTATGAATCGCTGCTGCTGCTTTGGGTGCCGTAGAATTTTTACGAATCGTCCATGAACGTACCTCTTTGACCCCAGCGGTAAAATAGCTCATGTATCCTAGTTTATCAAAACCTTTTCGGATAATTTGCTCCAATCCTGATTCTTCGATCCCTAAATCACGTAAAAATTCATTTCTCTCTTCATCGTCAAGACCAATAAGTTCTTCTTCAATTTTGGCACAGAGCTTGACCACTTCACACCCTGTTTTTTGCGCATGCGCTACAAGGGCTAACACGTGTTCGTTATCCGTCGTCAAACCCTCTTCATCAACATTTGCCCCATAGATAATCTCTTTGGCGCTTAATAATCGGATATCGTGATTGAGTTGAGCGAATAATTCGCTATGGGCTTTGGGGAAATTACGCGCAAGGTTCCCCTCTGCCAAAAACTCCGCCAATTCTTGGGCAAATTCTGCCATGATGGCAGCGTCTTTATCATTTTTGGCTTGTTTATTGAGACGTTCAATACGATTGGTCAACACTTCAATATCCGCAAATATAAGTTCATTTTCAATAATTTCAACATCATCCAATGGATTAATACGCCCTTCCGTATGGACGATGTTTTCATCCTCGAAACAACGGACGATTTGCAAAATAACTTCCGTTTCACGAATATTAGAGAGAAATTTATTTCCTAATCCTTCCCCTTTACTCGCACCCTTAACAAGACCTGCAATATCAACAAAATCAAGAGTGGAGTGCTGAATACGCTCAGGATTAACAATTTTTGCCAACGCATCAAGACGCACATCAGGAACAGGAACAGTTGCTTTATTCGGTTCGATAGTACAGAAAGGGTAGTTGGCAGCTTCAGCATTTTGTGCTTTGGTGAGTGCGTTAAAAGTGGTTGATTTTCCGACGTTTGGTAATCCTACAAGTCCGATACTAAGTCCCATATTGGTGGTTTCCTTTAATTGTATAGTTTAAAAAAATATTATAGCAATATTCGACTGAATAGTTTAAGCGCCCTTTAGTGAACCGTTTCTATAGATTTCAATCCTCTCCATCAACTTATCCTTAAGCCATTGTGGTTCTACTATCCGCACATGAGGGAGATACCATAAAACGATCGGCAATATCTCCATCTCGTGGGTCACTTTGAGTATAACATCAATTGAACCATCGGCATCTCGCCCTTCGATACTTTGTCCATGGTACGGTTTACGTTCGAAATAGGGGGCTACCATTTTATCAACCCAAAGCCGTACTTCAAACGAAGTATCCAGTGAAAACCAAACAGAATACGCTTTTTCGAGAGAGGCGGCTATATTTTTTGGGTAAATGAACGATTCATCTAAGACATTGAGATCGAGTAACGATTTGAGATGAAACTTTTTGAACATATCGTTATCCTCTGCATCAAACGCCAACAGATACCAATATCCGTCAAAAAATGCCAAACGGAGCGGTTTAACCTTGATAGAGCGTTTTTTCTTAGAAACGGAAGTGTACTGGGCACGAATGAGATGACGAGCTTTAATCGCTGATTCTAAGAGGGCGAAGGTATTTAAATGCACTTCGGTAAGTGTTTCACTCTCCATATTGGCGAAAAGGGGATGTTCGAGCTGACAGGAAACTTGCTCTAAGAGCTGATGCGCTTTGTTATAAAAGGCAGGACCCGCATGTTTCGCCAATGAATCCAATACACCAAGTACTATTCGCTCTTCCGCTACCAATCCATCCTCCGCACTATTACGGCTAAGCTTCCAGCGACGACCGTCGCAATAGACACCACTTCCAGAGAGGGCTTCATGCAAATCACGCTGTACGGTTTTTGTACTGACTTTGAGCTCATCGGCAAACTCTTTGATCGTGACACCATCAGGTGAACGTGAGAGACGATCATAAATATAGGAAAGCCGATCGTATTTACTGCCTGTCTTTTCGAAATGGAGTTCCATTGTGTATCGCCTTTTAATCCTTAATGACATAATTGTATCAAAATAGGGGACATTTTTTTGTCCTCACCTAAAAGGCAAGGTTGGTACTAAAATGGGAGCTTGTGATGCTTCTTGGCATAAATACCTATATATAAACTTAGAGCAGCAATAACCCCCGCTATAATTGTCATCGTCAACATTTTAAACCTCCATAATTAAAGCTCCAGCAATTATCGTTAAAATTCCCGACAACGCTATTAAAGCATTATAAATGGCATTATCACCTGAATTTAGCGTGATATATGCACCAGCCACTAGTGCCGTACCTAAATTTCTCAATAGTTCGGCGTAAAACTTCGTTTTATCTTTTTTATCAAACATACGCTATTGTATCCAAAATGAATAATAAATTAAATCAGATATCACGATTAATGTATTTGATGACAACTTGCCAAATCTTTTTCTGAGGACATTTTTTTGTCCAAATAAATCACTATACTCTTCTAATAGTTAAACACTGTTAAATGTTGATTTAACAAATTCTGAGATAAAGTACCGTCTCTTGGCAATAAAAGCCTCAAAGGAAGATCGTTGATGTTAAAGTGGATTTGGTTATTAGTCGTACCTATAATGGTTTTTGGATTTGATCTTCAAAAGATGATCGATAAAAACGCCACAGAGACGCAATCGTACAAAGAGTTTGTCAAAAAACACGGGATGTCAAAATACCATGAGTGTAAAAATGGTATTTTGTTTCAGATGGCGCATAATCCGTATGAGAATGCCCCCAAAGAGAGTATGGTGAGAAATATTATGTTGAATCCGATTAAGTGTGCGTCGAAATGAATAAGAGTATGAACGAGATAGAGGCTGAACTTATAGAAATACCGCTACATTTTGAAACACAAACTCATATTGATGTTTTTAAATCAAAAAATAACAAGACATTAAAAGAAACAATGCAATCCAAAAGATATGATTCTCTTGCAGAAAGGATTACAAAAAATTATTTCCAAGATTTGGATACTAATTTAGGTGATTTTTTATTTCAACTGAAAAATGCAGGTGATGAGTTTTACAAAAAGTTTTTAAACAAGTACGGTGATTTGGAATATTCACTATTTTCTCTGAAAAATGAGAAGCACCAAACTTTGAAAGGTGTGTACTTCTACTACCTAAATGATGAGTTGAAGTACGTACTTAACTTTCGCACCTAAAACCGAGTATTTTTTGAGTTACATCCTGCAGCACAGTGATGATATTCACTAAATCTTCA
>JAABPY010000219.1 GCA_011391735.1 Sulfuricurvum sp. | reverse complement strand
GGAAGGGAAACCTTTTTTAAAGGTTTTCGCTTCCCTTGAGCAACTTCAAAAATCGCTACGAATTCCTTTACGCTATCGTAGCACCGTACGACATGCCCACAAAACAACTTTTGTTATCAAAAATCAAGCAGTTCGCTATGTCAATGATGGAGTTCATTCACGACTTATCCAAAAATATGGTTGGCTCTACTCTACTTCTGCCAATGAAAGTGGCAAAGAATACGACCGTGATTTTTGCATTGCCCATAGTGATATTCGTCTCGAGGACGACCGTGGTTTTACCCCGAAAGAACCCTCCCACATCTACCGCCTTACGGCAACACACATAAAAAAATTACGATAGGAAAATCCAATGAAACATATTGTTAGTGCCCGAAATATTATGATGGGAGCTACAGGGCTAGCTGTCCTTAGTGCTCTCTATGGATGTCAAAGTGCCCCTCAAGAGGAAAAAGCGCAAGAGGGACAAAATAAGTTTATCGTAGTGGAACAACAACCCAATGGTAAATACATTGTAGTCGAAGAATCCCCTACGACGGGACCTAGCCACGCAATTATCCGCTCCACCGATGAAAATGGAACCGTTAGCGAACGTGTTATGACGGAAGCGGAGATGAAAACCCTTGCCGATCAAGAGTACAAAAAAATGGAAGAGGGGAAATCGGAACTCAACGAAGAACCCAAAAGTGAAGGGATGGGATTAGCAGGGACTATCCTCGCCGCAGCTGGAGGGGCACTTCTTGGGAATATGATCGGGAATGCCCTTATGAACAATAAGAACGTTCAAAGACATCAAGATATGTCAAATAAATCTGCCTACCACCGCTCTTCTAGTGGAGGATTTGGTGGATCACAATCTACATCAAGTAGCCCAAAAAAAAGCTTTTTTGGGAATTCAGCAACTAAAAGCACTGGTTCATCCAGTAGTTTCGGAGGATAATGATGGTATCTCTACAAAAAATTCAACCTATTAACGATACAACTCTCGAACAAATAGGATTCGGATGGCATACGGATAGTGATGCGTCTAAATACGTTGCCGATGAACTCGTCATAGTCACCAATGGTGAAGCCGAAGCCTATTATGAGGCTGTTAATGAACTCTATGATATGTACGCCACGGCAGCACAACACGTTATCGACAACAACCTCTTTTTTGAGTTGGGAATCCCTTTTAATCTGATTGATGCCATCAAAAAAAGTTGGGAGAATGATGTTCATTGGCACCTTTATGGACGTTTTGATCTTGCAGGAGGAATTGATGGCAAGCCTATCAAGCTCATCGAATTTAATGCCGATACCCCAACTGCCCTTTTTGAGACGGCAATTTTGCAATGGGCACTTCTCAAACACAATAATATGGATGAAGAGCGCCAATTCAATAACATCTATGAGGCAATTAGTGATAATTTTCGTCGTCTTGTTACCCTTTTCGATGATCCTGAAGATTTTGAGAAGCACTATGATGGATGGAAAATTCTCTTTAGCTCGGTAAGTGGCAATATCGAAGAGGAAAATACCGTCCGATTGTTGCAACAAATGGCAATCGATGCGGGATTTGAAACAGGATTTGAACCTCTTGGCGGTGTCAAGTTTGATGAAGAGGGGATTTACGACAGCCATAATGAACCCTACGAATATTGGTTCAAACTCTACCCGTGGGAAGATATCGCCATCGAAGAGAATGAATTAGCACCCCTTCTCTCTACGATTATGAATAACCAAAAAGCAATTATCCTCAATCCTGCCTATACGTTGCTTTTCCAATCCAAAGGGATGTTGAAAATACTGTGTGATTTGTTTCCTGATTCCCCCTATTTGCTCAAAACCTCGTATGAGCCACTCAAAGGGGTGAAATGTGTCGAAAAACGGATGTTTGGTCGAGAGGGGGCAAATGTGAAGATTTTGGACGCAAACGGCACTACCCTAGAAGCCAATGAAGGTCCCTACGGTAATTTTAAACCTATCTATCAAGAGTATGTCGAGTTTCCATCGGACGTACATGGAAACAGCTACCAAGCGGGAGTCTTTTTCGCCTATGAAGGGTGTGGATTAGGATTTCGCCGTGGGGGGAAAATTTTGAATAATATGTCCAAGTTTGTGGGGCATTTGTTGCGATAATGCACTAACGGATACCAAAAAGGAGATCAAAAAAATCATCGTGACTCTTTTTGGTTCCACTGCGATTGCAAGGTGTTTGAGATGTTCATTAGCGAGAAGGTTACAAGAAAGATCATTAATCCTGGAAAGAAGCTCACCCACCACGCAATATCAATCACCTCTTTGCCTGAGCTTAGAATACTTCCCCAGCTCATTTGGGGGGCGGTAATGCCCAGACCCAAAAAGGAAAGCCCCGATTCTGCCAAAATTGCCCCCCCTACCCCAAAGGTGAAACTAACTAAAACAATAGGGGCAAGCAACGGTGCATAATACTTCATCATAATTTTTAGAGGATGAACGTGCGCTATGTGTAGAATACGGATAAAGGGCTTGGAGCCAATCGCAAAACTCTCCGATCGAATAAGACGTGCCGTCCCCATCCACCCCGTAATAGAGATAATCAAAATAAGAATCCACATCGATGCGTTAATATAACTAACAAGGGTGAGAAGTAAAAACAAAGTAGGAAAGGTTAAGAATAAATCAACAATAATAATAAAAAGCTTATCAAAACCACCTCGAAGTAGCGCAGCACTGATCCCGTACAGTAGTCCTATCAAAGTTGAGAGAAATGCACTCATAAAACCGATAAGAAGGGAGACTTGCCCCCCTTGCATCAACCGTGCCATCATATCCCGTCCCAGCCTATCGGTACCTAACCAATGATTCAATGTTGGGGGGAGTAAAATAGCATTTTTATCCAAAGAACTTGGATCAACGCCGTAAAAGAGTGATCCAAAAAATGAAAAAAAGAGAATAAACCCCAACACAAAGAGGCTCGTGGGAAACATATTACTGCTTAATACCCAAAAGGGTTGTCATCATCTGATCAATAGTTGTAATTACCTTCGCTGCTGCTCCGTATGAGGTTTGATAGCGAATAAGATTGGCCATCTCTTCATCAATACTTACTTTGCTAATGGAATCTTGCTCTTGTTGTATTGCATTAAATTGTGATGTAATTGCATCATTATTGGACATTACAGCATTCGTTCTTGTCCCCACTTTGGTCACTAATGAATCAAAATAGCCATACGCTGTATCACTACTTATGGTTAATCCACTTTTAAAATCAATAGATTTAAATTGTAATTCCACCATATCCAATGCCATTTGGCTATCTCCATTTGCTGGTGATTTAGAGCCCCTTATTTGAGTCGCATCATTTTTAAACGTATTTGCTAAATTTATATTTTCACTATTTTCTCCATCTAAAAAACGATTTATTCCCGTCACACCAGCAAAATTCGTCCCATTATCTTCAATCGAAAATAAAACACCTTTCGATGCAAATGAAGCGGACAAATCGATACTAAGAACATTGGATGGGGTCGTAAATTTCGGATTAAGGATAGCACCAATATCATTAAGGGAATTATTGTCTTTATTATCATCTTTAAGAGCTTTGAGCTGCTCTACAATACTATTAGGGGTACCATCGGGGAGAAGATTAGTGGAATCTGCATTGTCCATGACCGTACTTTCATTGATGGTAATAGCACGTCTTGCTGTTTCATTCCCATTAATATCATACGTAACGACATCAAACGTCCCCGCTTTAAAATTCTCATCCGAACCAAGAAGAGGTTGCGTATCCGAAAAAGAGAGAGGATTAGAATCCATTTTATCCGTAGCACTTTGGGCATAAATACTGTTGGTTGATTCAATTAACCCTTTTGCAAACGTATCCATAGTGTTCAAAGTTTCTTGTAAAAAACCATCTTCGAATACTCCATTCGAATCAATAGTAGATCCACGAAGCTCCAATAATGCCCCTACTTTTCCCCCTGTAATATTATTCGACATGGGAATTTTAACCCCATCTTGACGTTCAAAATAAAGGTCATTGTATCCCCCTGGATTCTTCGTATTATCCATCCCTATAGGATGAAAACTCACACCATCCACAAGATTAAATCCCCCTACTTGAATCGTATAACTCCCATTTGGAATAGCAATATTACTATCAATAGCACTACTGGTTTGAATTTGCCCCATCATTACTTTAGAACCGATTATTTTGGACATCGATAGTTCAAGCTGACTGCGTTGGTCTCGCAAATCATTTGCGTTATTCCCCCCCCCTGCTTCGGCTTGATTGATTGCTTTATTAATAGTAGCGATTTGGGAACCGATTCGATTGACTTCATCAATATTGACCCCAACTTGACTGTCAAGCGAATTTTGCAAATTGGTGATTTGAACACGTGTTTGGTTGATATGCTCCGAAAGTGTTTGTGTTTTTTGTGCTAAATCAACTTTTAACGCCGTGTTACTAGGATTATTAGAAAACGATTGCCACGAATCAAAGTAGCTTTGAAGATCATTTTTAATACCAACATTTTGAATATCGGGGAAATAGGTAGAAAGCTCTTGTAGATTTTTTTTCAATGTATCCGAATTCTCTTTATTTTGTGCCGTAGTAGTGTAGCGATCGTAGACAAATTGGTCAAAAATACGGGCTATTTCCGTTGTTTGCACTCCATTTCCAACACTACCAAAATTGCTGTTTGCACTCACCGCAGCGGATGTAACAACACGTTGTCTGCTGTATCCTTGAGTTTCTGCATTCGAAATATTATGACCCACAGTATCAATAGCAATCTGTGCTGCATTAAGCCCACTGTACCCAATATTAAGAGTATTGAACATTGATCCCATGTTATGCTCGTATTTCTAAAAATGACGAGTTAGGAGAAGCTACACGTTGATACCCTTGCATTTGAGTAGGCATAATACGTTCCAATAAAGTATTATAGAATGCACCCACACTCAAAACCATCTTCGCATATTGCTGATTAACAAGACGCAACTCTCCGAGGCGTTCTTTGAACATTTCAAGTTGTTGATGTTGTTCATTATCCAAAAGTTCCGAAAGAGGCTTAGAGGGGTTACTGCTTATCAATTTAGCAATTTCATAATCAATCATCGCTTTTTTATTTTCAAAACTTTTAATTCTCTCTTCTTTGATACTCAAACGCTCAAACTGAGGATTATGTTCCGCCCGTTTGATATTTTCAATATCTTCAAGCGAAAGAGCTATTAAGGTATCCAATTCTTTAATGGCACTTTGTAATTGAAAAGACAACATCGTAAACTCCTATGTAATTCATGTTAACTCGTGCGCAATACGCTTGGCTAACGATTCTATATCAACTCGATACGTCCCACTCTCAATCGAACTCTTAAGCTGATCAATTCGGCTTGTATCACCCTGTTTACTCAATATCTGCGAGGCTTTTTCCTGATCTTTCGCCTTCAATGACTGATCTTGATACGCCCCTCGTATCATCGAGCTATTAACGTTTGAAATCATCCGTTATCCTTATCTTCTCTGCTTCTAATCTTCATTGTAACACTATCGGCAAAAATGATAATTATTTTAATCTTTTACCTCTTTTTGTTTGAGGTGTTCAAAGAGCATTTGGGAAAATCCAAATCCCCCCGCACTGACATTGGAGAGCTCTTCACGGTACATTGATTTGAAAATCTTATCTCCGGGATCATTGGTACTAAAGACATTTTTTTCATCTTTCATCGCTTCATCCAACATCATTTTGACAATAATAGATTCAAATTGATCGGTTTTTTCTCGTAACAACTTATCCCCATCTTTGGCTCCAACCGTAGGGGTTTGCTTTTGATAATTAAGGGGTGCAATATCCATTAGATGACCTCCAGTTCGCACGAGATAGCCCCTGCGCTCTTCATCGCTTGGAAAATAGAGATCATCGCTTTGGGACTTGCTCCTAGTTTTTGCAAGGAACGGGCGAGATTAGCAACGGTCGTTGTCCCTTTTTGGGTGTAGACCTCATTTTGATTGAGTCCAATGACCAATGCTTTATCCATCGTCACTGCACCTGTTGGATTACTTACCGTATCTTGCGAGAGTATCTTGATTGTAATATCCCCTTGCGTAATCATCACAGGCTTGATTTCAATATCAACTCCTGCGACAATCGTCCCCGTACGCTCATTAATAATAATTTTTTGCTCTTGGACATAATCGATCCCAAGATTCTCAACATCGGCGATAAATTCGACCATACTTTTATTGGGTGGACGTTTTACGATAATGGTACGCGAATCAATGGCATTAGAGATTTTCATACCGTAGCGGTTATTGATAGAGTTTTGGATTGCGAGGGCATTGGCAAAGTTTGACATTTTAAGGGAGAGGGTTACCGTCTCTTTGTGGGCAAGATCATCGGCGATTTCACGCTCTACCAAACCCCCTCCATAGACCATACCAGCAGTTGGATGAGAATCAGCCCCTGCCCCTTTTTCATTTTTTCCCCCAATACTCACAGGCCCTTGCGCTAATGCGTATATCTTACCATCGACCCCTTTGAGAGGAGTCATTAGTAATGTCCCCCCCTCCAAAGATTTGGCATCCCCAATAGAGGAAACGGTGACGTCAAACGCATCCCCCTGACGAGCAAACGGGGCAAACTTCGCTGTTACAACAACAGCTGCAACGTTTTTGGATTTGATATCCGTTGGAAGCATATCAATATTCATCGCTTTGAGCATATTGGCAATGGATTGGAGGGTGAATTTTGAGGTCGTCCCGTCCCCTGTTTTTTTCAAACCGACGACGAGTGAATAACCAATGATTTGATTGTCACGAACCCCAACAATATTGGCAATTTCATTAATACGTGTTGCGTGTAACGAGGCAATAAGGGCACATAAAAGGGCGAACTTCTTCATCTAAATCCTTTGAAACTACAAAGGATAAAGCAAAAGGTATTCCAGTTTTTTTAAGCGTAGTAGCTTAACGTCGTTTTTCCAAATTTTTTGGCTTTAATTTGTTTGAATTCCCCAATTATTTCAGGTAATTCAAGTCCGCTCATATGTTCAATAACAATCAAACGAACCACGGCCAAAGGCAATGAAGCAATAAGTGCCAACGTCTTTTGGTAAATATCTTCCATACCCTCACGAATGGAGAAAGGGGGATCAATATAAAAAAAGGCACTCTCCCCCAATGTTGCGACCCTTTTTTTCACTTGATCAATGGTTGCGAAACTATTCCCCTCGATCACTTCACACCCCCTTGGATCCGTTTGGGCAATATTCTCACGTAACGCCTTTATCGCATCACGGTCTTTTTCCATAAAAATGACTTTTTTCGCCCCACGACTAAGGGCCTCAAGACCAATAGAACCGCTTCCTGAAAATACTTCCACAACAACAGAATCAATCACATCGAACTGAATGGTATTAAAAAAGGATTCTACAACAATCATTTTCGAACTTCGGGTTGTCTCTTTTGAGGGGAGTTTTAAACTTTTCCCCTTAAATTTTCCCGCAACAATTTTTTTGGTTAAGGGTGAATTATTTTTCATAAAATGCCTTTATCGCTTTGAGTATATTTGCTTGATAATCTTGGGTGAGCTTTTCGATGTGACGCTCTAATATCTCAAAACTCACTTTTTCTTCACTCTCATCATGAGGAGTACTGCACTCATTCATAAGAATTTCATCTTTGACAAGGGTCATTTTTTCGTGTAACCGTCGAAACAGTTCCCCCTTAGAAAAAGGTTTTACTAGATCAACGTTTTCCGACGTTCCAATAAGTAACGATAACCGATCATCGTGGGGGACATCATGATCTCGTATAACAATATCACAATGACGAAGCGAACTTAAATATCCCTCCAGAAAAAGTTCCAGTGAGCGCTGCAACAAAGGGGATTCACACGCAATGGCTACTTTCATGGGATGCTCCGCAGA
>JAABPY010000218.1 GCA_011391735.1 Sulfuricurvum sp. | reverse complement strand
AACCCATGATGTGTTTCTATGGAGATATAACTCAATTTTTCTCGAACTCTTGAGATAAGTTGGCGGATTGGCTTTAAGCTGATCTTCAAAATTAAATTTAAACAATAAAAATATTTGTCGCAACTTTTTTCAGTATATTTTTAACAATACATTGTAAATGTCACACTTTTGTCACAACTGCATGTTATGATTTTCGAAGTATCACTTTTTAGTTGGTATAAATCTAAACGCATAAGGTCAATCATGAAAAAAGTAGTTTTATCAACAGTAGTAGCAATGGCATTAGCCACGTCAAGTTTCGCATGGGGTTTACCAAGTGTTCCGAGCTTGGGGACTGACTCTTCTAAATCAACGGGTACCGCATTAACGGCTGCTGATATAGATGTTATTTTGGTAAGCGTAAAAAATGCTACCGCTTTACTTGATGGTTCAGTCTCTAAATTGTCTTCAGCACTTCTTGATAAAGATGCCAAAGCAAAAATTGATGCGGAGATGGAAAAAGCTCAAAAAATCACCGACACAAAAGAACGAGATGCAAAAATTGCAGAAGCTCGTACAAGTCAGATTGCAGAACTTAAAAAAGCAACGGAAAGTGTAGAAGGGAAAGAAAAGATTTCCAAGCTTAACAAAACACAACTTAAAAGTTTTGCTTCGGCAACTTTCAATTTCTCACTCGCAGGCTTAATGGATTTAGATGCAGTTTCTTTGGCATCAGCTGCTCTTCAAAAAGCGTTAGCAAATCCAATGGCAGTTATGAGCTTTTCATCTAAAGTTGATGATCTAAAAAGTGTCGTCGCAACACTCCCAGTACAAGCAGGACATATTGGAACCATTGGCAGTAAGATTGTTGATTTGGCTAAATCGAATAAAATACAAATCAAACTTCCAACAAGTAATAAACAAAAACCAGAGGCTGTTGAAGGCTGATGCAACTTTGCTTCCACGAGTATGTGGGGGCAATTCATTTGGGTAACGACTTAGATGTCTTTCAAACTCAAGAAAGCAATGGGTGTCTATGTGGTTACCTACCAAAATCAAAATAATTCATTGGAGATTAACATGTTTCAAAAAACGATACTATCTATTATTACTGCCACTTTATTGTGTGGTTCATTGGCTTTTGCTGATACGGAGGCTAACGGTAAAGGGGAAGCGGGTGCAAGTGAGCCTGATGCCGTAGCAATAGCGGAGGATAAAGCACTACATAAAGCAGTTGAAAATCTTGTTGAGCTTATTATGGGGCCTGAAGCTCTTCAACAAGATTCCATTACCAGTAAAATGGATGATATTGTTGAGCAAGTTGATGTTTTTAAGAAAAAAGGGGAACCAAAGGTTTCTGAAAAGCAAGGGAAAGTAATTGTCAATTACAAACTTGTTGTTGATGATGAGAAATTTCGCAAAGTGCTCAAAAATAAAGGGATCAGCCTCTCTACAACGACAAGCCTAAAGCAAGCTCGAATTATGGTCGTTATGGATGAAGTGTTTACGATACCTACCGATCAAAACAAACCTCTCGAAGTAACAAAGAAGTCATTTAAAGATAAAAGTAAAAGTTACGATGAAAGAGAAAATCTTGATGTTAAGCAAAAAGAAAGAGAT
The DNA here is from genome assembly GCA_011391735.1 of Sulfuricurvum sp. Taxonomy (GTDB): domain Bacteria; phylum Campylobacterota; class Campylobacteria; order Campylobacterales; family Sulfurimonadaceae; genus Sulfuricurvum. Next base: position 6,491 of record JAABPY010000218.1, on the reverse strand, counting down.
ATGGCTTCCTCTGATAGTAGGACGCAGCTTGATGCTTCCTCAAAAAGTCGCAGTGCTGGAGTCGTTGGGTATGACAATTATTACGGAAGTGGCGGAGCAGCGTATGCTTCGAATAATTCAGCCAGTGTAGGGTACAAAAATAGTCAATCAGCGCAAGTCGCGTCTTCCAAAGATAACTCCCTGAATTATGGTAAATCCGTGAATGCAAGAGCCAATGATATTGAAACAACCGAAGAGACAGTTAAGTATCAGCAACGAAATACGGCTGCTGATACGGACGTAAGTGCGGCAATGCTTAACATGAAGGACTCTTTAGGCAAATATTTGGTTACAACGGTTAATAGTGATAGTGTGGTTGGAGATTTTTTTGGTAATAAATTTGATACCTCCATGCTCAAAGGTTCTAATCTCGGTAGATTTCTTGAAAAAGCACAAAAATCGACTGAAAAAGCAGATTTTATAGCCATTGGTCGCACGACAATTCGAGATAAAGGAATTCAAGAAAATAATATGTATTTATGTGAAGGGGACTCTAAAGTTCAAATATATTCTCTTCCAGAAAAAACAGATTTAGGAAGTCGCAGTATACCCGCTAAAAAAGTTGGAATGACTCCAGATGAGTGTCGTTCAAAACTCAGTGGGGAATTAGGAACGCTTTTAGGTGTTGAAATGGGACAAACAATTCAAGAAAAATTCAAAGACAAAGCGCAAGAAGGCGGTGTTTACACGGTACAACTTGTAGGTGATTACGATCAATCAAGCGTATATGAGTTTATTGATATTGTCGAAAAAGCGGCGAATGTCAAAGACCTCAATAATGAAGGGGGAGCTATTCCTAGTTATCGTGTTACTTTTAAGGGGGGAGATTTAGGACGAGTAATTTTTAAAGAACTTAGAGGTGCCGAAACATTTAAAGGAATCACCATTGCTCAAGATCAAGGAAGTACCACCATTAAATTCTGTCAAAATAAAGGGTGTAAATAGTGCGTATATTGAAGCTATCACTGATTGCGGCGTTGGTTACAACTAGTTTATTTAGTGCAAAAATCAATTACTATTCTATTAAAGGTGTTTTCGTTTCAGATGAAGCAAAAGGGGCAATGGGCAAAATTTTAGGATGGGATGGTAATAAAAATTCCTCTTTTTCAGAGTGGCAGAAAAGTGCTATAGGGATATTTGATACAAGTTTTCGTCAAAAGTTTTCATCACTTGAAAGTTTAGAAAACCAAACAAACGTATCAGAAGTGATAACGGCGTATATAAAAATTACCCGTTTTTCCGAGTATCAAGTGCCTAAGAGTGAATCTCGTATGGATTATTATTTCCCCGTTACAGCGAGTGTGAGTTTTGTCAACACCGCTACGGGTGAAGTTTTGTATACCAATCAATTTACGGACTATATGGTTTACGAGGGGATGAAAAGTGATGCAGGCAGTGTAGCATTTGCACAAGAGAAAGAGAAAATATTTAAAAACTCATTTGCCAATCTCTCTGAAAATTTATTAAAAGGGGCAGCTGAAAAATTTAAACCCTCTGAAATCGAAACAAAAGTGCTAAAAGAAGCTGGTGGTTTGCTTATTCTTGATAAGGGAAGTGATGCGGGAATGGCTGTAGGTGAGCAATTGGTGCAAAAGAAGTTACGAGTAACCATTGTTCACGTTGATAGAAATTACAGTGTAGCAAAGCCTCTGTTAAAGACTTTGATTCCAATAGGAACAGTGTTCCAGAAGTTTGTAACAGAAGGAGGGGATGCGTCAAGTATCAAAAAACCAAAAGTAGCACTCTACATTGATACTGCTCTTAACCCTAGCTACAAAGATCAGATGAAGCAATTTTTTACGGATAAAATAGCTCAGGCTGGAGCATTCAACGTCATTCCTGTTGATAAAATGTTTACCACCATTTACAACAATACGCTCAAAAGTACTATTAGTGTCACTCAACAGCAAGAGGTTGAAAAACGTCAAGCCCCTGACTATGCGGTGAGATTGTCTATCAATGGGCAATATTTTGTAAAAGAACCTTCGGATAAAGATTGGGCTTCCTTTGACAATTATGGTGCATTGGTCTGTGGTGATTGGGTGGATATGAAAAGCTCTAAAGTCGTCTATTCTACGTGCAAATATGAAACAATTCGTGATGAAGTTGTGGGCAATATCCGTTTTGAAAACAGTGCTCGTCAGGAGATAGTTTTAAAAAATGCAGTGCAAGCAATAGCGGAAGATTTTGCTCAAAAAATAAAATTTACGCCAACGGTTGTCAATATTCAAGAGGTTGACGGAAAATTAGCCGTCCTTGAAAATAAAGAAGGAATTCTCCAAGCAGAGGATAATTTAGAAGGGTACAAAAATATCGGACATATTGATGGAATCGAAGGCGATGTTCGTATCCCTGTTGGAACACTCAGCGTAAGGGTAGATGGCAAATCGTCTATTATCAAAAATCTAAAAAAGCAGGCAACATTCTCCCTTGAAAAAGGGGATACTGCCTACAGTCAAAAAGTCGATTTTCCAAAAGAAGCTAAACTCTTAATTCTCAGTGAACCGATAGTTGTTGGTGATTATACGCTTGACAATGTACGGAATCTAGCCCTTTCCGTTGCATCGGCTACGAGTTCTTATCCCATATTTGGAGATCAATCCTTTGCGACTAAAAATATAGATCTTCTGAAGCTCGATGGTTTTGATATTGAGGAGAAAGAGATTAAAAGTATTGAGACGAATTATTTTCTCGTTCCTCGTTATGGAATTACAACTATTTCTGAAAAATGTGAAGATACCGGAATATGCGAGGGAAGTTATTCGGTAAGTGCTGGTGTTAGAGTATATGAAGGACCGTTAGCTGATGAAAAGATTATTTTTAAAACGGCACTAAAAGAGGATAGAACTATCTTTTATCCTAAAGAGTATAAAAAAGATAAGCTTGATGGTGAGTTTCTGGGGATGATTCGTTCGCTATTGGAACAAACAGCAGAAAAAATTAAACTTTAAAGGCTCGTTATGAAAAAAACAATCCTCTACCTAAGTAGCCTATCCGTTGCATTTGCATCCACTCCTACGTGGTATCTAGCACCGCCACCTGATGACACGACCGCCTTTTATGCGGCGGCTTCGGGAGGGACCGCGAAAGAGGCAAAAAATGAAGCTCTCAGTCAGATTGCTTCACAGCTCAATGTCTCTGTAAGCTCATCTTTTTATAAAGATGCAAGCCAAATGACCAATGGTGACAAAGAATATTATGAAAAGTTTGTCAAATCAACCGTTAAAACAGAGACCAAAAATATCCGTTTCAATAATTATCAAATCATCAAAAGCGATTCCGATGATGGGCAAACGTATATTTTGATTAAAATCGATAAAAAAGTTTTTTTGACCGAAAATATAGATAAATTCAAAGAGCTTAACAGCAAAATTGAAGCATTGTATCAAGAGTTAGAATCTCAACCATTGGGAAAACGCCTAGGTGACAGTAAAAAAATCATAGATTATATTGCTAATGCAAAATATTTGATTGATATTATCTCTTCCGTAGACAGTTCAGCCCTTAATCGTTCTAATTATTGGACAAAATATACTATTTATGCCCAAGAGATTGCGGACTTAAATCAAAATGTTTCTTTTTATTTTGATTATAAAGGGAGCGATTATGCTTTTGTTGCTGACGCATTTCGTAATGTTTTGGGAAAAAATAAAATAAAAATTGCCAATCAATTAGAGGAAGATCCCTCTATCCTTGTCTTGAAAATCGGAGGAAATGTTCAAATAGAAAAGAATTATGGCAATTTCACCGTTGATGCTAAGTTGTTATTTTCGACGTATGACTCTACAGGAAAAACAATGAGCACTGCCAAAAAAGATTTAAAAGCACTTTCGACCAAAGATTACAAAAGTGCATTTTACAATGCTCAAGAACAACTGGAAAAATTTCTTGAAGAGGATGGACTTTTTACGTTTATTGGACTTTATTAAGTAGTTAGATCGAAAAAAAAACATTCAAAAGGAAAAAGATGAAGCGTAATATGATATGGATAAGTATGGTGACAGCAGGATTACTAATGAGCGGATGTGCCCAAAAAGCAGAATCAGTAGTAGCTCAAGGTGCTCCTGCACAAATTTCACTGGAATTTGATGGTGCTCCTGCGTGGGTTATGGAGCCAAACATCGAGGGAGCTATGTGTGCACTAGGTTCTGCAAAGGTAGGACCAGCAGGGATCGGCTTTGCTATGACTGAAGCCACTGGAAACGGGCGTGATGATCTTGCACGTCAGGCTCTAGTTAATGTTAGCAATATGCTCAAAAACTTCACACAACAAACAGGTGTCGGTGATCAAGCAGCGGTGGACAAAGTAGTAACCCAAGTTTCCAAACAATTAGCAAAACAAGATTTGAGCGGCTCCAAAGCAACGAAGAAATGGATTTCCAAAACAGGAACTCTTTGGGTATTAGTTGCAATGCAAGATCCATCCAAAGCAACAGCGGCAATAAAAGAGACGGTAAAAACCAGTTTCAAAAATGACCAAGCACTTTGGCAGCAGTTTCAAGCCAAAAAAGCTCAGGATGAACTTGATGCTTCTCTCGATAAATTAGATGCCAAAGTGGCACTCTAGGGGATGTCAATGAAATTTAGTAAAATAGTACTCGCACTTCTAGCGACTTCATCAATGTACGCAACAGAACCATCGCTCCTTTTGGGTGGGAGTACGCATCTCCACGAGGGTGCGGTATTGGATTTGGCAAGTGAGGGCAATTTGCTCATAAGTGGTGGAGCTGATCGTATAGCTAACATTAGCAAGATCAATTATGAGTTATCAACGCTTTCAAAACAAAAAGAAATTCTTGGTAAATCAGGAAGCATTGCGCAGGTTGGGCTGATTTCCAATCATGTGATGATACGAGACAGTGATAAAAATATCATTTTTTGGAATATGGCTGAAAGTCGTCAAGAATTTAAGCTTCAAGATAAAGATGTTGTCGAAGCACATGCTGGTAAAAGTAGTTTTGATTTTATTAAAAATGACGGTTCTGTCATTACACTAGAAGAAAAGAGTTTAGATCGTAATGTTTTTAATCTAGTAGATTACAGCTATCAGCAAACAATACATACTCAGCATCTACTTTGGCGTGTTATGTATAGCTCATTAGTGCTATACAATGATAAAACATTGAAAGAAATGAAAAGGTACAACAGATATAAAAGTAAAATAAATTCTATTATCAGCAATGATTCCATAATTATCACACCATCGAATGATGGCACGATTGGGCTATGGGATGAAGCAAGTGGCTATATTACAGCACTTGAAGGTCATACTCGTGTCGTTGGGGATATTGTTACCAAAGGTGATTATATTGTTTCTCTCAGTAAGCCAGAGGTCAATACAGACAGTAAAGGTGATGTTACGAATACAACTGAGCTTATCGTTTGGCAACTTCGACGTGATGGAATACTTATCGGTCAGATGATGTCCAAGTTTGATTTGAACGTCAGTGCCAATGCCGTGGAATTCGATCCCAAAAATAATGTAATTTTTGTTGGAACAACTACTGGTGACGTGTTGATGTACCACTACTCTTTTGGTTCTAAAGTACCTACTGAAGAAAAAGCTATAGAGGCTCAACCTATTGCACCTGTTATTGCACCTATTGTTGCGGAAATCAAAGTTATTCCCGTAGTAATGCCCGTTGTAGAGGTTCAAAAAGTAGTAGAAGTGATAGTGCCACCCGTGGTTATTACTGTTATTCAAGAGAAAGAACCTCTCCCCGTTAAAGTACCAGTTATTACGTCTGAAACATTTCAAAGCTATAAAGATCATACGAACGAAGCGTTTGAAGTGTTTAAAAAATAAGCGTGGTCACGCTCATACGGGGCTATCAGGTTTTGAGCCTATACCCCAACCCATGATGTGTTTCTATGGAGATATAACTCAATTTTTCTCGAACTCTTGAGATAAGTTGGCGGATTGTAGAGGGGGAAACGACTTCATCATCCCACACGAATTTAATTATATCATCATAGCTTACAATTTGATTTTTTCTATTACTTAGCAAAGTGATAAACAAACTCTCTTTGGCGGTCAATCGGATCTCTTTATCCCCTTCATAGAGTAATTTATTATTAATATCGTAGATTGTGTTATTGCTTAGATTGGCTTTTATCTCATTTTTTAGGTTATGTTTGTACAGCGTAAGTTTTACCACTTTAAGCAACTCATCCGCATCGTATGGCTTGCTTAGGTAGTAGGAGTGATCTGTCATAGCAATATCTTCAAGTAGTTCATCATCTCCGTATGCAGTAACAAAAATAACGGGTGTGTTTTTGGTTTTATTGAGCGTTTCTACGATATTTATGCCGTTTGTAAGCGAATCACCTAAATTTATATCGGTAATCATCAAATCAAAAGAGTCGCTTTTAATATATACCCAACCCAAATGAAAAAGTGGGATCTAGAATCAGCAATAAATGGTAAAATAGCAATAAGATGAAATTGACAC
>JAABPY010000216.1 GCA_011391735.1 Sulfuricurvum sp. | reverse complement strand
TAAGGAGTAAAGGCGTTGAGACACCCCTCTAAAAATTTGAGAGTTACAGGGACGATCACTTCATCAGCATCAAAATCGATAGTAAACCCTTGCTCTTGTGCATTTTTGATAAAAATTGCTGCACTGCCAAAATTTTCGTTCCAGTTGATATGGGGGTAGGTAGCTTGAAGAATTTTTTCGCTGTTTAATTGACCAAAATCAACACGGCAAATTCCAAATCCAATTGGATTTTTGTATCCTTGGGTATTTTGTATGGTAGTGACACACTCTTTGAACGCCGTTTCTGTTTCGATGATTTCCATAAAGACTCTCTTGTGATAAAATTAATGGGGAATTTTAGCATAACTCTCTATGTAGTGGTTGAAGAGAGCGTGTTATACTATCGAATATTATTTTAGGATGAGTAACAATGGAAGAGTGGATTAAACTTTTAAAAGAGAATAATTATTTGGGGATCAAACAGTATCTTAAACAGGGTGGAAGTCCCAACGCATGCGAAGAGAATGGAGAGTCTGTTATCTGTTTTGCCCTTCGGTATCATTGTGATTCTGAGATACTTGATCTGTTAATTGAACAAGGTGCCGATTT
>JAABPY010000215.1 GCA_011391735.1 Sulfuricurvum sp. | reverse complement strand
AATGAAGGGGTAAGCGTTTTTGACGTGGCGGTTACGTATAACAATCTTCCCTTAATTGAAAAGTTAATTAAAAAAGGATTTGATGTCAATACTCCCACGCGTCGTAGTGGATTTACCCCTTTGATGGGGGCGGTATGCTATGGTAGAATTGAGATTATTCAAAAATTATTGGAAATGGGCGTTGATGTCAGTGCACGGGATGGGCATGGATTAAACGCTATTGATTTTGCCCGTAAGATGCACAAAAAATCTATTTTAGCCTTATTGCAAAATGTGGAAATCGAAAGAATAACCCCATCTTGACGCTAGCCATAATGAGTATTCTTTCAAACGTGAGATTATTATGAATTTTTAATTTCTCCAAAAATCGCATCCAAAATCCCATCCACAAACTCATATTTGTTAAACGGGATCAAATGCTCAGGTTGTTCACCGACACCGATATAAAGAATTGGAAGTTCAAGGGCGTAGGCGATGCTAAAGACCGATCCCCCTTTGGCTGTCCCGTCTAGCTTGGTAATAATAATCCCATCAATTCCGATCATCTCATTGAATGCTTTGGCTTGAGCAATAGCAGAACTGCCTTGTGTCCCATCGAGAACGAGAATTTTATGATGGGGTGCCCCCGTATGAGCTCTATCACAGATACGGACGATTTTTTTGAGCTCGTTGCCCAAATTGGTCTGAGTATGAAGTCTCCCTGCTGTATCTATGATAACTTGCTCAAATCCACGTGCTTTGGCGGATTCGATAGTATCGTACGCTACGGCACTAGGATCATGCCCTTGACGAGAGGAGACAATAGGAACTTCCAATTTGTCCGCCCAACGGGTGAGCTGTTCGATAGCAGCAGCACGAAAGGTATCAGCGGCTCCGAGGATAACACGATCTCCATTATTGAGATGGCGTTGCGCTAGTTTGGCAATGGTGGTGGTTTTTCCTGCACCGTTGACTCCGATAATGAGGGTAACCGTTGGTTTTTCGGGATTATCGGGGAGGGTGTTTTGAGCGAAACTTAGTGTTGCTAAGAGTTTGGAACGCAACTGTTCACGGGTAATGTCATTTTGGTAGAGCTCTCTTAGAATGATTTCAACAAGATCGTATTCGACATCGGCTTCGAGGAGGATATACTCCAACTCCTCTTTGGTGATTTTAACTTTTTTCTCAGGGATGATAGAGCTAATGGCATCCAGTGTTTTTTGGAGCCCTTTTTTAATAAAACCAAACATCTTTATTTTCCTAACGCTTGCGCAATATCATTGTCTATCATCTCTTCAGGGGTAGCACCTACGTAGTGAGTGACATAGTGACCATTTTTGTACAGTATCATAAGGGGGATAGGAAAATTTTGCCCCACTCCGACGGTTGCAGCAATGGCACGGGCGAGATTTTGATTCTCAGCTTTGTTGGAAATGAGATAATGTCCGCCGTATTTTTGTTTAAATTTTTCAAGATCATTATTGGAGACATCATCTTCGATGGTAATGCCCATAACAATCAGCTTATCCCCATATTTTTTTTGCAAGTTCCCCAAGTGAAGTGCTTCAGCACGACATGGTGGGCAATACGTAGCGAAAATATCGAATAAAACGACTTTCTCTTTTCCCGCATCAAGGGTAAAGTTGCCTCCCCGTTTTTCAACAGTGTACGATTTTCCGTTGGTATCAAGAAGCTTGAACGATGCGGTTGAGACCAATGTTTCGTCACTGGACTCTTCAGTAGTGCCACATCCATTAAAGAGGAGTGCCATAGAAATCAGAGGGATAATTAGAGTTCTAAAACGCATAGATAACCTTTGTAATTAGCTAGAATATGGGAATTATATCAAGTAAAGGTTTAGACGTGACCAAAAGTGATTTTCGCACCCAGTGTTTGCAAAAAATGCGAGGTTTACCCTCATCGGGGAAAAATCTCCGTGATGCTCGAATCAATCATTACCTCTTAAGCGTTATTCGCCAGACAGATGCAAAACGGATACTCTTTTATTGGCCTTTTGGATTTGAGGCGGATATACGTAAAACTATATTTAAATTACGCTCACAAAAGTTATTATACTTGCCCTTTATGGAGGGTGTCAGTTTCAAAATGGTACCATTAAGATTACCGTTGGAGCGTAAAGCTTTTGGGATTTATGAACCAAAGGTATCGTCTTTAAATATAAGATTAATTGATATAGCTATTGTTCCAGTTGTAGGTGTAGATAGAGTGGGTGGTCGAATAGGTTTCGGCAAAGGTATGTATGATCGTTTTTTTCCCACACTAAAATCGAAACCATTAACACTTTTCGTGCAGTCGTCTCGTTGTATTTCGTCGTTACCGTTATGTGATGAGTATGATATACGAGGTGATTTGCTAATTACACCCTATGGGGTGGAGAGTCTAAAGGATTTACATGATAAATACCCTTCTCGTAAGCGGTGGTGTAGCCACGCTAGGAGGAGTAGTCGGATTTTTAATTTCTAAAAAAATATCGTCGGCACATTTTGATCTTTATACGGCGCAAGCTCGTGCGAAAGCTTCTGTTATCGAAACGGAGGCACAGCTTTTATTGGAGCGAGCAACGTCGAGATCACGTGAGATTGAGAAAGAGGCAATTTTCAAATATGAAGATGCCTACGGTCGTGTCAAGGCTGATTTAAGTGATCAAGAGATGAAGCTTCACCAAATGGAGCGTGATTTTGAAGCTTTTCGTCAAAGCGAATCCGCCATTCTTCGTGCGGCTCGCAGTGCAGTGGATAATTCAAGGCTCAATCTGGAACGCAACGGACGTGCATTAGAAAAATTAAAAGAAGAGTACCGTAAAAAAATAGAAAATGTCACCTCTGTTTTGGAGGGGCGTGCTGCCCTTTCGATACAAGAGGCTAAAGTCATGTTATTGGAACAAGTGCGTCAAAATTCAAGAGAAGATCTTGCCCGATTGACACGTCAGTTGGAGGAACAAACCAAAGATCAGTTGAAGCGCAAAGCCGATTATATATTGGCGCAAGCGACATCTCGTTTTGCAGGGGAGTTTGCATCAGAGCGTCTTATTAGTGTCATCCATCTGGAAAGTGATGAGCTCAAAGGGCGCATCATCGGAAAAGAGGGGCGCAATATTAAGGCGTTGGAGATGGTAAGTGGGGTGGATATTATTATCGATGAGACCCCTAATACCATTGTCATTAGTTCATTTAATCTTTACCGTCGTGCGATTGCCGTAAAAACGATTCAGCTTCTTGTTGAAGATGGACGGATTCAACCCTCACGTATAGAGGAGATTTTTCAAAAAGTGAGTGATGATTTCGAAGAGGCGATTGTACGTGAAGGGGAGGATATTCTTGTTGATCTTGGATTGGGAACCATGCACCCTGAGCTACTGCGCCTTATTGGACGGCTTCGATATCGTGCCAGTTATGGTCAAAACGCATTGGCGCATACCCTTGAAGTAGCCCATCTTGCAGGACTTATGGCGCAAGAGATGGGAGGAGATGTTCGTCTTGCAAAGCGTGCAGGGGTGTTGCACGATATTGGTAAATCGCTGACGCAAGAAGCTGCTGGTGGAAACCATGTTGATTTGGGTGTGGAGGTGTGTCGTCGTTTGGGCGAAGATCCTGTGGTCATTAATGCCATCTATGCCCACCACGGGCAAGAGGAGATTAAAAGTATTGAGTGCGCATGTGTTTGTGCCGCTGATGCCCTTTCCGCAGCACGCCCTGGGGCACGTCGGGAAGTGCTGGAGAGCTTTTTACGTCGTGTAAGCGATATTGAAGAGATAGCGATGCAAAAATTTGGCGTTAAACAAGCGTATGCCATCAATGCAGGGCGTGAAGTACGGGTGATCGTCAATGCCCAAAGTATCAGTGATGATGAGAGTGCCTTATTGGCACGTGAAATTGCCGATGAAATTGGTCAAAAAGTACAATTTCCCGGTGAGATAAAAGTCAATGTTATTCGTGAAAGTAGAACTATAGAGTTCGCACGCTAAAGGGTTTCCCCTTTTAGTGTTCTTTTGGGAGGGTAATCACAACCATCCCTCGTAAATCTCCCATTTTGTACCCCATCGCTTTGTCATTAGGATAGCTAGTTTTGATCGCCTCAGCTAAGGGGGAGCCTTGAATGTCACCGTGACATTTGAGACACGCTTCATTGTTGAGGAGAATAGGCTTATAATAATTAAAGCCACCCTTAGAAAGCTTTTCGATTTCGTAAGCAGGGAGAGGCTCTTTATTTTTGACGCTCTTCTCCCATTTTTCTAGGATAATTTTCTCCCCCTTATTCGCCTCATTGATAGGATTACGATTACGCAGACTCACTCTCTTAATGGTGGTTCCTGTCTCTTGGGCAATACTATCGGTAAGGGGCAGTGCACTTTGGGTGCAATAGTGCAACGCTCCCATGACACCATTGGTTTGCATTTGGGCTTTCACTTCTCCCCCTAGTTTTTGGAGTAATGCCGCAGAAACTTGGTTTCCTTTAGCAATCGCCTCCTCTTGGGAAAGGGGTGTGGCATGGAGAAGTAACGAGGAGAGGGTAAGTGAAATGATGGAAAAACGGAACATCTTTATATCCTTTAATTATAGTTCTCATAATTATAACGGATTGATTGAATCTTTTTGTAACTATTTTATTCTAAATGGTCACTTTCAGAATCATCGTAGGGATCAAGATGAATGAGAGGGTGTACCGTATTGTCAGGAAAACAGTTACGCAATGCTAACTCAATTTTATCCCCCACAAGATGGGCATCAAAGAGGGAGGTGCTGACACTAAAAACAGCATGAACACTGATATAAATATCAGAACCTGAACGGCGGGTGAGGAGATCGTGATAGGAGTTAATATCACTCTCGTTATCTAAAACAGCGGTAATTTTTTCGATATTCTCTGGCTCAATGGCAGCATCAAGGAGCATTAAAATTCCATCACGAATGATAGGATAGGCAGAGTAGATCATATAAAGGGCAATGGCCACTCCCAAAATCGGGTCGATAAGGGTGTAGTTGGTAAAAGAGATAATAAGTAAAGAAAGCAACACTGCACCATTGCTAAAAAGATCGGTTTTATAATGCAACGCATCCGCAGAAATAACCATATTCCCCGTTTTTTTTGCTACCATATTTAAAAAAACCACCAATCCAGCCGTAATAATCATCGACCCTATCATCACCCCTATAGAGAAATTAAGGTGTTCGACTGGGGTATTTTGCACCATTTTGGAGATGGCTTCATAGAGGATAAAGAGGGCAGAGAGGCTAATAATCGTCCCTTCAATGACAGCGGCAAGCGGTTCAAGTTTGCGCCGTCCGAAATTAAATCGCTCGTCGGGCTCTTTTTCCGAATTGTGAAGGGCAAAATAGTTGAAGGAAGAGACAACCATATCAAGGAGGGAATCCACAGCAGAGGCTAATACCGCAACCGAACCGCTGAGAATACCCACGGTTAGTTTAAAGGCAACGAGAACAAGGGCAACAGAAGTGGAGATTAAAGTGGCTTTTTTTTCAATACGCATGGGAGAATTTTACCGAAAAATTGCTAAAATGATCCCTTTTAGAGGAGCATTATTGTGGATTTACCTAGTATTCGCCAAGAGCGTGAAAAATGGATGACGTGGAAGAATATTGCCCCTCTTCGAGAGGCGATACAATTGCTACCGAATGTCAATGCAACACTGATACAAGGGGATACCGTAACACTACGAAGTGACGAGAGTGTGGATATTGTGGAACTGGAAAAAACGGCTCGCCTGATGATGCCATGGCGTAAGGGTCCCTTTGACCTCTTCGGGCTTTTTATCGACACCGAGTGGAAAAGTGACCAAAAATACAATTTTCTCCGTCCCCATTTTAATCTACAAGGGAAAAAAGTAGCCGATATTGGATGCAATAATGGCTATTATATGTTTCGATTTTTAGAAGATTCCCCTGCAAAAGTGGTAGGATTTGATCCATCAGCACTTTTCAAATCACAATTTGATTTGATTAATCATTTTGTTAAAAGTGATATTGTCTATGAATTGTTGGGGGTGGAACATCTCCCCTTTTATGAAGAGAAATTTGATGTCATTTTTTGTTTGGGTGTTTTGTACCATCGTAGTGATCCCGTAGCAATGCTTAAAGCTTTATACGCAGGGCTTGAATCAGGAGGTGAACTTTATCTCGATACATTTATTATCGAAGGGGAGGAGCCTTACGCACTGTGCCCAAGTGGTAGTTATTCGAAAATCACGAATGTTTATTTTGTCCCTACATTAACAGCGTTGAAAAATTGGTGTATTCGTGCAGGGTTTAAAACATTTGAGATTTTGGGGTCAGTAGTGACTACATCGGATGAGCAACGAAAAACGAATTGGATTGAGTCACAAAGCCTTGAAGATTTTCTCGATCCTATCGATAGTAGTAAAACAGTAGAGGGGTATCCAGCACCAGTGCGTGGCTATGTCCGACTTAAAAAGGGGTGAAAATGGCAAAAGATACTAAACAGGATAAAATTGATGATAGTTTACAGATGGTAAATAATCAGCAAGATGCGTTAGTGACTCATATAAAAATCAATACGGCTTTTAGTGGTGAAGTTATCAAGCTTGACCACGGTTATGCACAAGTTGTTTTGGAAACAATTGAAGTGATGCGTGTGGATGAATTAGGGCTCGTTCACGGGGGATTTATTTTTAGTGCAGCTGATTTTGCGGCAATGGCAGCGGTAAATGAACCCAATGTCGTATTGGCATCTTCAAATTGTCTATTTTTAGCTCCTGTACGACTTGGGGACACCGTCACGTTTGAAGCAAAAGAACACCAAAAGGAAGGACGTAAACGTACGGTTAGTGTTAAAGGGTATGTTCACGATATAAAGGTATTTGAGGGGGAATTCAAAACAGTGATTACCGAACATCACATTCTCCGATTAGATCTCCTTAAAAATATCGAAGAAGGGACAAAATAGGCTATAGCCTATTAAGCCAATAGTTGACATTACGTTGTTCGTGAAACAGTGTGGTGGATTCTCCATGTCCAGGATAAAGAATTTTATCCTCAGGCATTAATTTCATTTTCTCCAAGCTCTTTTTCATATCATCTGCACTTGAATAGGGAAAATCATAACGCCCTATGGAGTTTTGGAATAAAAAATCACCACTAAACATCACATCACCAATTTCGATCATTGAGCATCCTGGACAATGTCCTGGGAAATGGTGAAATTTTACCTCTATCCCCTCAAGAATATAGGTTTGATCTCCATCCACTTGAACATCAGGGAGTGATGGTGGGAGGTCAGGCCTCCATGTGCTATTGGTGAGGAGAAATACATCCCCTTTTGGGGTATAGAGAGGGATGTTTAGGTTCTCCTTGAGCTCTTGATTACTCCAAACATGATCAAAATGACCATGAGTATTCAAAATAGCGATAGGGTGTGTGACATTCGCCATTACCCAGCTGGTTGCATCCACTCCAGGATCGATAATGATCTCTTTTCCATCAATACGGACAATATAGCAGTTAGTTTGATAAGATCCCATAG
>JAABPY010000214.1 GCA_011391735.1 Sulfuricurvum sp. | reverse complement strand
TAGGGTTACAAAATTACTGGTGGGGGATTGTCTCCTTGTTGGGGGGCTTTTTAGCGATGATGCTTTTTGTTCAAGGGGGGCAAGCACTTATCCCCTCCATTGCCAAAGGTGAGATGGAAAAAACCTTACTTTATAATGTTTTTGGACGCAAATGGGAACTTGGGTTTACCACCCTTGTCCTCTTTGGAGGAGCTATTTTTGCTGCATTTCCCCTCTTTTATGCCGTTAGTTTCGGAGGGGCATATTTTGCTTGGATGACATTGCTTTTCTCCTATATTATCCAAGCAGTATCCTACGAATATCGGACGAAAAAAGGGAATGTCTACGGCGCACGTTTGTATGAAACCTTTTTGAGTATCAACGGCTATCTTGCCCCCTTCTTGATTGGTGTGATTATTGCGACCCTCTTTTCGGGTGCTCCTTTTATCGTCGATGAGTCCAACCTCTCTCATTGGATGGCAGCAACGAGGGGTCTTGAGGCATTGGTCAATCCGTTTAATATCATAGGGGGATTGAGTGTACTGTTCCTCTCCCGTATCCTTGGGATGCTTTATATTCTCAATAGTGTTGAGGATGAGGAGATTATAGAGAGAATACAGCGAAGACGACTGGGATGGATGGGACTTACGGTGTTGTCATTGGCAACGTTTGCCCTATGGATTTTTGCCCTTTCAGGAATTGTTATGGAAAAGGGGGCTTTATTTCTTGAAGAGAATCGCTATCTTCATACTTTTTTAGAGTGCCAACTTGGAGTAGGACTTCCGTTCGTTGTAGGGTTACTTCTCTTTGTACTCGGGGGCTTTAGGGGGAAAAAATCGGGGTTTTGGTACGCTTCATCGGGAACTGTGATCATGGTATTTGCTCTACTCTTTGCAACAGGGGTGAATGGAGATCCCTTTTACCCATCAACCATTGATATGAAAAGCTCTTTGAGTATTATCAATAGTGCAGGAAGCCACTATACCTTGGTTGTTATGAGTTACGTTTCCCTTTTCGTCCCCGTTGTTTTGGGATATATTGTCTATGTTTGGCGTGCGATGTCCCGCACCGTTACCCACGATGAGATCAAAAATGATCCGTTTAGTTATTAGGAGAGAGTTATGGAATACATTGAATCGCTGTTATGGCTGGGGCTGTGGCCCCTTATTATCTTTTTGGGGTATAAATTTACTACTTTGAATCTTCGTCATTATCAAAAAATGGAGCGTCTCGAAGAGCTTGAAACACAATTTGCAAGGAAAAAATAAGAGAGCTGAAACGTGTTGTTTCAGTTCCCACGAGATCCAGGTTTAATCGCTTCCGATCCATCTGCGCACAATGGGCAGTTATCAGGGGCATACATCTCGAAATCGAAATCAGCAAGGGCGAAGAGAGGTTTCTCCTCAGGCAATGCACAGTTAACCTTACGTGAGAGCTCGCTTCCTGAACGTTTACAAAAACCACGATTTGCTAATGCAGCGAAACCAACAACAATACCACCGAGTGCTTCGATAGCCTTCGCCGCTTCCATGGCAGAACCGCCTGTGGTGATAATGTCTTCACAAATGAGGACTTTTTCACCCGCAGTGATTTCAAATCCACGACGAATTTGCATCTCACCATTAACCCGTTCGGCAAAAATGGAGCGTTTATCCAAAGCCGTTGCAAGGGCAAATCCCGCGATTAAGCCACCAAGGGCAGGGGCACAGACGGTATCGACTTCCAAACCGCTGGCTTGAATATTCAAAGCTAACGCATCCGCAAGGAGTTTCGCCGTTTTTGGATCTTCAAGGACTTTTGCCGATTGGAGATAATACTGAGAATGGTTGCCAGAACTGAGTTTAAAATGCCCTTCAAGGAGAGCATTAGCGTTCATATAAATAGATTTGACGTCCATGGTTATACCGTCAAAATATCTTGCTCTTTAACTTTGAGCAGATCTTCAATTTTTGCTATAAATTTATCGGTAGTTTTTTGAACTTTATCTTGAGCCGCTTTGGATTCATCCACCGTAACCAGTTTGTCTTTTTCGAGAACTTTGATTTTGTCATTCGCTTTTTTACGGTCATTTCGTACCGCTACTTTAGCATCGTCCGCCATCCCTTTGGCTTTTTTCGCCGTTTCTTGACGCTGATCGACCGTCATAGGGGGGAAGAAAAGTTTGATTTCAGCACCGTTATTGTTTGGATTGACCCCGATGTCCGCTTTCATGATTGCTTTCTCGATGACGCTTAACATTGATTTATCCCATGGAGAAATCGTAATGGTTGTTGCATCCGTTGCCAATACGCTTGCTGCTTGATCAATTGGGGTCATAGATCCATAGTTATCAACACGAACGTTATCTAATATTTTCGTTGTAACACGACCTGTGCGCAAGGTACGGAAGTTGACCAACAAATGATCGCAACTTCCTTGCATTTTCTCTTCACAAAATGAATACACTTCTTCTAGCATAATTTCTCCTTATTTAGTAGTATTGGTGTCGCTAACGACATTGATAGTAGGTGCGGCAATTGTATTTTTGTCAACGATTTCATCAACAACCGAAGCATTTTTTTGTTGAGCATAAAAATACCCAAGGGCAACCGTATTGACCACGAATAAAAATCCGAGAAAAAAGGTTGCTTTCGTCAGAAATCCAGCAGGTCCTTTGGCACCGAAAACAGAATCGTTAGAGCCACTGTAAGCGCCCAATCCGATGCTAGAGCTTTTTTGTAAGAGTACTGCGATGACGATCATCACCACGAGCACGATTTGTACGATGAGCAAAATGCCTGTCATAATTGTCCTTGATTAGAGTAAAAAGTCCGTGATTATAGCACAGTGTGATTGAAAGGTTACTTTGCCATTTGGAACCTAATTCAAGGAAAACGGCATAACATCAGTGAAATTAGACTAAAATACCCTTTTTAAAAGAAGGGAAGTTTTATGTGTCTCCAATGTAAAAAACAAAACAAAAAATTAGCCTATATTTTTGGTATCATCGTTGCTTCTATCGCATTTTACTGGGCGAATACTCACACACAAAAGCCCATACCCAAACCTACGAAGCCGATTGTTTCGGTGAGCACGTTTACTCTCTATGAAGCAGCGCACGCCGTGGCAGGGGAGACGTTGGAGATTAATTCTATTATCCCTTTAGGCAGTGACGCTCATACATTTTCCCCCACCCCTTCGCAAGTTGCTGCTATTTCAACCTCTCCCCTTTTTATCTACAGTGGTGCAGGGTTTGAGACATGGGCGCAACCGCTCAAAAACAGCTTGCCTCAGAGTGTCAGGGTTGTGGATATGAGTAGAAATGTTACGTTATTAAAAAGAGATAACGATTCCCATCACGGTGTATATGATCCCCACTATTGGCTGGATATTGATAATATGATTCGTGTGACGCAGACGATGAAGAAGGAATTTTCGACGCTGCTTCCTGCTAATGCCCCTCTCTATCACACGAATGCAACCGCCTATATCACGAAACTTGAAAAGCTCAAAAGTGATTATAATGAAGGGTTGAAAACGTGTAACAATCGTACCCTTATTACCAATCATGACGCATTTGGGTATTTAGCCCATGCAAATCAGCTTAAAAACGTTTCGGTTATTGGGCTATCAAGTGATGAACAGCCCAGTGCAAAAACGATGAGTGAGATTATCACATTGGTGAAAAAAGAGGGGGTTAAAACCATCTTTTTTGAAGCATTAATTGACGATCATGTTTCCCAAACCATTGCCCAAGAAAGTGGTGCAAAGGCACAAAGTCTTCAACCCCTTGAAAACATTAGTGAAGCAGAGCTAAAATCCCACCAAACGTATGTCTCATTGATGCGTGACAATCTTGCCAAATTACGTCAAGCGATGGAGTGCCGTTGAAATTTGCCCCTAGCCTTTTTGACGTTCGTAACCTTTTCTTTACTCGTCAAGAGAATGAAATTCTAAAATCGATCACTTTTACGATTCCTCCGGGAGAATATTGCGCCATTATCGGACCTAACGGTGGGGGAAAAACGACCCTCATTCGTTTATTGTTGGGACTAGAAAAGCCTAGCAGTGGAACGATCCATTTATTTGGAACAGAGCAATCAAAATTTCGTGCATGGAATCGTATCGGGTATGTTCCACAGCGTTCAGCATTGGTTGATGCCTCTTTTCCTGCTACGGTTCGTGAAGTGGTAGCAATGGGACGTTATGCTCTTCGAGGAATTTTTGGATGGGAATCAACCGAAGATAAAGAGGCAATCGAAGAGGCAATGGCATTAATGGGAATTAGTGATTTGAGAGATCGTCTAATCGGTCACCTCTCAGGGGGGCAACGTCAACGGGTAATGATCGCCCGTGCCCTTTCGTCGCGTCCCGAAGTGCTGATCGTCGATGAGCCTAATACTGGGGTAGATATAGAGTCTCAACACCGATTTTATGAACTCCTTCGTCATCTCAATCGTAATAAATCGGTAAGTATTTTATTTATTACCCACGATATTGGGGTCATTGCGGAGGATATTCATCGTGTCCTTTTTGTCAATCAAACCCTCTTGGTCTCTCAAAATCCCCACGAAATGATACGGTGCGACGAAATGAGCCGTCTCTACGGTAATCCCTCACACGTCGTGTGTCATAACCATTAGGAGGTCATTATGATAGAAATGTTAAGTTACCCCTTTATGCAACGGGCATTTATTGCAGGACTTATGATCGCCGTTTTAGCCTCCCTTAGCGGTTCATTTATCGTCCTTCGCCGTTATTCACTCCTGAGTGAAACGCTTGCCCATGTTTCACTAGTTGGGGTATCTGTTGGATTGTTAGTAGGATTGAGCCCGTTGTGGATGGCAGTGGCGACCTCCCTTGCGGCAGCTTGGCTCATTGAGTATCTTCGCAGTTCACGTGGTCTTTATTCTGACTCAATATTAGCAATTTTTCTCTCAGGCTCCTTGGCATTGGCAATCGTTATTATTTCGTTGTCAGGATCATTTAACGCCTCCCTCTTTAGCTATTTATTCGGCTCTATCCTCTCGGTGAGCAATGACGATCTTATCACGATGGGCATTTTCGGTTCCCTCTCCATGGCGTTGCTGATTCTCTTTTTTAAAGAGCTCTATTTTATCGCTTTTGATGAAGAGGTGGCACGTACTAGCGGTCTTCGTGTTACCCTGCTGAATTTTATGCTTGTGAGCATTATCGCCGTGATTATCGCTCTCTCGATACGGATTGTAGGGACACTTCTTATCGGTGCACTGATGGTTATCCCCCCTGTTGCCGCGATTCGTTTCGGGATGGGATTCTTTAAAACGACCCTTTTATCGATTGCTATTGCACTCGTTTCTGTCGTAATTGGACTCAGTATCTCTTTTTTCTTCTCTCTTCCTAGTGGGGCGGCTATCGTGTTGTGTTTGTTGGGTATTTTTATTGTGGCATTGGTGCTCAATTGAGAGTCAAAGAAGAGTTCAGCCGTTGCGCGAGTGTGTACGGGGAGTGCAATGTGATTCAAGCAAATGTTGCTCAAAAACTTATTAAGGATACCGCGGGAAATCCTACACGGATTCTTGATTTGGGATGCGGTAGTGGAACCCTTTATTCACTAGTAGATTGGGAGATGGAGCGTTTTGTGGGGGTCGATTTTTCCCTAGAGATGCTCAATCACCATCCTAAAGGCTCAAACGTCGAATTGTTTCTGGGTGATTTTAATAATTCCGTTCTTTTTGAAACACTCCGTACTGAAACTTTTGAACACATCTATTCAGCATCGGCGCTACAGTGGGCAGATGATTTGGGAGGAGTATTTGAACAACTCTCTTTATTCAATACCCCCATGTCATTGGCAATATTCACCTCAGGAACCTTTAAAACCCTCTACGATTGTGCAGGACTTCCCCCATTATTGAAATCGGCTGATGAAGTGATCGAAATCGTCAACCGCCATTTCACAGCCCACTATGATATCGTTCACTATGTGTTGGAGTTTGATTCGGTACGGGAGATGTTTCGCTACATTAAGCGCAGCGGTGTGAGCGGAGGTCGGAGGGTACTTGATTTCGGTCAGACGAAACGGTTGATGGAAATGTATCCGTTGAGCTATTTGGAGTTTGAGGTGGTGTTTATTCGATCGTAAACACTATCTCCCTAAAAAGCGGTCTCTCATCCCTATTTTCAGACATACACAGTACTCTCAGCTCTTCAAGTATCTCATACTCTTTTCCCTCTTTTATCGGACATAAGGTGAGCATATCCTCCAGTAGACATCCAAATGCTCTTACTTCAATTTTTTCAAAGTCTTCACACGTCGTATCATAAAAACTTGCTGCACCAAAATCTCCAAGATAGCAGTGATCTTCGTCATTAATGAGAATATTATGGGCATACAAATCACCATGCATCAATCCTTGCGCATGAAGATGCGCTGCGGCGGAGGCAATTGCTTTAGCAACTTTGCGGATGGTTTCGGGGTTAAACTCTTTCCCCTCTTCGAAGGTATCACGGGTACAAGTCTCAAAATTGGGTGGAAAACCAAGATTTTGATAGATTGATGGGATATACTCCAAGAGAAGTCCCAACCGTGCATCCCCCTCAATTTTTGCTAAAACTTTGATAAGATGTGGATGTTCTCCGACACTCATACACGCATTCATCTCATCGTGCGCATAGCCATCACTCGTTATCGCCCCCTTAAAGAGTTTTAGTGCCACCTCGTACTCATGTACTTTTGAGTACGCCTTGAAAATCTCTCCCGAAGCTCCTGCTCCCAAAAGTTCTTTCACGTCCAACATTTCGTAGGTGATTTTTGGAAGATCAAACCGTTGACTTCCACTGCACGGATTTCCCGAAAAAGCAAGCCAAGAGAGTTTGGAAAGAGCCAACAACCATGAGGGGATTTTGTCAAGCTGATTTGCTGAGAGGCGAAGAAGTTCAAGATTTTGACATTTAGCCATTTCCTCGGGAAGTTTTACCAGTTGATTCCCCGCAAGGGCACATTTTTGGAGTTTATGAAGATTACCCATAGAGCTTGGGAGAGCTTGAAGTTTGTTATCGGTCAAGATCAGCCAGCTAATACTAAGGGGAAGAATATCCTCATCAAACACCTCGATTTGGTTGGACTTAAATCCTAGCATATAGAGATTATGGCACTCTTTAAAAGAGTCTGGAACCTGAGTGAATCGGTTATTGGAAAAAAAAGCAATTTTTAGTTTTGTGAGCCTGCACAGTTCTTTGGGGAGAGAGGTGAGGAGATTATTGCTCAAGTCCAGAATCTCCAAGGTATCTGCTAGCTCAAATATCTCTTCGGGAAAAGTAGTCAGATTTTCAGAGAGAGTTAATCGTTTGATCCCTTTGAGCTCGCCTGAACGAAGTTGGTGTAATGTGTGCATATGTCTCTTTTTTGAATGGATTATTATTGAAGCGTTTTTAAAACACCCTTTGCTGCATATACTCCACTGGCAAAAGAGGCGGTCAATAAATAACCGCCCGTAGGGGCATCCCAATCCAGCATCTCCCCTGCGCAAAATACTTTAGGCAAAGAAAGTAGCATAAGATTGTCATCGCATGCTTCACGCATCACCCCACCCGCTGTACTAATGGCTTCATCGATGGGTTGCATTCCTGTGAGAGTAATCGGGTATCGCTTAATGCACGCTACAACACTCGGGGCATCACTCCATTGATTCTTTGGTAATAGCTCACGGATAAGTGTTGCTTTAACCCCATCCAATCCCGCTTTTCGCCATTTGTTATCGGTGGATTGTTTACCTGATGGTGCAAGGCGTGAGAGCAATTGGGCTTCACTTAGATGAGGCAAGAGATCCAAATGTAATAGAGCAGAACCCTTTGCGATAAGTTCCTCACGAAGAGGGCGTGAAAGGGCATATATTAATCCCCCTTCGATGCCATAGGTTGTCAAGACAGCTTCCCCTTCCCTTTTTTTACCATCGTCAACCCAGCCCGATACATTTTTTAAGGGCTTACCTAAATGCGCTTGCATAAAGGGGGACCAGATTGCTTTGAAACCACAGTTTGAGGGCAATAAAGGGGCAATAGATACCCCCTTATTCTCCAAAATAGAGACCCATGCTCCATCTGAACCCAAACTAGCCCAACTTCCACCACCCAAAGCCAAAATCGTCGCATCGGATGCTATTGTTTTTTCACCATCAGCGGTTCTAAAACGCAAAGCTCCTGTATCGGTAAACCCC
>JAABPY010000213.1 GCA_011391735.1 Sulfuricurvum sp. | reverse complement strand
AGAAAAAGCACTCTTAGAACAACCTGATTATATTATTTTGGATATTCAGCTCCCTGACATTGACGGATTCGAGGTATTAAAACAAATACGTGCCTCAAAAGAGGGAAAAAATATCCCTGTTATTGCGATGACGTCGTATGCGATGTCGGGAGATAAAGAGAGAATGTTGAGTGCGGGATGTAACGGTTATATCGAAAAACCGATTGATCCTGAACGCGTTATGCTTCAGATTCGGGATGTTCTTGAAAAAGTGACGCAAAGATAAGATTCTGCTAATAAGAGAGGGAAAAAAATGAAGAGTATTTTGTTGCTAGATGATAATGAAGATGCTGTTGTATTACAAACAATAATTCTTGAGTCGGATGGTTTTAGTGTTCAATCGGCTATCAATGGGATAGAGGGGCTAGAAAAGCTCAAAACATTTCATCCTGATATTATTGTCTCCGATGTATTGATGCCAGAGATGGATGGATTTGCATTTTGTCGAGCGGTCAAAAGTGACGATACCCTTAAAAATATTCCTGTCGTTTTCTATTCGGCTCAATATACCGATGAAGAGGACAAAGCGTTGGCAGATGATGTTGGAGCAGAGGGGTTTATTTATAAACCCATTGAGATGGAAAAGTTTTTAACGATTATCAATCGGATATTACAACAGAGTCAAGAACGGTACGGTCGTTCCAGTGAAGTAAAAAACATTATCCCTTTTGAACAAAAACATTATGAAGTACAAGCCAAAATGCTCGATAAAAAACTTCATGAGCTTGAAGAACAACACGCAAAAGTCCGTAAAGGTCTTGTGGATATGATTAAAGCCGTTGGATTAACTATTGAGAAGCGTGATCCCTATACGGCGGGGCATCAACAGCGTGTTTCTGAAATAGCTGTTCTTATTGCTCGTGAATTGGGATGGGATGAGGCGCGTATAGAGGGGATCAAGTTAGGGTCACTTGTTCATGATATTGGCAAGCTTGCCGTTCCCATTGAGATTTTGAGCAAACCGGGTAAATTACTCCCTATCCAATTTGAATTGATAAAAATGCACCCTCAAGAGGGATATGAGATACTCAAAGATATAGAATTTCCATGGCCAATAGCACAGATTATTCTTCAACATCATGAGAGACTAGATGGCTCAGGTTACCCACAAGGATTACGGGGTGATCAGATATTAGAGGAAGCAAAAATTATAGGGATTGCCGATGTCGTCGAAGCCATTGCCTCCCATCGTCCCTATCGTCCTGCCCTTGGGGTTGACGTAGCCATTAGTGAAATAGAAAAATATAAGGGGACGCTGTATGACTCTCGCATGGTGGATGCGTGTACCAAAATCTTAGCTGAAAACAAGGATTTATTGAAAGAGCATTGAGAATTCTTACGACTTAATCATTGGAATATTAATAGTTACCTTTGCCTCTTTAATTTCAACAAAGAGGTGATTCTCCTCACCTAAAGAGGTAAGCTCAGTGGCATACTTACGGTGCATATTGGGTGCTGAGACTTCAATGGCAAAAAGGGAATATTTTTCTTTCTCAAACTTAATATGCTCCCCAACACGAAAGAAAAGATGGGTCGTAATGGAGTCATTTTCACTAAATGATTGATATATCTTAGTGAGCAACTTAATAAAAAGATCGGTATTGAGACGTATTTCGGGGAGGGTGGGATCAAGCTCTTTGATGTATTTTATTGATGAACCAATAGAATTAGCACTAATGCACAAATCGATTAGGGTATAAATATTGACTAATTGTCCATCGGGTTTTTGTTTGGAAAAATTAAACGTAGGAAGTTGATAAAGACGTATACCAATTTGCTCTTCGTTCTCATACCCAACGGTAATCCCAAAAAATTTAAATCGCCCAAATTCAAGATCCAAAAAAGTGGTTTTAAATCCAAAAGAGGAGCTAGCATATGTCGTTGCTATTTTATACAAATAAGAGGTCTCAGTAGCCCCCAAGAGGTACTGAGCTTCTGTGTTAAGGGAGAGAATCTTCCCGTTTGCACTAAAGAGGATAAAAGGGTTGAAATCGTATTCAATCCACTGTTGATCGAAGGTCATCAATCCTCAATATAGTTTTTGAGTTTGCGACCCACTTTGGGGTGTTTGAGTTTTTTGATGGCACTGCTTTCGATTTGTCGAACACGCTCACGAGTCACATTGAGCTCTTTTCCGATCTCTTCGAGAGTACGGTCAGACTCATCGTCCATAATACCAAAACGCATTTTGATAACCGCTTTTTCTCGCTCATTGAGTTGCTCAAGAACCCCTTCGATTTGCACTTTTAAATCGTCTTTAAGGACAGCATCAGAAGGGGAGATAGACATTTTGTCTTCGATGAAATCACCAAAACGCCCATCCTCTTCACTGCCAATAGGGGCTTCAAGGGAGATAGGCTCCTTCGTGATCTTAATAACATTTTTGACCTTCTCCACGGACAAACCGACCTCTTCAGCGATGGTTTCAACATCGGGCTCTTTCCCGTGCTCTTGGAGATGTTTGCGCATAATCTTGTTAATACGGTTAATGGTCTCAATCATATGAATAGGGATACGAATTGTACGGGCTTGATCGGCAATAGCACGGCTAATGGCTTGACGAATCCACCATGTAGCATACGTTGAGAATTTGTATCCTTTTTGGTATTCAAACTTATCCACCGCTTTCATCAGACCAATATTTCCCTCTTGAATCAAATCCAAGAAAGGGAGACCACGGTTAGTGTAACGCTTAGCAATAGAGACAACGAGACGAAGATTGGATTTTGCCATACGAGTTTTAGAGACTTCCGAGATATTTTTACCCCGTTTGATCTGTTCCAAAATATCGGCAAGCTTTTCAGGCTCCATATCGAAGCCCCCTTTGGATGCCTCTTTGGTTTGGATCAGTTTTTTGATCTCCATATAGGTACTCACCATGGTAGCTTCAGGGACTTTGGAAGCAATCTCCTCTTTCGTTAGATCACAAATCTTCGCCAAAATAAGGACGTGATTTTTTTTGAGCTGTTCATTAAAAAGGGGAAGCTTATACTCTAAACGTTTAAGCTCACGATCAAACCCTTCGTCACTTCGAAGTGCTGTTTCCATCGAGCGAACGAGTTCATTGATCAGTTTTGAGGTAGGTCCAAGATCAAGAAGAGCCTCTTTGAGGGTTTTTTTCTTGAAACTAACGGTGAGGAAGAATAAGACATAATCTGCATCCATCTCTTCAAAAGGACGTTCTTCTATCATCTTTTCGGTCGCTTTTGCCCACTCTTTTTTTGCTTTATCCAACGCTTTAAAAGAGACAACGACTTTTTCGATCCGTTTTTTATCTTTGGCAGAGGGAGCCTTATCGTTTTTCTCCTCTTCGTCCTCGTCATCCTCTACTTCAATGTCGCTCTCCTCTTCATCTCCCTCTTCGAAGCTTTTGAAAAGTTCTTTAACACGACGTTCACGGTTGATAAGGGGATCTTTGTAATCGAGAATAAAGTCGATCAAGTAAGGGACAGAACAAATAGCATCAATGATGATCTCTTCTCCCATTTCCATCCGCTTGGAAATCTCTACCTCTTCATCTTTAGTGAGAAGGGGAATTTGTCCCATTTCACGTAAATACATACGTACAGGGGAATCGGAACGAGACCACTCTAGTAATTCATGTTGCTTGAGAATATCAAACTGATCATGACTTGCTTCTTCAATGTATTTAAGCTGCGCTTCTCGCTTAGCTTGCGCTTCTTGCTGGTTAAGAATTTTGGCGTGTTCAGAGGAGGTAAAAAGACAAATTCTGTATTTTTCGGCCAATTTTAAAATATTTTTGGCTTGCGCAAGGGTAGGTTGTTTATCGTAGGCTTCGACAATGACCTCGTAGGTAAGACAATTTTTCGATTTGTGTTCGGAAAACAGGGTTTCGAGGTGTTTGTTTAAATCTTTGACGCTCATACGTGGGGACTCCCTTGGGGTTAAAAAAGAAATGGATTATATCCAAATTTTATTAATTTATCCTTTTGCTTGCTTTTTAATTTATAGGCTGGTCAGAGAAAAAAATGGAATGAAAATTGCTTTTTACACTCTATAATTTGAGGCTCAAGGAGAGCGAATGCAAACGGGGTATTATGCAGCAACAGCAGGTATGGTGACGCAATTCAACCGTATGGACAATATTGCTGCCAATTTGGCGAATGTCAATACCAATGGGTATAAGAAAGATCAGCTGATAACAGGTGATTTTTCCCGTTTGTACAAAGAAGCACGTGATGAACTTCCGTTGCAAAACAATACGACTGAAGCTGCCCAATATCTCAACCGTTCCCTTAGCCGTGTTCCCCAAATTTCGGATGCGTATACCGATTTCTCTCAAGGGACACTCCAAAAAACGGAAAACACTTTTGATGTCGCATTAGGAAAAGAAAATCAGTTTTTTGCCGTAAATACCCCTCAAGGGGTGAGGTTGACACGTGATGGCACCTTCACTCTCAATGATGCGGGGACATTAGTGAACAAACAAGGGTACGAAGTACTCCCTAGTGACTACTTTCAAGCTAAGGCTCCCATTACCCTCAATCCACAAAATTCTATTGTAACGATAAGTAAAGACGGACAAATCAGCACCAATATAGCGGGTTCAACACAAATGGCTAATGGAAAAAAAATGATGATTATTGAACCCCAAAATATGAATATGCTCCGTAAAGAGGGAGACAACCTCTATATCCCTGATCCCGCTGATCCTTTGACCCCCATTGACCAAAGTGGTGGTGTGATGCAAGGGTATGTTGAAAAAAGCAATGTTAACGCCGTCAATGAGATGATCGCCCTCGTCGAAGCCAACCGTCTTGCAGGAATGTACCAAAAAGCGATGGATGTTCAAATGAATGATATGAATACCGATGCGATTCAAAAAATAGCCGCTAAAAACTAATTAGGAGAGTAAGACCATGATGCAATCACTTTACACGAGCTCAACAGGGATGCTTGCGATGCAAACCCAAATCGATACGACCGCAAATAATATTGCCAACGTTAATACCATGGGGTACAAAAAATCACGGGCGGAGTTTGCCGACTTGATGTACAAAGTAATGACCTACGCAGGGACATCGACAAGTGATACGACCAAATCACCCACAGGGATTGAAGTGGGGCTTGGGGTACGTCCGACGGCGATTAATAAAATCTTCTCCGAGGGGAGTTTAAAACAAACCGATAATCCTCTTGATCTAGCCATCACAGGACAAGGGTTTATTAAAATGCAGCTCCCTAATGGTACGGAGGTCTATAGCCGCAATGGCTCATTAAAAATCGATCAAAACGGTACCTTAGTCAATTCGGATGGCTACACCGTTATCCCTGAAGTTGTTATCCCTACGGATGCGACGAATATCACTATCGGAACCGATGGTATTGTAAGTGTTACCGTCTCAGGACAAGCTCAAGCGACGCAAGTGGGACAAATTTCACTTACCAATTTTATCAATCCAGCAGGGCTACATGCGATGGGGGACAATCTCTTCGTTGAAACGGACAGCTCAGGGCAACCTGTTGAGGGGACAGCTGGTGAGAATGGATTGGGGTCTATTCGTCAGGGGTTTGTGGAACTCTCCAATGTTCAGCTTGTTGTAGAGCTTACCGATTTGATTACAGGGCAACGGGCATACGATGCCAATTCCAAAGTCATCACCACGAGTGATGAGATGTTAGCAACAACGAATGGTATTAAACGGTAATAGCAAGCGTTTACATTTAGAACATTGTTATTTGAGAGCTTTGCGCTTTTTTAAGTGCTTTTTCTGCTCGTGTGATGAGTTCCGCAATCTCTTCATTTTCTTGCTGAATGGTTGTTCCTAGTCGCATGCTAATCGTTTTGAGGGCATCAAAAGGCTCTTCTTTCATGATATTAAAAAGCTTTTGGCTAAAATAGAGGGCATCTTCGGTGTCATTAATCAAATAAGCAAGCAAGAAAACCTTTTTTTCCCAACGTATTAACATATCACTTTGACGAATATTACTTTTAACACTAAGGGTAAAATCACGTAAATATTTTTGGACTTCGTCTTCTAAGCAGAGGAGCTCAATCATCGTAATTCCAATCGCTTTTTTATTAAACTCTGCCGCATCATGAAAGCTTTTAGACGTATGGATGAAGTAGTCTTTATCGTAGGCACCACTCTCTTTATCAAGGGTAGCATCATTTTCGATCATAATTCTTTTGATTAAATCTTGAGATATATCGGTAAATGAGAGTATGGCATAGCCATTTATTGGGGTATCAACCGTGACCGAAAAAGCATAAGGTTCACCCCGTCCGCTAATCATACTGACAACTCTATCTTGTTCATTAAGGGCTGCGAGGGTTTGAATCCATTCATCAAGATTGTCTACTTTCCCTGCATGAAAGTAAGAGTTATGTGGGACAAAACGGTTTATTAATGAGCCAAATTCGCGCAAAAATTCTTGTACAGAGGAGACACCAGCAAAATTTTTAAAGGCTTTATTGAAAAGAGTAGGGGTGTTTTTATGGAGAACAACAATCAAGTTTTTTTGGGTATTAATAATAGATTCCACCAAAACAGAACATTCATTTTCTCCGTTTATTAGGATAATTTCCGCCTCACTCATACATTTTCCTTCTTTGGGGATGTGAGTGTAATAATAACACAAATTTCTATGAATATTTAATTGTATACGTTATATGTATAGGATTAAGTCGTAGTAGAGGTATATGGAGGGGTAATTGGTTACTTTTACTGTGTATGATACGATTAAATTTGACATCAAAGTAGGTGAAAAAATGAAAACAGCACTGTTTTTAGTATTTGGTATTGTTATAGTAATGCAGTTTATAAGAGTTGATTTTAAAAATCCAGTGGTTGATGAGAACGTTGCATTACATACCAATCCTCAGGTGATGAGTGTGCTTAAAACATCCTGTTATGATTGCCATTCCAGTGAAACAAAATACCCTTGGTACCATGATATTGCTCCAGTTTCATGGATTATGTCAGATAATATTACAAGAGGTCGTAAGGCACTGGATTTTTCAAATTGGGCAAATATAGATCCAAAAGTAAAATTAGAGCGATTGGAACACGCAAAAAAACTTATCAATAATGATGGGATGCCAAAACATGACTATCTTTTAATGCACAAAAATGCTACTTTAAACGAGAAAAAAAAACGAATACTTGAACAATTTTTTGACTTGCAGATAAAAGAGCTTACTATTTAAGCCACTTCTCTCTTTAAGACCAAACCCCCTCAATAGGTGTACCACAGTAGGGGCAACTGTTTTTATCGATCAAATGGTTCGTTACATATTGCCCAATATGCCCACGTCGATCAATGGCTATTTCACCACACCGTGGACAATAGGTAGTTTCATGCGCTTTGTCGTCAATATTACCAACATAAACATAGTTTAACCCGACATCTTTACCAATTTGATACGCACGTTGAAGCGTTGAAAAGGGGGTTGGTGGAATATTCAACATTTTATACATTGGGTGAAAAGCACTAACATGCCACGGCATATTGGGATCAAGAGCAGCTTGAAACTGCGCAATGGAACGAATCTCCTCATCCGAATCATTGATTCCGGGGATCAGAAGCGTTGTTGTCTCAATCCATATCCCTTTTTTATGGGCATATTCAATTGTATCCAACACAGGCCTAAGAGAAGCACCGCAAATGTCTTTATAGAACGATTGACTATACCCTTTGATATCAATATTCATCCCATCCAAATAGGGGGCGATGGTATCAATGGCTTTGTGGGTTTCATAGCCACTAGTGACATAAACATTTTTTAGACCCGCTTCATGAGCTAGCTTCGCCGTATCGTAGGTGTATTCAAAAAAGACAACAGGCTCATTATAGGTATAGGCAATACTCTTACACCCATACTCAAGTGCCAATTCGACCGCCCTCACAGGAGAGAGGCTTTGACCGATAACTTCATGATGGTGCTCTTTGGGATATTGAGAAATATTGGCATTTTGACAAAATTTACACGAAAAATTGCATCCAACCGTCCCAAATGAAAAGACCTTTGAGCCGGGTAAAAAATGGAACATCGGCTTTTTTTCGATAGGGTCAACATTGATCGCGGCGGCAAGTGCGTAGGTGAGAAGACGAAGTTCCCCCTCTTCTACTTTGCGTATACCACAAATACCGTATTCACCCTCACTTAATTTACAGTGCTGATTGCACGCATCACACGTAATGCGACCATCCTCCAACTTTGTGGAAAGCCAAGCGATAACGGACATGGTAACCCCTTTTTTGCAACTTTTTAAATTCGAAATAAGTAAAATTTAAAAATAACCAATGAAGTTTATAGGACTATAACTTAAATAAAAATAATGAAAAACAGAAATAATTTAAGGGAGGCGGTTAAAAACTTTTAACTCTTCTTGGCTATAATCTCATCAATATTATTCATAGGATATTTCAATGCAAAAGATTGAAGGGAAAGTTTGGAATTTCGGTAAAGATATCGATACCGACCTCATTATTGCCGCCCGTTACCTCAATACCTCTAATCCTCAAGAG
>JAABPY010000212.1 GCA_011391735.1 Sulfuricurvum sp. | reverse complement strand
GGTGCCTCTTTGAAAATCATCTCAAAATGTTCTTCGTTTCGTTTGAGCTCTACCAAAGATTGCTCATACATCAAACGTGATTGGAGGGCATTTGTAATATTCATATAGGTACGGTGGGCAACGACAAGTAACATAATCCAAAAAAAGGATAGGGTAAGAGCCAACATTGCGTATAAAATTCCCTCTTGTAAAACCAAAACAACAACCAAGGGGAGAACAAGAAATGTGGCATAAACACCAGCGGCATAACGGATAGAAGAGAGGGAACTTACCCCTCCTGCGGACATTCCCGCCAATAGAATCATTAAAATACTTTGATGCAAGGGGCTACTTATTGAAAAGAATAACGGTGAAGAGACCCCCCAAATAAGTGCCGAAAAAACCACGCCGATGAAGAAACTATTTTTCCACTCTCTAGGTGTTTTACGTTGGGGGTGATATCGATAAAGATACGATTGCCACCCCCGTGCAAGAATGACCAAGAATTGGCTACCCCCCCACCCCAATACGAGATAATTATCCTCTGTCCCCCAAAGCGTCCACACCAAGATCATTACATTAATAAAAATAGCCAAAGAGGATAGGTACATATTTTTATAAGCTAAAGCAACTTGTTCGGCTTCAACTGCTTCTAAAAGTTGGGAAGAAAATTTCTCGTTATAGGTTCGTTTCGTTTCAAAAAATAGCACGTAATCCCTTATTTGTCACAATAACAGTATAATTTTCAATAGGGTAGCTAATTTAACCTCATTTCGACCTTATCGTGCTAGAATAACACCTCTAAATTTTCGTATCAAGGTCTCTTATTTTTGTGATGAAATCTCTCTTTCTTGCTCTACTTCTTTGGTTTAGTAACCTCAGTGGCAAAGAGCTACAATCCAACTACTATTTTGAGTCCCCTTTGATACTCTCCAAAACTATTGATCCAACGTGTGAGAAAAATTTTGAAGTTTTACGAATTCCCGATGGGAAAACCTCCTATCGAATTAATGCCCAAATTATTGCCAAAACATTGGAGCTAGGGGGGTGTCCCATCCAAATAAACAACATCCGTTTTGTCAATTTTACCAAAGAGGTAACCCATGGGCTAAGTGTATTGGAACAACAATTAAAAGATTTCTTTAAAAACGCTTATCCAACAATAGAAATACAAGAGGTGCATATTTCTCCACGTGGTGTCAATAATAGGCTTCCCAAAAATATTCATTCTGTTTTTGACACCAATAGCTACCAAACCAACAAAGGGACATTCTATGTTATTGATGAGAAGGGGGTTCGTCATTATTTTGATTTTACCATCGACGCAACTTTAAATGCACTCTACACGACCCAAAAAGTGACCCGAAAAGAGGTACTTTCAACTCAAAACACTGGTATAAAACCTCTCCCTTTTACAACCTTTAGAGGTAAGCCCCTCGATTTACTTCCCGACACCCCTTATCGATTTCGTGCATCGCTTCAAGCAAACGTCCCCATCCTTGATCGACACATTGAATCCCTACCCATAGTATTACGAGATTCCAAAGTGAGCGTTATCATCCAAAATGGTGCCGTTATCGTGGAGTTTATCGCCACGGCTATGCAAGAGGGGAAGCTGTATGATATTATTACGGTCGAAAAAGCCGACGGCAAGCGTGTGCGTGCTAAAATCATAGGAGAAAATAAGGTGGAGTTGCAATGAAAATAATCGTAGGGATCAGTGGTGCTAGTGGTGCGAATTTGGGGATAAAGTTTTTAAATGCTCTTTCTGCTGAACATACCAAACATTTAATTGTCTCCGAAAATGCTCACATCGTCTTGGAAAAAGAGGAAAATGTCCACCTCCACCAAAACCACGAAATATGGGCTTCGGTCGCATCAGGCTCATATGGTGCGGATGCTATGATTATCACACCTTGCAGTATGAACACCTTGGCGAAAATAGCGTGTGGCATTGCGGATAATTTGATTACCCGTGCCGCTAGTGTAATGATAAAAGAGGGGAAAATACTCATTTTAGCTCCTCGTGAGATCCCCTTCTCCCCCATTGCACTGGAAAATATGGTCAAGCTCTCTCGACTTGGGATTATAATCGCCCCTCCTGCACTTGCTTATTATGGTGAGCAAACAACACTCGAAGAGATGGAAAATTTTATGATCGGAAAATGGATGGATTTGATGAAAATTGAGAATACCCTTTACAAGCGGTGGAGTGGCGAATGAAAGAGGCGACGATTGCCCTTTATCCAGGTACTTTTGACCCTATAACCAATGGACATTTTGATATTATTGAACGGGCGCTCAACTTGTTTGACGAGGTGATTATTGCCGTTGCTGACTCTTCGGACAAGCGTCCACGCTTTACCCTCGATGAGCGTGTGGAGATGGTGAACCTTGCTATTAAGGATTTAAAGCGCGTACGAGTCGTGGGGTTCGATAATCTTACGGTAGAACTTGCCAAAACACTAGGGGCGACGGTTCTTATACGAGGGCTGCGTGCCGTGAGTGATTTTGAGTTTGAATTGCAGTTAGGGTATCTCAATAACTCCCTTGATCCCACTATCGAGACGGTCTATTTGATGCCCAAACTCAAACACGCCTTTATCAGCTCCTCTATCGTCCGTAATTTACTCAAATTCAACGGTAAAACAGAGCACCTCTTACCCCCATCGGTTCAAAACGTTATCGGGAGGTTGAGATCATGTACGTTGCACTAGAGGGGATTGATACCGCAGGCAAAAGCACCCAAATCGAATTACTTAAAGCACTTTTTTCTGAAGCACTATTTACGAAAGAACCAGGGGGGACACCCGTGGGAACTCAAATTCGTTCGATGGTATTAGAGGGAACACTTGCAAGTAAAAGAGCTGAAATGCTCCTTTTTTTAGCGGATCGGGCGGAGCATACCGAAAGAATTATCGTCCCCAATGGCGATAAACTTATTATCAGTGACCGTTGCGCTGTTTCAGGGATTGCTTATGCGATGAACCAAAACATTTGTGATCTTGATACTCTTGTATCTCTCAACCGTCTTGCAACCCATGACTATTTGCCCCAAATGATCTTTATTTTACAATTACCCCCCGAAGAGTTGGCGGTTCGCCTCTCTCAAAAAGAGCATGATTCCATCGAATCACGGGGGATTGACTATCTTTTGACTATTCAAGATGCTCTCATTACCGCATCCGCAGCACTGGGCATTAAGACCCACGTAATCGACGCGTCACAATCTATTGATATAATCACCCAAGAGATTACCTCTCTTATAAAAGGAGCCTTATGATCCAAAGCCTACGTGGAATGAACGATATTCTCAATCCAGAGCACGAGCGGTATGAGTATTTTCTCACCACTGCTAGCACTGTTGCCAAACGATATGGTTTTCACTACATCGAAACTCCTCTTCTTGAAGAGACAGCCCTCTTCAAACGCTCTGTAGGAGAAAGTAGCGACATCGTTGGCAAAGAGATGTAC
>JAABPY010000211.1 GCA_011391735.1 Sulfuricurvum sp. | reverse complement strand
TACCAGTTTACGGACAAAGGGGGCAATGATGTATGTTTACGCCCTGAGGGGACAGCGGGGGTTGTACGGGCATTCGTTCAAAACAAGCTGGATAAAAAAGGGGGGATTCACCGCTTTTATTATCACGGAGCTATGTTTCGGTATGAGCGTCCCCAAAAAGGGCGTTTGCGTCAGTTTCACCAATTCGGGGTAGAGAGTTTCGGTGTTGATAGCGTTTATGAAGATGCGTTGATGATTATGATGGTGGCGGATATTCTCAAAGCACTGGGGATTGGATATCGCCTTAAGCTCAATTCGTTGGGAGATCAGAATTGTATGCCAGAGTATCGTACGAAGCTTGTCTCGTTTATCGAGTCGTGTGGGGATGCGCTGTGTGAGGATTGTATCCGTCGAAAATCTACCAATCCTATCCGTGTCCTTGATTGCAAAAATGAGTCGTGTCAAAATCTTTATGTTAATGCCCCTAAGCTCATTCATAACCTCTGTGACGGATGCCAAAGTGATTTTGATACCCTGAAATCCATCTTAGATGCGCACGCTATAGGATATGAAATTGATACCAATCTCGTTCGAGGGCTTGATTATTACTCCAAAACTGCTTTTGAGTTTGTAAGCGATGCGATTGGGGCACAAAGTGCTATTGCAGGGGGAGGACGGTACGATCGCCTTATCGAATTTTTGGACGGGAAACCCACCCCTGCAGTAGGATTTGCATTGGGGATTGAGCGTCTAATGGAGCTTATTATGATGCCCGAGAGTGTACGTGAGGGGTATTATCTGGGGGCAATGGATGCAGAGTCGTTACCCCAAATTCTCAAAATAGCCGAAACGCTTCGAAAAGATCAAAAAGCAGTTGTCGACTACGACGCCAAAAGTCTCAAAGCCCATCTCAAAGGGGCAGATCGTATTAATGCCCGTTATTGCGCCGTCATTGGAGAAAATGAACGTCTAAACGAAACGGTTTGGGTCAAAGATCTACACGAAAAAGAGGAAACACTATTTCCTCTTGCACATTTCACCATAAAAGAGGAAAAATGAAAAATTACGGCATTGATATTTGGGGTGAAAACAATTTTAAAATTGATAAGGGGATGATAAAAGTTAATTATAAAAGTTCCCCCTCTCTCCTTGAAATTACCCAAAAAATTCGTAAAACCAATCTTAGTGGTCCATTGATTTTACGTTTCCCCCACCTAATTGAGAAGCAAATAGGGTTGCTCTACTCCAATTTCCAACGAGCTATTTCTGAAAATGAGTACACAGGAGAATTTCGTGCCGTATTTCCTCTCAAAGTCAACCAATTTCCTGAAGCTGTGGATGCCGTTGTTGAGCACGGAGAACAATTTGGTTATGGATTAGAAGCAGGTTCCAAAGCAGAACTCGCCCTTGCTATGGAAAAAACTCCCTTAGGCTCTCCTATTACGGTTAATGGTTTTAAAGATGAAGAGATGGTACGTCTAGGGTTCATCGCTGCACAAATGGGGCATGATATTACCATTACCATCGAAGGGATTGGTGAGCTGGAGTGGATTATTGATGTTGCACAGCAATGTAATCTTAAAGTCCCTAATATCGGTATTCGGATCCGTTTACAAAGTGAAGGGTCGGGGATTTGGGCAAAAAGCAGTGGTTTAAGTGCGAAGTTTGGTCTCACCTCTACGGAGCTTATTGAAGCGATGAATATGTTGCAAGAGCACAATATGGCACAACATTTTACGATGATTCATTTCCATGTTGGGTCTCAAATGCAAGATATTTCCACCCTTAAGCGGGTATTGCGTGAGGCGGGAAATATTTACGCTGAACTCAAAAAAATGGGGGCAGATAATCTCAATGCGATCAATATCGGAGGGGGATTAGCGGTTGAATATTCTCAACACACCGCCAATCGCTTACGCAACTATACCCTAGAGGAATTTTCCAACAGTGTTGTTTTTCTCCTTCGTGAAATTATGAATGCCAAAGGGGTTGCCCATCCCAATATTTTCACCGAATCGGGACGCTTTGTGGTTGCGTCTCACTCCGTACTCATTACCCCTGTCCTTGAACTGTTTTCACACGATTATCAAGAAAAATCACTGAAACTCAAAGAGCAAAATCCCCCTCTTATCGAAGAGTTGCGTGAGCTTAATTCCCTCCTCTCGCCTAGGACGTGCATTGAGTATATGCACGATGCCCTCGATCACATGGAATCGCTCTTAACCCTCTTTAATTTGGGACATATTGATCTTCTTGATCGTTCTAACGCAGAGATTCTAGTGCATCAAATCATCAAAAAATCGCTTTACCTCTCTCAAGACAATCTTATGCCTGAGATTGAGCGGTTGCAAGTGAAACTTCAAGAACGTTATTTAATTAACAGTTCCATTTTCCAAAGTATCCCCGATTATTGGGGATTGCAGCAACAATTTCCTATTATGCCTCTTGATCGTCTTGATGTCCCTGCTATTCGTGCGGCAAGTCTTTGGGATATAACCTGTGACAGTGATGGAGAGATCCGTTTCAAGCCTGAAACCCCCCTTTATCTTCATGATATTGATTTGGACGAAGAGGAGTATTTTCTTGCCTTTTTCAATGTCGGTGCTTATCAAGAGACATTAGGGATGAACCACAATCTCTTTACCCATCCCAGTGAATGTACAATTATGATCAACGACAACGGATATGAGATTGAAAACTTCACGGAGTCGGATAATATCCTCAATATCCTTGAAGATATTGGCTATGACAGCTCCAAACTTCTAACGAACCTTAAAAATAAACTGGTCGCCAGTGATTTTAGTACAGAAGAAGAAAAAACAGATACACTTCAGAAACTCGAAATGTATCTGTACCAAAATGGGTACTTACGAACAACACGATAAGGATTTAATTTGGGACTTTTTTCAGAAATTGCAGAAGATTTTTCAAACGTTGCTAAAAATGATCCTGCGATTAGTTCTCGCATCGAATTTCTCTTCAACTATCCGGGGGTATGGGCGATTTTTTGGTACCGTATTGCCAATCGTCTCTATCGTAAAAATTTTAAATCCCTTGCCCGTATCATCATGGGACTTAATCAAATTCTCACGAATATTGATATCCACCCTGGGGCAACTATTGGGAGAAGGGTCTTTATTGATCATGGATTCGGTGTTGTTATTGGTCAAACGACAATCATCGAAGATGATGTGCTAATTTATCAAGGAGTTACCCTCGGTGGGGTTAGTTTGACAGCAGGGAAACGTCATCCAACCATCAAGCGTGGTGTCGTTATAGGTTCTGGGGCAAAAATCCTTGGGAATATTACTATTGGTGAAAACTCCAAAGTGGGTGCCAACTCGGTAGTGGTTCGAAATGTCCCCGACAATAGTACCGCCATTGGTATCCCCGCTCATGTTATTCAAAAAGGACGAGACAAAGATCCCTTTAGCCATAATAAACTCCCCGATATTAACAAAGAGATGTTTGAATATTTACTTAAACGTGTTGCGGTACTAGAGCACTATATGATGCAAGATAACAAAGAGATTTTAGAACAAGATTTACAGCTTGAGAATATTTATGAGTCCTTCATTAAAGCGATGAAACATTGATTTTTTTCTATCGTTTCTCTCTTTTTATCGCTTTAGTCGCTATTTCGGTTCTTGCTTTTTTACCTGATTATTCTACACTTCCTCCGCTTGTTTCGGTTAGTGATCTACTCAATCATGGGGTCGCTTTTACTGTTTTGACACTTCTTTACCGTTTTTCTTACACCCATTCTTTACAAAGAGTATTCTCTTCTCTTTTTGGCTATGCCCTATTGATTGAATGTATACAGGCATTCCTCCCAACACGTTGCGCTTCACTCGAAGATGTAGTGGCAGATAGCGTTGGATTGTTCGTAGGAATAGTTCTTAGCAATTGGATCAAAAGACGAGAATCGATTAATTCTCATCCGAAAGATTAATCGTCTCTACCACATTAAGTCCAAACCCACTTAGCCCTGCAAAATCAGCCGTTCGCACATCAGCAATAAGACGCATATGACGAACACCAAGAACTTTTAATATCTGAGCCCCTATCCCGTACTCTTTAATATGTGAGTGATGGTTATTGGGTTTATTAATGAACAATAAAACCCCGCTATTGAGCTTTAGATAGTGAATGGAATCAATAAGCTGTGTATATTTATTTTGATTCAATAAAAGATCAATATCAGGAACGACATTATGGACACGAACATTCGCTGTCTCTCCTGCTTTGTAAAAAACAATAGCAGTATGATTGTCCCCTTGATGATCTTGGAATCCATATTTCTTGACATGCACTCCGAAAAATTCAATCTCCTCTTCCGAAATGGCTTTGACGAGAATCTCATTGGCAAGTCGGAATTCAACTATATCGGAAATATAAACGGTTTTAAGATTATGCTTCGCCGCAAAAAGATCCAAATCATCACGACGTGCCATGGAACCATCTTCTTTCATGATTTCACAAATAACCGCCGATTCCGCCAAGCCAGAGAGGCGACATAAATCAACAGACCCTTCAGTGTGTCCAATACGGACAAGAGTCCCCCCCTCTTTCGCAATCAGGGGAAAAATATGCCCCGGCATGACTAGCTCACGTGGTTGACTAATAGGGTTTGCTAAAATTTTAATGGTCATATCCCGCTCTGCGGTTGAGATACCCGTTGTGGCAGCCGTTGCGTCTACTGAGACGGTAAATGCTGTCTCGTGCATGGAAGAGTTGGATTTTACCATCGGCTCTAGTTGTAAACGATTGGCAATAGCGGGGTTAATAGCAACACAAATAAGTCCCTTAGCGTGTGTTGCCATAAAATTAACATGGTCAGGGGTTGAGAAAACCGAAGCATAGACTAAATCGCCCTCATTCTCACGATCTTCGTCATCAACCATAATAACCATACGCCCCTTTTTAAACTCTTCTATCGCATCTAACACTCGTTGTATTGCTGGCATACTGTACTCTTTGTTATTTTATTTCTCTTTATTATAGGCAAAAAGGGCTAAAGAAATAATTTCATCCAAAACTCTTGACAAATTCACAAGAATAGTCTATAATTCCGTCCTCTTAAAAGAGAACCCATTGGGGTATAGGCAAATGGTATGCCAACAGTTTTTGGTACTGTAGATTGGAGGTTCGAGTCCTCCTACCCCATCCACTTCTGTGTCGCGGAATAGAGCAGTCCGGTAGCTCGTCGGGCTCATAACCCGAAGGTCGTAGGTTCAAATCCTGCTTCCGCAACCA
>JAABPY010000210.1 GCA_011391735.1 Sulfuricurvum sp. | reverse complement strand
TGATATGATTAGCACCGTAAGCCGTAAATACGCCCAAGAGATTCGTACGGCAGAGTTTGGGTGCGCTCTTGAGGGATTGATTGACAGGAATAGTTATAAGCTTGATGGGATACTCAACGGTGTCGATTATGAGGAGTGGAGTCCCGCTAGTGATCCCTTTATTGACCAAAACTTTGACATTGAGGAGATGAGCGGTAAAGGGGTGTGTAAAACAGCGCTTCAAAAATTTTTTCATCTCCCACAACGTGCTGAGGTTCCTCTAATTGGTCTCGTGGGACGATTGGCGCAGCAAAAAGGGATTGAACTTCTTTCTCATGCAATTTGGAAATTGTTGGCGATGGATATTCAAATTGTGATGCTAGGGGCAGGGGAGAAATGGGCAGAGCACTATTTTAGCGATATAGCCGCCAAGCATCCTGAAAAGTTTGGGTGTTTCATCGGGTATCGCAATGATCTCGCCCACCAAATCGAAGCAGGGGCGGATTTATTTTTGATGCCCTCCCTTTTTGAACCCTGTGGACTCAATCAAATTTATAGCCTCCGTTACGGAACCCTTCCCATCGTTCGTGCTACAGGGGGATTGGATGATACGATCGAGAATTATCACAATGACTCTCTCCATGGCACGGGATTTAAATTTTATGATCGTACGGTTGATGCTTTGGTCAATACTGTAGGGTGGGCGGTTCATACGTGGTACAATGACTCCAAAGGGTTTAAACAAATGCAAGCCAATGCTATGTCACAACGATACGATTGGCTAGGTGCTGCAAGAGAGTATGAAGCCCTTTATTATCGCATCAAAGAGGGGAGAAAAGGGCAATGAAGGATCACTACCCCATTAGTTATGAGATTTCACGTTTAAGCGAATTGGATATTTATCTCTTCAAGCAAGGTAACCATACCAAACTGTATGATAAATTAGGGTCTCATCGTATGCAGTATGAGGGGAGCAATGGGGTTTATTTCGCTGTTTGGGCTCCCAATGCTCATAGTGTCAGTGTCCGAGGTGATTTTAACCACTATGATACCCATACCCACCCCTTACGCTTACGTAGCGATGATTCGGGGATATGGGAGGGGTTTATAGCAGGAGTTGATGAGGGATTAACCTACAAATACCATATTGTCTCCAATCACCATAATATCGTCCATGAAAAAAGTGATCCGTTTGGATTTTACGCCGAGCAACCCCCAAAATCAGCATCGAAAGTGTGGAATTTGGAAGGGTATGAGTGGAACGATAAGGAGTGGATGAGTGTGCGCCATCTTCATAATGCCCACAATGCCCCCATCAGCGTTTATGAGATGCACCTTGGTTCATGGCGATTTAATGTTTTGGAAAATCGCCCCCTTACTTACCGTGAACTTGCTTCTGAACTCACCACTTATCTCAAAGCAATGAACTACACCCACGTCGAGTTTATGCCTCTCACGGAGTTCCCCTACGATGGTTCATGGGGGTATCAAGTGGTGGGGTATTTCTCTACAACGTCGCGTTTTGGGACACCGCAAGATTTGATGTTTCTTATTGATACTCTCCATGTGCAGGGGATTGGGGTTATTATGGATTGGGTACCATCTCACTTTGCTGTTGATATGCACGGATTGATTAACTTTGATGGTACAGCTCTTTATGAACACGATGATCCACGACAAGGGTTTCATCCCGAGTGGGGAAGTATTATTTTTAACTACGGACGCTCTGAAGTGCAGTCGTTTCTTATCTCGTCAGCAATGTTTTGGGTCGATAAATTTCATATTGACGGAATACGTGTTGATGGTGTTGCTTCGATGCTCCATTTGGATTATGCTCGTAAAGAGGGGGAGTGGGTCCCTAATATTCATGGGGGGAATAAAAACCTTGAAGCAGTGGAGTTCTTAAAAAAACTTAACGCCAGTCTTTATGGGGAGTTTCCTGATATTGTGATGATTGCTGAAGAGTCCACCGCTTTTCCAATGGTGACCCGTCCTGTTGATGTCGGTGGACTTGGGTTTGGGTTTAAATGGAATATGGGGTGGATGCACGATTCGCTTAAATATATGAGTTATGATCCCATCCATCGTCAGCACCACCACCAACAGCTCACCTTTAGTATGTGGTATGCGTACGATGAAAACTTTATGCTTCCCCTAAGTCACGATGAGGTCGTCCATATGAAAGGCTCGCTTATCAACAAAATGCCGGGAGACAACAACCAAAAATTTGCCCATCTACGAACACTCTATAGTTATATGATGGCTCATCCAGGGAAAAAACTCCTCTTTATGGGGGGAGAGATTGCCCAATATGCGGAGTGGAATTATGAGCGTTCCCTTGATTGGCATTTGTTGGAAGATTCGTTACATCGGGGGCTCAACAAAATGGTCTCTGATCTTAACCGTCTCTATGTGAACGAACGTGCCTTGTATCTTTATGATGAGAAACGGGAGGGGTTTGAGTGGATTGACGATCAAGATTATCAACATAATTGTCTCAGTTTTATCCGTAAAAGCGACAACCCCGATGAAAATATTTATATTATCTGTAATTTTGCCGATACAACACGGGAATTCTATCGCCTTGGGGTCCCTTTTGAGGGGGAGTATGCGGAAATTTTTAATTCACAGTCCCACTATTATGAGGGGTGGAATATTGGCAATACGGGAACACTTATGGCAAAGCATGAACCAATACACGGGAGAGAGTACTCGATTACGTTGACCCTCCCCCCCCTTGGAGTTTTGTATTTGAAACGCAGTAGTAACCAAAAAATGACGGACAAAGTGCTACAATTAGAAACCAAAAAAACGGGAGATGAAAAACAATGATTTTACATGATTATGAATTTGAC
This sequence comes from Sulfuricurvum sp., assembly GCA_011391735.1. GTDB lineage: Bacteria > Campylobacterota > Campylobacteria > Campylobacterales > Sulfurimonadaceae > Sulfuricurvum. The sequence goes on along the minus strand of JAABPY010000210.1, from coordinate 5,956 downwards.
TCAAAATATACAACAGCGGTCGCTTATTTTTCAATGGAGTTTGCTATTCATCAAGCATTAAAGACCTATTCGGGGGGTCTAGGGTTTTTAGCAGGTTCCCATATGCGTAGTGCCTACGATTTGCACCAAAATGTTGTGGGGGTGGGGATTTTATGGAGTTATGGCTATTACGATCAATCACGACATGAAGATCGTAGTTTGGAGGCGGAGTTTATCCGTAAGCACTACTATTTCCTCGAAGATTTAGGGATTCAAGCAACAGTTCGCATTCACTCTCAAGATGTTAAGATTAAAGCCTATTATCTGCCATCCCATATTTTTAGCTCTGCTCCGATGATTTTTCTCTCAACGGATGTTCCTGAGAATGACTTTTTGGCACGGACTATCACCCACAAACTTTATGATGGGAATGAAGAGACTCGTATTTCCCAAGAGGTTGTTTTGGGGATTGGTGGTACAAGGGTACTTGAAGCATTGAAACAAAAAATTGATGTTTACCATATGAATGAAGGGCATGCGCTTCCACTTGTGTATGAGCTTTATTCCAGATTTCAAGATATGGAAGAGGTGAAAAAACGGGTAGTATTTACAACCCATACCCCTGAAGATGCAGGAAATGAACAACACAGTATTTATCTTCTCCATAAATTTGGATTTTTTAATGGAATTGAGCTAGAGAAAGTACGTTCCATGATGAAGATGGAAAATAGCGATACCTTTAATCTTACCATAGGAGCATTACGTTCGACGAAGATCACCAATGCCGTCTCCAAAATGCACGGAGAAGTTGCCAATCGGATGTGGCAAAGCTGTGAAGGAAAATCGGAAATAATTCATATAACCAATGCCCAAAATCGTCGTTATTGGAGTGACAGTGGAATGTTATCAGCACTGGATGACCACGAAGATTATGCCCTTATTGGACGAAAAAAGCATCTTAAACGGGCATTATTTAATGTGGTTGCCGATCAGACGGGAAAAATGTTTAATCCCGATATCCTCACCATCGTATGGGCACGCCGTTTTGCTGAATACAAACGCCCTGGATTGATCAAGCAAGATTTTGAACGCTTTAGAGGGCTTTTGGAACACGCTGAGCGACCCATTCAGATGATATGGGCAGGTAAGCCTTATCCGTTTGATACCAATGCCGTTAATGCCTTTAATGAACTGATCCATATTAGTCATGGGTTTAAAAATATGGCGGTTTTGGTCGGATATGAGCTAGAACTTTCCCGTATTCTCAAACAAGGCTCCGATGTATGGCTCAATACCCCCCGTGTCTCACGTGAAGCAAGCGGTACAAGTGGTATGACAGCAAGTATGAACGGTTCGATCCACTTCTCAACCAATGATGGATGGCACCCCGAGTTTGCCAAACACGGTATCAACAGCTTTACCATCCCCCCTATCGATCACAGCACCCCTATTGAAGTGCAAGATAACGAAGACAATAAACATTTGATGGATATTTTGGAAAAAGAGATCATCCCTATGTATTACGATAAGTCTGAACAGTGGACACAAATTATGAAAACGGCAATGTCCGATGTGATTCCCGCATTTGATTCAGGACGAATGGCACATGAATATTATATGAAGATGTACAATTATTAAGTATTGCCTCTTTTGGAGGCAAGGTGTAATGTATAGGTAATGAAATTACAACCCAATAATAATATGTAATGGCGAGATAAGTGCGTAAGCGGTCATACCGATTTTCAGATTTTGGCGGAGATCTTCTTTTTCGAGGGCGATAAGGATGGTTCCCCCCTCGAGTCGTAGTCCGATTTCGATATTATCCCCTGAAGTTTCAAGCGTTTCTACTGTCCCTGATAGGACATTATCGGTTCTATCGGAAGAGGGGGGTGCTGAAACGATGTGAATGTCACTTGATTTGATAATAGCATAGAGATCGCATCCAAGGGTGAGTCCCATATTCTCCACCGATTTAGCAGTAATAGTAGAGCGGAGAGTATCGCCCCCTAAGAGGGTAAGAGTTAAGGTGCTATGAAGCCCGTTAGTCTCAATTTTGGTGAGGGTGGCGGGAAGTTGATTACGTGCACTGGTGGTGAGAAAGGTACGGCTTAAAATTCGAGCGAGACGTTGGGGGTCATTACCTGCTTCGGAAAAACGGTCAATAAATTGGCGATGGAGTTCATTAAAACGGTGAAACGTCGCAATGAGTTCACGAGCGTAGGGGGTAAGTTTCGTACCTCCTCCCCCCTTGCCCCCAGTGGTACGATCAATGAGGGGATGGTCGGCGAGGGCATTCATACTGTTGATCCGCTCCCACGCTGCCTTGTAGCTCATTTTCATCGCTTTGGCGGCAGCATTAATGGAGCCTGTTGTATCAATGAGTTGCAATAACTCAATTCTCCCTGTCCCCAAAAAGCTTTGCCCCTCTTTGGTAAACCAAAAGCGTCCATCAATTTTCATCTGCTCCCCTTTATTCTTGGGTTTCTTCTTTTTCTTCGTCTTCGCTGTCGTTTTCAGTAATCACACCCTCTTTAACGGTAAAACTCAGGAGTTTTTTGGTGATATTGACAGGACAAAAGAAGAGAACCTCAAAGATGGGATTGAGTTGTGTTGTTTCATTGTCGAGTATATCAAATCCTCTCCCGTTAAAGCCATCCCCTTCCTCTTCGGTGTGCATCGTAATGCTAAAGGTCAATGAGCCCAATGCGCGGAGCATATTGCTAATTGCTTTATAATTTTTATGCTCTTTAGAGACCATAAGATTTTGATTCACTTCCGTACGATTATTCATTTGGGTACTAAGGAGGGTTAGATTGTCACGATGAATTGTTTTGTTCCAACGGACAAGCCCTTTGGGGAATCGTAGAAGAGAAGTTTTGGAGATGAGAGGATTGGGGGTCGTTTTACGAATCGTCTCGATAAGTTTTAAAAACGCATTTTTCCCCCCGATAGAGTTAGCGAGGGTGAGAAGTTGAGCTTGTAAAGCAATTTTTTCGGCATCGGATAAAAGGTGTAAGCGGCACATTGAAGCCCTTTAAATTAAGATATGCCATTATAGCGTACTCGTGATGGTAACCACTCACCAATCCCTTTTTAGAATCTTTCCTTCCGAACCTCTCGATAGTTTAAGTCTAAGTGATTAAAATGTGATAAATTTATAAGGAATTCTTATGTCACAGTCATGTCCCCTCCTTTTTCGTCAGATTGACGCAACGGTTGTCAAAGTGAGTGCTTCTTTTGTTATGGGGGGTGTTATTGTGTACCTCATAACATCGGAAAAAGGGATTTTACTTTTTTTAATCATTGATTTTTTGATTCGGCTAAGTGGATACAAACAGTTAAGCCCCATTTTTGCCCTGTCAAAAGGGGTTCAAACGCTTATAAAGCTTCCCATTCACATGGAAGATGCAGGGGCAAAACGGCTTGCCGCATTTTTTGGTCTCTTTTTTATGGTGGGGATTCTTATAGCTGATTTAGAGGGTTGGGGGAGTGCTATTTGGGGAATTGCCCTTATTTTTATGGGGTGTGTCCTTTTGGATGTGTTTTTTAACTACTGTATTGCGTGCAAGATTTACAGCTATGCCAAAAAAATTTATCCCTAGAAATTTCTGTAACGGTTTATGTTCTGTATTTTTTAAATCAGAGTACCAAAATTCTCAAGCATTACTGGACGAGATTAAACGCTTGCGTTAACGCTTTCTTTTATTGGCTTCAATCTTTTTGAGATTTTGCATCATAATGATCTCTATATCATGGGCATTTTTAGCTTCAAAACTTTGTTGAGTCTCTGTTTGTTTTGTTTGAAAAACCTCGTGATAAAAATCCGATAAAGTCTCCCCTTTGCGTTTTGAGGGAAGTGTTTTAATCAACGAATAGAGATCAAGGGGAGGCATTTCGATAAATTCTTCGAGAATGGCTTCTCTTAGTGTGAAACGATTCATCAAAAATCTCCTTTTTTTATTTTATGCAAAAGATAAAGCAAAAAGGGTTCCAAAATGTCACACTTTTGTCACACTAGTAGATTATAATCTTTTCATAACTTTGTGTATGGAGATGGAGATGTTTAAAAACTTTCTTTTTAAGCTAAAAAACGTGTTTACGATGTTGAACTCCCAAGAGAGATTGTTTGAAAACATTTTTATGTATCACCCTATCCCAATGACACTTACCAACAGCGATGGAGTCATACAGCGCGTCAACTACGCCTTTAGTGATTTTACTGGATATTCCACTAGCGAGTTAATTGAATCGAATATGTCTCTTTTATCCTCGTCCAAAAATGGGTACGGTTTTTTCGAGGCTTTTTGGCATACGCTTCATGATAACAAAAAATTTAATGGGCATGTTTGGAATCAGCATAAAGATGGACGTAATTATCTCCACCATGTCAATATTTCTCGAATGGATATGGGACAGTCTTATTATCTCTCTGCCCATATTGATAAAACCGAAGAGATGAAACTCAAAGAACAGGAGCAATATATTGCCCATCATGATTCTCTTACAGGTCTTGTTAATCGCTATTGGATGGAGGAACGGCTAACCCATGCACTTTTAAATGCGACACGCAATGGAGAATCAGTTGGGATACTTTTTTGTGATCTAAATGAGTTTAAGCAAATTAATGATGATTTCGGACATGCCATCGGAGATGAAGTACTTCAAAAAATAGCAAAGATTATAAAAGGGTTTTGTCGTGAAAGCGATACTATCGCACGGTGGGGAGGGGATGAATTTCTTATTCTTGTAGAGCATCTCGATACTAAATCGGCTCTTATCGAGATGGCAAATCAACTAAGCCAAAGAATCACTACCCCCATCACGCAACACCAGCTCTCTATCAGCGTCAGCATCGGTGTAGCCTCTTTCCCAAGCGACGGTCTCACCAAAGAACAGCTTATAGAGCTCTCGGATACAAAAATGTACCAAAATAAACATAAATTTTATGGGTTGAACTAAATAGGGGTTGAATTTCCTTTATAACCCTTCACTAAGAACATACCAAAGCCTCTGAATTTCATTATCATCCAAAAAGAGGGTAGAAGTATGGTCGTAAAGCCAACGAAGTCCTTTTTGATTGATTGCCAATGTATGAGAACACGCTTGATGGGCAGGGAGAAAGGAGCGAATAAGGGCGATGTTATTCTCGATGGGCAAATCACAAAAAAAGCAATTCATCTCACGGTGCAATCTCCCCTCATGTTCAAGTAGTTGTACGTACGCCTCTATGGCAAGCCGTTTGGGATTTTGTCCCCCCCATTTTTGTGCGGTACTTTCCAATAAATCATAATAAAAACTGCCAATGGCTTCGGCGTGCTGTAAATGAGGATAAAAAAGGGCAATAAACTGTTGCCATATCCGAATACGGTCATACTCCACGATCCAAGGAAATCCAAGGTGGAGAACATCTCTCATTCTAGGGATAGTGCTTTTGAGAGAACCCTCCATCTCATAGTCGATTTTAAACCCCAAATTAATAGGGCTATGACGTGCACCGTAAAAACGATAAAGGGTTGTTAAGTTGTTCTCGGATATGATAGTAACAATTAAATCTTCCTCTTTTACCCGAGTGAGTTTGATAATAAATCCCTGCATAGTGTGATACTAGATTACCCATCCCTGATTTTGTCTTCTAAAATTGTTGATATTTTAAATCTTTTTAACCAAATAATTGGTAAAATAAAAAAATTCCTATCCTCTTTAAACTACTTATGTTTAAAAAGAGATTAAAAAAGGTGATTTATCAGTGGAATACCAAGATTTATTACGATCATTTAAAGATAACTGCGGATTTGGTCTGATCGCCAATATTAAAAACCGTCCTTCTCATGAGACGCTTGAAAACGCAATTACTGCGCTAGAGAGAATGATGCACCGTGGTGCCGTTGCTGCCGATGGTAAAACAGGGGATGGAAGTGGATTGCTCCTCTCTATCCCTCATGCGTTTATGCGCGCTGCTGCATTGAAAGAGGGGGTT
>JAABPY010000209.1 GCA_011391735.1 Sulfuricurvum sp. | reverse complement strand
ACCGTTCGCATAAAGTGATGGTAGTCGATGATTCGATGACTATTCGAAACCAGATAAAGAAAATGCTTGAATCACTCTCGTTTCAGGTATTTGCATTGGCACACGGTGAAGAGGCGATGGGGATACTTGAGCAGCACCCTGACATTAAACTCATCATCACCGACTACAATATGCCGGTGATGGACGGGATGGAACTCACCAAAGCGGTACGAAAAAAATACACCAAAAACGAATTGGCAATTTTTGTCATCTCTTCGAGTGACAATCCCGAAATTTCAGCGATGTTTCTCAAGCGTGGAGCGAATGATTTTATTAACAAGCCCTTTAGCAAAGAGGAGTTTTCCTGTCGTATCAATAATGCGATCGAAGCGCTCGAAAACATTGATGCAATAACCAATATGGCAAGCCGTGACTTTTTGACGGGACTTTACAACCGCCGCTATTTCTTCTCAGTGATGGAACCCTATTTTGCCCATGCAATATCAAGCAACGAAGAGTTTATTACCGCGATGATCGATATCGACTATTTTAAAAAGATCAACGACACCTATGGACATGATGTTGGTGATAAAGCGATCATCCACCTCTCTGAAATCCTCCGATCCAACACTCAGCCCCATGATATGGTGGCGAGATTTGGGGGCGAAGAGTTTTGTGTCGTTCTCAAAGAATTAGGCGGGGATAAAGCGATCGAAGTGTTAGAACGTATTCGCCAAAACGTTTCATTGACGCCGTTGGTATTAGAAGATGGGGTAGAGATCGTTTTCACCGTTTCGATCGGTGCCGCACTGATGCATGAAGATACGTTAACCGATACGATCAACGAAGCGGACGGAAAACTTTACGAGGCAAAAAATAGCGGACGAAACAGAGTTGTTCGGTAAATAATAGGAGAAGGTAGGCAATGCAGTGTAATACAATCAAACAGCATCAGAGTTTAGATAAAAAGATACAGAAAATTCTCATTGTCGAGGATTCTGCTCTCTTTAGCAAGGCGTTACAAAAAGGGCTTTGCGCGCTTAGATACAGTGTTGATACCGCCGCTACCCTCGAAGAGGCGCTGAACTGTCTAGAGAAAAACCTCTACGCGCTGGTAGTGCTTGATCTGCATCTCCCTGATGGCGAAGGCGAAGACCTTCTTGAAAATTTGAGTACCAAGCAAAAATTAAAAATTGTTGTCTATACCTCCGATCCTGATAAAGAGCGTCGAAATGAATGGTTTCGATACGGGGTATTAGGATATCTCTCAAAGAATGACCCATTCCCTCATGTCATCCAAGAAATCGATAAAACACTCAAAGCGATTCAAGAAAACACCCATTACAATATTCTTGTAGTTGATGATTCCAGTGTCGTTCGCCGCCAAGTCACTTCATTATTACAACCACGCAACTATAAAATTAGCATTTCTATTGATGGGAACAGTGCCATAGAGACTATCAATACCCAACAGCTTGATTTGATTCTACTCGATCTCGAACTTCCCGATATGAATGGTGAAGAGGTTTTGAAGTATCTGAAAAAAAACAGTGCTACCGCTGAAATTCCTGTATTCATTTTAACTGGAACCTATGATGCCGCTACGGTCGGAAAATTGATTAAGCAGGGTGCAAATGAGTTTTTTCTTAAACCGTTTATTCCTGAAGAGCTTCTTTTAAAAATCGATTTTTGGATTGATACAAAGCGTAAAGCTAGAGTAATCGAGTGCGAACGCCGATTACTTCAAGAGTATAGAGATACGGTGGATCGCAGTACAATCGTTTCAAAAACCGATAAACGGGGGATTATAACCTTTGTTAATGACAAATTTTGCGAAATTTCGGGTTATTCACCTGCAGAACTGATCGGAAAACCTCATAATACAGTGCGCCATCCCGATATGCCAAAAGAAGCATTTGAAGAACTTTGGCAAACCATTTTAAGTGGTCAAGTATGGGAAGGTATCGTTAAAAACCGCAAAAAAGACGGTTCTCCTTACTGGGTACAGACGACGATTAATCCGATTGTAGATATAGAGGGAAACATTGTCGAATATATCGGTATTCGAACCGATATCACTAAACTGCAACAGATTAAAGAGAGCTTGCAAGATAAATTACATATTTCTGAAGAACATTTCGAAGATATTTATCGGCGTGCACAACTCTATGAAAAAGCCATTGATGAGAGCAATATTCTCTCCCGTACGACAGCAGAGGGGATTATTCTCTATGTCAATAATCGTTTTTGTGAAATTACAGGGTATAGAGAAGAGGAAATAATCGGCAAAACGCATGCCATTGTTCGACATTCCGATACTCCGAAAAAAGTTTTTGCCGATATGTGGAAAACAATTCAATCGGGACGCGTATGGAATGGTGTTCTAAAAAATCGGAAAAAAGACGGTTCTCCTTATTGGGTCGATTCGACGATTATTCCGATCAAGGATAAAGAAGAGAAAACTATCGAATATATGGCAATTCGACATGAGGTCACAGAAATTATCACTTTGCACGAAGAGATCGAAAAAACGCAGCAAGAAATCATTTACCGAATGGGAGAAATCGGAGAAAGTCGAAGCAAAGAGACGGGAAACCATGTCCGTCGCGTTGCCGAGTATTCGAAACTGTTAGCACTTAAAGCAGGTTTAGATGAGAAAGAAGCCAATTTGATAGCAGATGCTTCGCCTATGCATGATATTGGTAAAGTTGCCATACCAGACTCTGTGTTACATAAACCAGGCTCATTCAATGATGATGAATGGTTGATAATGCGTTCACATAGCTCTATCGGTCATAAGGTTCTATCGGGTTCTGACCGTCCTTTGTTGAATGCCGCATCGATTATCGCCCATGAGCATCATGAAAAATACAGTGGTGGTGGATATCCATCGGGCTTGGTAGGAGAAGATATCCATATTTATGCTCGAATCGTAGCTATTGCCGATGTTTTTGATGCACTTGGAAGCGATCGTGTCTATAAAAAAGCGTGGCCATTGGAGAAAATCATCAATTTATTCAAAGAAGAAAAAGGGAAACACTTTGATCCACGGTTGGTTGAATTATTTTTAGATAATTTAGAGGAATTTTTAGTCATTCGTCATCAGTATCAAGACGGCAACAGATTGTCGAGCAAAACCATTCAATAGTATTTTATGAGACAATGAATCAATAAAGGAGAAAAATATGAAGATTATAGTGGTTGATGATAGCACAACGATGCGCCGAATTATCAAAAACACGTTAGCGCGTATCGGTGATATGGAAGTGTATGAGGGGGAAAACGGTATCGACGGATGGAATGTACTCAACCAAAATGCTGATGCCGGAATGCTCATCACCGATTGGAATATGCCCGATATGAACGGTTTAGAATTGGTGACTAAGGTCAGAGCAGACCCGCGATTTGAGAATCTGCCGATTATTATGATTACGACCGAGGGTGGGAAAGCTCAGGTGATTACAGCGCTTAAAGCGGGTGTAAATAACTACATCGTTAAACCATTTACGCCAGATGTATTACGGGAAAAACTCTCTGCTGTACTGGGCGTATCGTTGTAATGAAAATGATCTTGAGTCGAGGGGTATCAGAGGATTGAGGAGTGCAACAATGACAGATTTATTTTTAGAGAATTTGATCGCTTCGATCGGGGTTTCGGTATACGGTACGGATCGAGACGGGATCTGCATTTTTATCAACCCTATGGGGGTGAAAACACTCGGCTACAGTGATGCAAACGAAATTATCGGTCAATCGATGCATGAGTTGATTCACCACTCCTATCCGGATGGCTCATCGATGCCCAGAGCTGAGTGCGCTCTTCATCAAGCGCATATCGACGCAGAACATTTTCATTCTGACAATGAGGTCTTTTGGCGAAAATACGGCAGCTCGTTTTATACCGAATATTGGTCTTATCCACTTGTAGAAAATGGAGTGGTTGAGGGGTCGGTAATGACATTTGTCGATATTACTGAGCGTGTTATTGCTCAAAAGAGTTTGCTTGAGAGCGAAAAACGGTTTCGTATCATGTTCGATCAAGCACCGTTGCCATATCAATCACTCAATGGCGAGGGGATCATACTCGACATCAATCAAGCATGGTTAGAGCATTTCGGATATGAACGACGAGAAGTCGTCGGTCATTTGTATCAAGAGTTCATCACCGAGGAGTCATTGGCAACTCTCTATCGCAACTTTCCAAATCTTCTTGCCAACGGCACAGTCAATAACGTTGAATTCGATATCGTCTGTAAAAACGGGACGATTCGTCACATAGAGCTTGAAGGGCGCACCAGTCTCGATTCGCACGACAATTTCCTCCATACCCACTGTATCCTCAGTGACATAACCGAAAAAACACTCTATATTAATGATCTAAAACTTTCCGAGCGGATTATCGATGGAGCCGCCGAAGGGATTATGATCACCGATGCCAATCGAAAGATTTTATCGGTCAACCCCGCTTTTTCGATACTAACTGGCTACAGCAGTGAAGATGCCATCGGTCAAACACCCGCATTGCTCAAATCAGACAAACACGATCAAAAGTTTTATGAACAAATGAACAAGACGATTGAGGAAGGGAATATTTGGCAGGGGGAGATTTGGAACCGTAAGAAAAATGGTGAGATCTATGCTGAATTTATTTCGATCAATCCCGTTTTAGATGACAACGGTAATATAATCCATTACGTCAGTATTTTCGCTGATATTACGCAACAAAAAGATAATGAAGAGAAACTCCATTATCTTGCCCATCACGATTATTTGACTTCGCTTCCTAATCGCGTCGTATTGTATGAGAATCTCCAAAATGCTCTTAGTCTGGCACAAAGAGAGAAGAAGATCACAGCGTTGTTGATGCTCGATTTGGACCGTTTCAAAGACGTCAACGACAATTACGGTCATTCCAGCGGCGATATGCTGCTTCAAATGGTTGCGTTTGATCTTCAATCACGTATCCGTTCTACCGATGTCATAGCACGACTGGGAGGAGATGAATTCGCCGTATTGCTACGCAATGTTCATAATCCCCAAGATGCGGCGGATGTCGCCCAATCACTTATCGACGTTATCGAAAAACCCCGGCGGTTGCCATCGGGGAACAATGTCTATGTTGGACTGAGTATCGGTATCGCGATCGCCCCTGAACATGGTCTCAGTGCCGAAGAGCTGATGCAGCATGCCGATATCGCCCTCTACAGTGCAAAATCGCTTTCCAAAGGGGGATTTCATTTTTACAGTGATGAAATGACCGAAACGGTCAAAAAACGGTTAGAAATCGAGATGGGATTACGCAGAGCTCTACAAGAGGGAGAACTGTATCTTGAGTATCAACCACAGGTGGACATAGAGAATGGAACCATTCGGTCGGTTGAGGCACTCTTGCGTTGGAGAGATCCCGTTCACGGTCTCATTCCACCATCGGTATTTATCCCTGTTGCCGAAGAGAGTGGTTTGATTCGTGAGATTGGGACCTGGGTATTACGACAAGGGTGCAAGCAAGCCAAGCAGTGGCTCGACCAAGGGATTGAACTGCGTGTTGCTATCAATCTTTCGAGCCGTCAGTTCGATGAGGGGACGATTCATGAAACAGTATTTCAGATCATAGAGGAGTGTCATTTACCTCCCCATTTACTCGAATTGGAATTGACGGAAAGTATCATGATTCATAATGAAGAGAAAATCATGAAACAGCTCACCGCATTGAAAAATGCTGGAGTTACACTTGCCCTCGATGATTTTGGGACAGGATATTCCTCTCTTTCATATCTCAAACAGCTTCCATTTGATATCCTCAAAATCGATAAAAGTTTTATCGACGGTATTCCGACTAAATATAATGATACTCAAATCGCATCGAGTATCATCGCCATGGGGCATATTTTAGGATTTAAAATCCTAGCTGAGGGGGTTGAAACGAATGAACAACTCATTTTTTTACAGGCCAAAGGGTGTGATGTCTATCAAGGGTATTTTAAAAGCCGTCCAACGAATCCTGATACTATCTCTATGCTGATACGCAAGGGCGTTATGTGAAGCGGCTTTTTATTTGGTTAGCTATCGCAATCATTCCTATGCATATCCAAGCATTGGAAAACATCACTCTTCAGCTCAAATGGACACACGCTTTTCAGTTTGCTGGATATTATGCCGCCAAAGAAAAAGGGTATTATCGAGATGCTGGGTTGGATGTCAATATCTTAGCGGCATCTCCAAATACCGATCCGATAATGAATGTTATCAATAATAAAGCACATTATGGCGTAGGCACCAGCAGTCTTTTACTCGAATATGCCAAAGGAAAACCTGTGGTGGCTCTGGCGGTGATTTTTCAACAATCTCCCTATGAAATCCATGCGACATCCAATATCGGTACACTGAAAGATTTAATCGGAAAACGTATAATGATTGAACCTCAGTCCGAAGAGTTGTTTGCATACCTCAAAAAAGAGGGAATTTCACTCGATCAAGTGACACTTATTCCTCACTCCTTTAATCCTGATGATTTAATCAACGGCAAAACCGATGCGATGTCAGGATATGTCTCTAATGAACCTTATCACTATAAATCTTTAAAATATCCTTTTCAAACCTTTGCACCTCGTTCTGCTGGAATTGACTTTTATGGAGATAATCTTTTTACTTCGCAGTTCGAAGTGAACACTCATTCTTTACGGGTAAAAGCGTTTCGGGAAGCGAGTTTACGTGGATGGAAATACGCTAAAGAACACCGTGATGAAATCATTTCACTGATTATCAAAAAATACGCTCCCCATTTGACCCGTGAGGCTTTACTTTACGAATCCGATCAGATGATTCCTCTTTTACAGCCTGATCTCATCGAAATCGGGTACATGAATCCTGCGCGCTGGAGACATATTGCCAATACTTATGCCATCTTGGGGCTTATGCCTCAGCACTATGCTATTGATGAATTCCTTTATCATGAACCGCAAAGCGTATTTACTCCATGGCTGAAGAGGACACTCTTTATCAGTGCAGGAATTGTAGCAATAACTCTATTCGTGCTTCTCTATGTGACTCGAATAAATCGTCGTTTGCGTGAGAGTCAGCACCGTTTTTCAACTTTATTTACAAACTCTCCTATCGGTATGGTTATGATCGATTATCAAAGCGGAAAATTTCTTGAAGCTAACGAAGCCGTTTTAAACGCTTCAGGCTATACACGCGCAGAGTATTCTTCCCTCAACTTTTGGGATACTTCGCCTTACGATACACATGATCAACTTACAGCCTATTTTTCAGGTCTGAAGTCCGATGGTCATGCCGATGCGTTTGAAAACGAGTGTCTACGCAAAGATGGAACCCGCTATCCTGTTCGAATACTCTGCTTTTTAAATCATGTCCATGATCGTCAACAGATATGGGCATTTATCGAAGATATCAGCGAACGCAAAAAAATGGAAGAGTCGTTACGCCTCACACATGCAAAATATGAGCATTTAGTTGAAAATGTTGCGGGTGAATACTGCTTTTACATTCATGATACACAGGGAATTGTAACGTATATCAGCTCATCAATTATCAATATGCTTGGATATACCCCTGAGGAAGCAAAATCACATTATTCCGAGTTTATTACGGAACATCTGGTCAACAGCCAGATTGTTGCTTCCACAGAAGCAGCATTACGAGGGGAAAAACAGCCTGCTTATTTGGCGCAATTTCGACATAAAGACGGCACTTATTTATGGATTGAGATCAATGAATCACCTATCTTTAACAAAGGTGAAGTTGTGGGGGTTGAAGGGATTATGCACAATATTAATGCCCTCAAAGAATCAGAACTAAAACTCGAACGCATCGCCCATTATGATGCACTGACCGGTCTGCCGAACCGATTACTCCTCTCAGATCGCTTATCGCATGCTATTGTCCAAGCCCAGCGTCGTCAGAAAGTACTGGCTGTTGTCTTTCTCGACTTAGATGAGTTCAAACCCATCAACGATACCTTTGGGCACGAAACGGGAGATGAGCTTCTCACCAAGCTTTCCCTTCAGATGAAAGCAGCACTCAGAGAAGAAGATACGCTAGCACGTATCGGTGGAGACGAGTTTGTAGGGATCATTGCCGATTTGGACCAGATAGATGAGTGCTATGCTATTTTAGATCGTCTTCTCTTGGCTGCTTCTACTCCAATAAGACTTAAAGAGGGTATACACAATGTCAGTGCAAGCATTGGTGTAGCTTTTTACCCCTATCACGGGATCGATACAGATATGTTATTGCGTAATGCCGATCATGCGATGTATCAAGCAAAACGAAGCGGAAAGAATAGCTACTGGATTTATGTACAATCAATTGACTCTAATGGAGAAACAATTCAATGCCAAATTTAATTAAAGAGTACATCGATATCACCGATCAGGTAAAACATCTTATTGAGCCAAAACAGATCGTTTTTCCTTCAAGTTATGCAGAGCTTTTTAGTTCCATCGCTCATTCTAAAGAGATTGACATCACCCCTGAACAGTTATTGACTCATGAAATGCTTGATGAACGAATGGTTCGATATGTTGTTACTTTGAGTGAATGTACCGAAGAGGCTCTAATTGCTATAGAAACATCCAATCAAGAGATGCTTAAAACAGTGATGTTAAAGGCGAAACAACTCCAAGAAGAGGTGGAATCTCTACAAAAAATCGTATATGAAGATACCTTGACTCATACTCTCAACAGAAAATGGTTCGATGACAAACTTTTAGACCATTCGAAAATTAAATTGCGTGAATGTGGTAGATTAGTCATGGTCGATCTCAATCGGTTCAAAGAGATTAACGATACTTATGGACATATCGTTGGAGACAAAGTGCTGGCATTTGTAGCCCTAAAACTAAAAGAGTTGGG
>JAABPY010000208.1 GCA_011391735.1 Sulfuricurvum sp. | reverse complement strand
CATAAAGCGATACCTGACACGTAAGCCAAAGCTCGAAGCCTCTATCGAATTACTGAAACTTTGCAGACGAATTCCTACATCAACACAAACAATATTTACAGAAGCATTATCCCAATGGCACGGCAAATACGGAGCTTTCATTAATGAACAGACCGTCAATCCAACAACTGGAAAATCATCTCCTACACATGCCAAACTGGCATCTGCCTATAGAAGTCTCACAACAAATCTACCTAATTTATTCACTTACAAAAAGCACAAAGAGTTTGAAATGCCAAATACAACAAATGCTTTAGATGGAGGAGTGTTTTCACACCTCAAAAAAATCATCAAATTGCATCAGGGATTGGCTCTAAAAAGGAAAGTAAAATTGATAGATTCGCACTTGGATAACTATAATAAAAGATGATATTTCAGCCTCTATTTTTTTTCATTACGCCACTTTTTGGACAAAAGTAACCGTTAAAAATGGTTCGAACAAAAAGCAGTTGGTTATGTTTATAAATCCAAGAGCAGGGACAGATAAAATTGATGTAAGTGTTTATAGGGAAAATATTCATAAGGAATCCTACGTATTAGGAGATTTACGTCCGCAATCCTTGCGTCCTATAAAGTCGATAAAAAGCGTTTTCAGTCTCGATCTGGAACCCAATGAAGAAGTAGATATCATTACGAAATTTGGCTCTTTAGGGGCAATGAATCTATCATGGGAAATCATGACGACTCAGGAATACTCTTTTAGAAATTCGATGGAAATTATCTTATATTCGTTATTCGGCGGAATGCTCATCGCATTGATCATCTACAATACTACCTTATATTTTAATTTAAAAGAACCAGCTCTTCTCTTGTACGTTCTTCATGGATTTTGTCTCCTATGGTTTCAATACGCATACGATGGGATGTTTTATTTTTTAGATCTTGGTATCAACCTTATATTTCTGACAATAAGTTCTTGGTTTATACCCCATCTAATGAGCGCTATCCTGATTTCATTTACGATTACCTTTTTCAAACTCAAAAAAAGAAACAAATACTTTTACACTCTTTTAGCCTTTTTTGCATTGGTTAATTTTCTCATTTTTTTACTATTTCTTTATCAGCTGATAGATTCGAGTTTGATAATATTCACCAACTATATTATAGCC
This sequence comes from Sulfuricurvum sp., assembly GCA_011391735.1. Classification (GTDB taxonomy): domain Bacteria; phylum Campylobacterota; class Campylobacteria; order Campylobacterales; family Sulfurimonadaceae; genus Sulfuricurvum. The sequence goes on along the minus strand of JAABPY010000208.1, from coordinate 7,734 downwards.
ATCACATGGATCAGTATTTTAGTTCTTATGATTTTCAGTATTTATGCCCTCTATAAAAAATACCCCGGAGCGATCTATTTTTTGATCGGTGAAATCGTCTATCTATCGGTAAACGTCTATGTTTCGATTATCATCGGCGGGCACATAGACTTAACAAATCACTTTATTTATGCCTTTATTCCTGCCGCTTCACTTTTCGAAATGACATTACTTTCGATGGCTCTCTCCTCTCAGATCGGTGATATCAAACGTGACAACGATTTTAAAAACACTATGATACAAGAAGAATCAAAATTTGTATCGGTGGGCAAAAGTATCGGTAATGTTACCCACCAATGGAAAGAGCCTCTGTCACAACTGAGTTCGCATTTGATGTATTTAGAAAGTCTTCATCGTCTCAAAAAGGATGAAATATTATTAAGCGAATTCGGTGACAATATCGAAATAATGAACGGTGTCTTGGAATATATAAAAGGCTCTGTAAATGAGTTGTACGATTTTTATAGCAACAGTGACCATAACGGGCACTTCAATCTCAAAAAACAGATCGATATCGCCTGCAAACTCCAACGGGACAATCTCATCTTGTCTCATGTCGATGTTATCGTGGAGTGTGCCGAAGAGATTTCGGTATTGGGAGCCAAGCACGCATTTTCCAATGTTTTGATGATCTTGTTTGACAACAGCATCTATCAGCTTGTCCATACCGCAATCGAAAATCCCGTAATCACCATAAGCGTGAAACAATCAGACGATAAAATAGAGATACTTTTTAGCGATAACGGCGGAGGCATTGATCCAAAAGCAATTACAAAAATATTCACTACGCCCTACACCACCAAAGGTGAATATGGGAGCGGTCTTGGGCTTCCATTGAGCAAAAAGCTGGTCGAAGAGCGACTATATGGGAAAATAAATATTCATAACAGTGATTATGGTGCCGTGTTTACCATTACACTTCCAATAAAAGGTAACAAACCACTATGAAACGATTTTTTTTCCTTATCCTCATAAGCGTATCATCAATGATGGGCTCTGTCAATGATGTATTTCCGACCGATTATGTTGCCAATAAGCCCGGAGAGAGTGTTGCTACCCTCTATTTCAGAGAGTCCGATAGCAATGGCTATTACAAAAATGGCACAAAACTCATGAACGATTCCATCTCTCTCTCAACCCAAGCACTTCGACTAGCATACACGACTAAGATGTTGGGCTATACAACTGCCCTTGTTGGAGTAGGTGCTTATGCTAAAACCGCATTTGAAGGGCCTGTTGTCGAAGCACTCTATCCAAAAACAATATCAGGAATGGCAGATGTTCGACTTGGAATTACCACCTGGCTACTCAATAATCCATCGAAAATGGAATACTTTGCAATCACACCCATGCTCTTTATCCCCACAGGTGAGTACGATTCCTCCCATGCGATCAACATCGGAGAAAATCGCTTTAAAGCTACGCTATCCGCTGGGTATGTCAATCGGTTTATGAACAACGAGCTAGGAGAACTTTTTTTAGAACTATCCCCAGAGTTAGCTGTATACGGAGACAATAACGACGCTAAAGGGAAAAAAATAGAACAAAAACCCAGCTATGCTTTAACTGGCTATCTGCGATATCGACCTATCCCAATAATTGGTGTATTTACGGGATATCAAATCAACCGTGGGAGTGAAAGCATTATCAATGGTCTGGAACAAAACGATGATCCCCGTAATACGAGGCTAATGTTAGGCGGAGCAGTTTTTCTATACGGAACACAAATTATTCTTCGACATGCCAGAGATACCAGTATTCATACAGGGTTTAAAACTAGTGATGAAACTACCATCAGACTGCAATGGGTTTTTAAGTAACTCACCTTACGCACAGAAAGGCATCACGCTCAAAGTCGGCAAACCCTACCGTGCAAAAACCAAAGGAAAAGTGGAACGGTTTAACACCTTATCTGTCGGCGAAGAATCATTTTTCTTCAATACATTATGAGCTACGGGCTCGTTTACGTGACAAAAACGTGTCATTAAATTATAGTTTTAGAAACCTGCGAAACCCACAAAGCACCGCATCTTATGCACTTTTTTAGACAAAATAAGCCCGAATTATGGGCTCCGTAGGCATTATGCGGCAAAACCTACGATATAAAACGTCTGTTTCCCCTCCACTTTCTGGAGTTGTACTTTGTATTTATCGGCAAAATGGTTAATTTTTTCCTCTGCCTCTGCGGAAGCTACCGCATTATCGGTATCGATTTTGATCTTAAAATAATCATTACTATTAGACATCGCCACATACGATTTATCGGTTTTAAGGGCTTCGTGCAAGTCCATAATATGTTTTATAATTTTCTCAAATCCCACGGTGTTGGCTTCAATACGAGCCAGTTGCTCACCCAATGCCTCATTTGGCGCATAGCCCAATTGATTTAAAATCGCTTCTTGTGTCATCTTTTTCACCTTTTTTAAAATTTCAAGGGGTTATTCTATCATAGTAACGATTTACAGATATAATATTGGGATGAAATCACTCCTAATTCGTCTTACCCATGGACTCTTCCAGCAAGATATCGCCCCAGATGAGCAAGAACTCATCAATCAGTGGCACAGTTTGAAAATTCTCTCGTTTGATGAGGGAAAATTCCAGTTCACCTCTCAATACCGCGCAGGTATTGTCTCTAACGTCCAAGCATCAGGTGCCTATTTGCAAACCATCGGCGAAAGTGTTCGTGATCATTTTATTGATGTATCCTATCTCAATGGAGCCAAAGCGGGGGATTTGGTTATCGCGCAACGACTCCTTGGAAAACGAGGAGGTCCAAGTGCCAAAGTCATCATCGTCGTCGGACGAAGTGAAACATTTAGCGTCGGGTTACTCACGCATAAAAGTGGTCAGTTGGAACTGCACGACATCCGTACGTCTCAAAATATCCCCCTTTCGCTGATTGATTTAGAGCAAACAGAAGAAGGTTCCATCTATCAAATCAATAACCAAAGCGGAAGCATCGTTGCGTATTTGGGTAATATCAGTGATCCCAAAGTGGATGAGAAAATCGTCCTAGCCCTTTATAACAAGCACGACAAATTTGAAGAGGATGTTTTGGAGATGGCAGCATCGTTTCCGAAAGAGGTAAACGCCTCGGATTATCCCAACCGTCGTGATTTACGTCATTTACCCTTTTGTACCATTGATCCTGTTACTGCCAAAGATTATGATGATGCTATTTGTTATATCCCCGAAACTCATACCCTCTATGTCGCCATCGCCGATGTGAGTGAATACGTCCACCCTTTCGGAGCAATTGATGCGGAGGCGATTTATCGTAGTTTTTCCATCTACCTTCCTCACCGTTCTATTCCAATGTTGCCACGTATCTTGAGTGAAACGCTCTGTTCCTTACAACCTCTCGTCGATCGTCTCGCCTATACCTTTGAGATGAAAATTGATCCTGATACCCTCGATGTGGTTTCTACGGATCTATACGAATCTCTCATCCATTCCCATCGCCGTTTCACCTATGAAGATATTGACCTCTTTTTGGCAGGTAACCTCACCGCGACGACCGAAAAAGAGAAACTCGTCCTTGAGTATATCCCCCAGCTCAACGAGTTGACCGCCAAACTCAAAGAAAAGCGAATGATAAAAGGGTATGATTTCCGCTCCAGCGAATTGGAGATGCGTATCGACGAAGATCAAAATATACTCTCCACCGAATTCGCTGTCGAAACCCCTTCCCACGCCCTTATCGAAGATTGTATGCTTCTTGCCAACAAAGCCGCTGCATCCCTGTATGAACGGGGTGTCTTTCGTATCCATGAACCACCTAGTGCTATGAAACTGCAAGCCCTCACTACGGAACTGGCAAGTATCGGTATTTTCGTCGAATTCCAAGGCTCCATCAAAGAGACGATCACCGCCATCCAAGCCGAAGCCGAAAAAAGGGAGATAATCAGCGAAGTGGATACCCTCATCATCCGCGCCCAAATGCAAGCCCGTTACGCCCCCTACAACACAGGGCATTTCGGGCTTGGTTTTGAACGTTACACCCATTTCACCTCCCCTATTCGCCGTTACAGCGATCTCATCGTCCATAGATTGCTCAAAGCGATCAAAGCCGGTGATACTGAAGAGAGCTCCTACGTTTTACGAAATATCGAATCGTTGTGTACCTCCATCAGCGAAAAAGAACGTGAAGCCAGTGACATCGAAATCCGTTTCCAAGAACGCAAATTCGCACGATGGGCCAGCACCGTCATCGGTCAAACCTTCAAAGCCCGCGTAATGCGTACCGAAGAGGGGGTCATTGCCGAAATTCACGATGTGATTACAGGGGCAAAAGTGAGCGTTACGGAACATTTTGGCTTAGTGTTGTTTGATGATATTATGGTCAAAATTGAGAGTGCTGATTTGGCGACGGCGAAGATTGTGGGGTCGTTTGTGGGGAAAGTTGAGACTGATTTGTATCAAATTGGTGATGCTCTAAACGATGCGAAAAATAGTTTGGGATACAAAACATCAAAAACTGTAAATATTGAGTAATGATAGTGTTTGAGTACACTTAACGACAAAAAAGTGCTAGTTACAGGCTAATAAGTTATTTGGAAATCATCAATAATGAGTTGTACTTAATCGTTTAATATAAATATGTGGTTCAATATTGAAGGAGTTTAAATGCAATGGAAAAAAGAGACTATAGAATTAATAAATAGTCAAAAGGTAGAAGCACAAACTCCGATTATCATCTCTGCAAGTCGTTCAACGGATATACCTACCTTTTATGCTGATTGGTTTGTATCTCGTTGGAAAGCTGGTTATTTGAAGTGGACAAATCCTTTTAACAATGTACCTCTTTATGTATCGTTCAAAAATACACGAGTAGTTGTTTTTTGGACAAAAAATCCAAAACCGATGATGAAGCATTTAGATTTTTTAGATAAAAATATTCCTCATTACTATTTTCAGTTTAGTTTGAATGACTACGACAACGAGGGTTTTGAAGCCAAAGTCCCGAGTGTAGAGAGTCGAATAAAAACATTTAAAGAATTATCACAACGATTAGGTAAAAAAAGAGTGGTATGGAGATATGATCCACTGATTTTGACCGATAAGATTTCGATTGATGAACTTTTGAAACGAGTGGAAAATATAGGTGACCAACTCAAAGAATATACAGAAAAACTCGTTTTTAGTTTTGTGGATATTGGTATCTATAAAAAAGTAGAAAATAATCTTAAAAAAGAGCAGGTTAATTATATCGAATGGACTCCATCCCTGATGAATCAATTTGCTGAGGGACTTTACAAACTCAATAAAAATTGGGGTTTAGCATTAGGAACTTGTAGCGAGAAGATAGACCTTGAAAAATATGAAATTGTTCACAACAAGTGTATTGATGATGATTTGATGATCGATTTATTTAGTGATGATAAAGTGTTGATGGATTTTTTGGGCGTGGAGATAAAACAAGCAGATTTATTTAGCGATGGCAAAGTCATCAAAACCAAAAAACTCAAAGACAAAGGTCAAAGAGAAGATTGCGGTTGTATTATGAGTAAAGACATAGGACAGTATAATACTTGCCCTCATGAGTGTAATTATTGTTATGCAAATGCTTCTAAAGAGATAGCTAAAAAAAACTATCAGTTGCATTTAAAGAATCCAAGTAGTGAGAGTATAAAAGGAGAATAAAAAATGGCATATTTTTTTCAATTACCATTGGTAACGAACTTAACAATAGACCAACAAATGGCACTAGATGAAACTAAACCTATTGCTATTTCAGGTGGTGCAGGAACAGGTAAAACGGTAGTCTCCTTATGGCGACATATTCAAAATATTGAAGTTTTAAATAGGTTTTCTGTATTGGTAACTTTTACTAAAACCCTAGGTTACTATTTGTCAATGAATCTCAATATAGAACATAAAAATGTGTATAATTTAAAACAATTTCCATTTAATGCTGACTGGAAATCTGATGAAATAATTATTGATGAAGCTCAAGATTTAACATTAGATACATTAAAAAAAATACAGATGCATACAAATGATATCTCTTACGGTGCTGATTTTAATCAACAACTCTATCAAAATACAATTAATGACCAAGAAATTAGAAATTTATTTCCAAAAAATATAGAATATGATTTACAGCAGAATTTTAGAAATAGCTATTTTATTTTAAATTTTACAAAAGCGGCTTTACCTACTATGTTTATTAATCAAAGTATTATTGATGAATTACATGATAATAATAAGGGTATAAAGCCAATAATGTTTATTACAAATAACTTTGACAAGGAAATAGCTAAAATTATTGAAATAATCAATGAATTTAGCTCTGAAACACATAATATTGCGATTTTATTACCGTTTGGAAACAGTGGTCAAGAAAGCGTAGAACATTACCATCAAGTTTTACATCAAAACAGTATTTTGTGCTCTAAATATTATAATGAAATGCGTACAGATGACATCCAAATAAACAATGTGCATCTTACAACTTTCAAGTCTGCTAAGGGCTTAGAATTTGACACTGTAATTATTCCATTCTTAGATAAATTTAGTGATTTTATTAGTCGAAGTCACACAACAAGGGTAAGTGAAAAAGATTATTATGTAGCATTTACAAGAGCGAGACGAAATCTTTATTTGATAACTCACAATGAATTGATTTTTGTTGACAACAATACAATTGATGTTGAATATTTAGACGCAAGGAGATAGAAAAATGAATCAAGATATATACTATATTATCCATAAATAGTACCAGTTTAGCTCACTATATAGGAAAAGCTATTATTCTACCTAGTAGATTTTATGATAATCGACCTAGCGATGTGCAAAGCATGCAGAATGATTATTTGATTCTATCAAAAGATAAATTTTTAAATGCCTCAAATTGTTCTATTGAATTAATTTTAAATGAAGAGGAATTGGCTAATTTAAAAGATATAGAAGAAAAAAATATTTTTCTATACTCGAAACCTATACCAATTTCCAGAATTCAAAAAATATATTTTATTGATAAAATACAAAAATTAAAAACAATTGATAGCATCAATAGAGGTACAGCTTTTCTTCCTGAAAAACTCATAGAGATAGCGGAAGAGACAAGTAAAAATATTAACATAAAAGTAAATAATGAGTTTCAATACAGTGCTGAGTTAGAATCAAAAATAAAAACTTATAATCATATATTAGGAGGAGTTGCCTTTGTAAGATTCGATGATGAAGATAGTTATAGCTCTAATTATTTTTCAATCTTATCTCATTTTAATCACTTTATCAAAAATAAATATGAACAAAAGTCTCATGAAATAGTAGATAACAAATATGATGGAGCATTTACCTCACAAGGAAAATATTGGAGTGAACTATCGCCTTTATTATATGAAGCTATTGTAGATACAGATGTTCAAGAGTATGCCAAAAAAGAGAGTGTATTTATTGATAAATCCAATGGGGTATTTAAATATGAGTTTCTAGATGATAAAGCTAAATTATCGTTGACATATAAACTTGCTATTTTGAGTATTTATGGAACATCGTCTACCAAACGCAAGAGTGTGGATGATTTACTTGCTGATTATGCAAATGGGAAAATATCACAAGACAAAGTTGAAGGTATTTCTTTAATTTTTGGCATCAATCATGGCTACGACATTTTTCGTAATGTTTATGGTAAAAAAGTAGTAAAATTTAAAATGAATTCTTTGCTTGATTACTACACAATTGAGT
>JAABPY010000207.1 GCA_011391735.1 Sulfuricurvum sp. | reverse complement strand
GATTGCTGGTTCCTGGTGTAGCGGTTAGCTCGGTGCTCGTTCCTGGATATTTGGTAAAAAATCCTCCCGAACCATCGGAGAGGCGTGAGATGTCTTTGTTATTTGAATTATACGATTGACCTGAAGCAAGAGTGGTACAGCATGAGCCACTGCACGTTAATGTGGAACCATTAAGGGGAAAATAGTCTATGGCGGTAGCAGGTGGAAGATCAACATCGGAGGTAATAATAATATCGTCCGTTTGGGCAGGATTGAGCTGAGTGCTATAATAGACTAAGTATGATCCCTTAGGGATAAGAGTTTTTCCTGAGGGGATCGTTGTCCCATCGGGATAGTAAGAATTGGATGTACTGTAACTTGTGAGAGATACACTTTTCCACCCTTCTTTATTATCATACCAATCAAGTTTCATCCCTGTGATGTCAATGGTCTCGTTGGCATAGACTTCGATGTAATCGTTGTTGTTGGCACTGTTTATTTCATTAATAGTGAGCTTACTGGCATTGGTAGTATCGCATGTGATGGCAGTGGCTCCCCACCCTTGAACCGCTAATGCAAATATAGCCATTACGATTACAAAAAAAATTTTCATTTTTCATCCTCTAAATCGTTTAAATATTTTTTCAAAATCCAAACTCACTTTACAAGTAGTCTCTTCAAAGGTGTAACGCTCAAGGGTAAAATCGCCTTGTTTGTCATACTTTTTATCGTCGAGTTTAAAAACTTTTGCGACAAGATCGTCGGGGTAGATGAGAATGTAGTAGTTTACTTTTTGTGCTTCGTAGAGTGCAAACTTATACACTTCGTCTCGTTTGGCGGTGGATTTTGAGAGGATTTCTACGATGATTTGCGGGGCTTTTGTGAGGTATGTGTCGTGCGTTTCGTTACATGTAAGGACAATATCAGGTCTTAAGATGGTATCTTCACTCACTTTATAATCCACTTCGCCTAGTACTTCGCACAACGGACAATCATCGAGTTGATTTGCAAATTGTCTTATTATTTCACTCGCAATGCTTTGATGTTTTCGCATCGGCGCTGGACTCATAGCCAAAGGCACACCGCCAAAAAGCTCCCAATCCCCCTGCCAAAACTTATAATCATCATACGTGTAATTTAGATCTTCTAGTTTTAAGGCTCCCATGGTATTCCTTTGTTGTCAGATTTTAAATATCCCAAATGCAAATAATAACGAGATTGCAATGCGTCATTATCCTATGTTCAAAAGTTTTAATTTTAAATGAACCATAATTTTCATATTAAAGGACGATAGGTGGGTGTTCATAGCGCATTCAAAAAATCTCGTGCTTTTTTACCTTGTTTTGCTCCACCAAGAACAAGAGCAACATCTTCTAAGGCATGATATAAACGTTGGGTTAACTCTTTTTCATCGGTGAAATCTATTTTGTTGATAGCAATAAATTCTAAGACTTTTTGAATGGTATTAGTGTCTTTAAAATAGTTTTCAATCGCTGGATTATCGATTTGCAATGCTAACATTTTGACTCCTTTTTATTATTCTAGCATAGCTAGACAAATATTTGTGGTCATTACGGTATATCGTGAAGACTAAATGTCCCATTCGTAGCATTATACTCCCACCATTTCCCTATTTCTGGTTTATTGTCTAGGTTACGACTTTTTGCCCCTTTGCCATCGGTTCGTGTTGCGGGACCTGTATAGCAGGTGACATTGACATCACTTGGGCAATTAACGGTAGTTGTGCGCCAATCTGTTGTTACCGTTTTAAAAATACGGTCAAATATAGTGGAATTACTAAGTGAAGTTGGGTACCCATTGGCGTTTAATCCACCGGGTGAAGCATCGTTACCTTTTTGCCCATTCCCCCACGTAAAATCGGGACAGCTATTAGTAATCCACTCCCCATGAGCGGCATCTATTGCACTTTGAACAGAGGAAGCAGTAGCAAGTTCGGAGGAGATTTTTGCATTATCCGTGAGGTTAGCAAATTTTGGAATCGCCACCGCAGTCAAAACCCCGATGATGACGATAACGAAGATCAGCTCAATGAGGGTAAAACCAAAGTGAGCTGAGGGTTTCATAGAGATTTATTCGGCAAGATTAATAACGGTTGTGTTGACATCAGAACCAGTGGTAAATGTTAATCCTGTTTTTTTGGTCAATTTGGCCTGACTATTTGTAGGTGCGGTAATATTAATATCCAATTGTCCCGCATTATTATAAACAACTCTCATCGTGATATTCCCATCACTCGCAGCTACGCTATAGTTGGCATCATCGGTACCGACAGACCACCCTTTCCCTTGGAAATCGTACAATTGAGACATATTGACATCTGAGGCGTTAAGCTCATTGAGGGTTACAGAATTCATATACGATCCCTTGACAGAACTGGTAATATCACCATAAAATTTGGCAACATTGCCGATTTTAGCATTATCTTCTAATGATTTGTATTTGGGTACAGCAACTGCGGCTAAAACACCGATAATAACGATCACAAAGATCAACTCGACAAGGGTAAATGCACTACGTTTCATGGGGACTCCTAGGGGTTTTTTGTGGTTAAACACACAATTTATTAAGGGCATTATCGCCCAATCTAACTTAAATTACAATCTTAATCCCCCTTTTGGCTATAATTACATCACTTGATTACCCACAGCAGGGGTAATGAGAAGAGAACGTTCAAGGAGCACTACTATGAAAAATATGTCTACAGGCAAATATCGCCCTTATCCTCAAGTTGATTTACCCAATCGTATTTGGCCATCCCAAACCATTACTCACGCCCCCATTTGGTGCAGTGTCGATTTACGTGATGGGAACCAAGCGTTGATTACCCCGATGAATTTGGAACAAAAACTCTCTCTCTTCTCCCTCTTGCTGAAACTCGGATTTAAACATATTGAGGTGGGGTTCCCCTCGGCATCAAAAGTGGAGTTTGATTTTTTACGCACCCTTGTGGAGAAAAATTTGATCCCCGATGATGTAACCGTACAAGTACTTGTCCAAGCACGGGAACATTTGATCGATAAAACGTTTGAAGCATTGGAGGGGGTGAAAAAAGCAATTGTCCACCTCTATAACTCCACCTCTACGGCACAGCGTAAAATCGTCTTCGGAAAAGAGCAAGAAGAGATTATCGCCCTTGCCCTTGAAGGGGTTGATATGGTCAAAGAGCGGGCGTTGAAACACGATGGAGAGATAAGCTTGGAGTACTCCCCTGAGAGCTTTACGGGGACGGAGCTGGAGTTTGCGGCTCGTATTTGTAATGCGGTTACCGATCGCTGGGGCATCAGCGCAGAGCGTAAGGTGATTATCAATCTCCCTGCAACAGTCGAAATGGCAACTCCCAATGTCTACGCCGACCAAATCGAATGGATGAGCCGATATTTGACCAACCGTGAACACGTGTTGATTTCAACTCATACGCATAATGACCGCGGAACCTCGGTTGCCGCTACGGAGTTGGCATTGTTGGCAGGGGCGGATCGTGTCGAGGGGACATTGCTTTCTAACGGTGAGCGCACAGGGAATGTCGATATTATTACCCTTGCTCTTAATATGTACACGCAAGGGGTTGATCCGCAGCTTGATTTTAGTGATTTGGAGACGGTAGTACGTGTTGTCGAAGAGTGTACCGATATGAAAACCCATGAGCGTCATCCGTATGTAGGAGAACTTGTCTATACGGCATTTTCAGGTTCACACCAAGATGCTATCAATAAAGGTCTAGCGTATCAACGTGATAAGGATGATGAATTTTGGGAAGTACCTTATCTCCCTATCGATCCTGCGGATGTTGGGCGAAATTACGAAGGGATTATCCGTATTAACTCCCAATCAGGAAAAGGGGGGGTGGCGTATGTTCTCGACGATAAATTCGGCTACTCCTTACCGAAGAAAATGCACCCAGAAATAGGGTCAATTGTCCAAAAAGTGACCGATGAAGCAGGGCGGGAACTTTCGAGTGAAGAAATTTTAGAGATTTTTGAGAAAACGTATTTCGGTGAACCGCATGATATTGAGTTTGTTGATTATTCGGTGATTTCGGAAAGTGCAAAAGAACACTCCGCCAAATGTGTCCTCGAATACACCCATAATGGTAAACTCATCCGTAGTGAAGGGCAGGGAAATGGTCCCATTGATGCGTGTAAAAATGCGTTGATGGTGGAGTATTCCCATAACTTTAAAATTCTTTCTTATAGTGAACATTCACGTGGAGAACTTTCCAGCGCCGAAGCCGTGGCATATATCGAGATTGAGACCGAAAGCTTGGAGAAATTTTTTGGTGTCGGGTGTGATAATGATATTACGGTTGCGTCGATTAAGGCGATGTTTAGTGCATTGAATCGGGCGTTTTCGTAGTAAAGCCTGTTTGGGTATAATTGCGGTGTGAAAGTTGAAAGATGAGTAGCAATCCAAGCAAGGGAGCTTTTATGAAGTTGGATCTTGTTGAAAGAGTCGTACTGTTGTTAGCAGCAACAGTACAACTAATAGACATCCTAAAGGGTTGGTTCTTTTGAGCCAATCCACCCTTGCTAAAATTATACCCAAAAAAGGACTTAACAATGGTTGAAACGCAAACTATTATCAATGTATCCCTTATTATCGCAGTAATTATTCAAAGTTATAGAATATCTATCTTGGAAAAAAGACTCAAAGAGCGTTAGGGGTATCTCTACATTTTTTAATCTAATTTCTTTCTTTAAACCCATCTTTGCTATAATCGCACAATTTTATCCCTAAGTGAGAATAGCCATGATGGATGTCCGCGAAGCTTTTTTAGCCTTTTTTGAATCAAAAAACCACGCCCGAGTTGCCAGTTCTCCTCTTGTCCCTGATGATGCGACACTTCTTTTTACCAATGCTGGTATGGTTCCGTTCAAGTCTATTTTTACAGGCGATATCCCTATCCCAACCAACCCACGAGCGACCAGTTCCCAAACGTGCTTGCGTGCAGGGGGGAAACACAATGACCTCGAAAACGTTGGTCACACGGCACGCCACCATACCTTTTTTGAGATGTTGGGGAATTTTAGTTTTGGTGATTATTTCAAAGAAGAGGCGATTTCCCACGCATGGGAGTTTATTACGCAAGTAATGAAATTGCCTGTCGAAAAACTGTGGGTCACTGTCCATGAGAGCGACGATGAAGCGGAAGAGATATGGAAAAAACATATTTCAGCCGATCGCATTATGCGTCTAGGGGACAAAGATAACTTTTGGCAAATGGGTGACACGGGTCCTTGTGGTCCTTGTTCAGAGATTTTCGTCGATCAGGGTGAGGAACACTTCCATGGTGCGGAAGATTATATGGGAGGCGATGGGGATCGTTTCCTTGAAATCTGGAATCTCGTCTTTATGCAGTATGAACGTAATGCTCAAGGGGAGTTAAAACCGCTCCCTAAACCCTCTATTGATACGGGGATGGGATTAGAGCGTGCTGTTGCCGTTCTTGAAGGGGTTCATAGCAACTATGACTCTTCGTTGTTTATGCCCATTATCCATAAAGTAGAAGCCCTTATCGGTAAACCGTATGATTATGCAAGTGGTGCATCGTATCGTGTTATTGCTGATCATATCCGTACGGTTACCTTTCTTCTCGCGCAAGGGACGAACTTTAGCAATGAAGGGCGTGGCTACGTTCTTCGCCGTATTTTACGCCGTGCAGTACGCCATGGGTATCTTCTTGGATTTACGAAACCATTTATGTTTGAAATTGCCGATACGGTAGCCGAGCTTATGGGGAAACAATATCCTTATATTGTCGAAAAGCTCACCGTTTTAAAAGAGCAAATTATGCTCGAAGAGGAGCGTTTCTTCAAAACTATCGCTTCAGGTATTGAACTCTTTAATGAAGAACTCAAAAACACGAAAGAGACATTTAGTGGAGAAGTAGCATTTAAACTCTACGATACCTTTGGATTCCCTCTCGATCTCACCGAAGATATGCTCAAAGAAAAAAATCTCGCATTGGATACCGATACCTTTGATGCACTTATGAAAGAGCAACGAGTCCGTGCGAAAGCGGCATGGAAAGGATCAGGAGATGCAGCTGTCGATGGTGATTTTAAAACGCTTTTAGAAACCTTTGGGGTCAATACCTTTATTGGCTACACGACAATGAAAGCTCCTGTCAAAATTCAAGCTCTTTTGGGTGAAAGTTTCGAGCGAGTCGAGCAACTTCATGCGCACCAAAAAGGGTGGGTACTTCTTGAAGAGACCCCTTTTTATGCAGAGAGTGGCGGACAGTGTGGCGATATTGGAATGCTGGAGTATAAAGCAACGGTTTTGGATACGAAAAAATTCCATGGACTCAATCTTTCCCATATCCAGACAAAAGAGACCCTTACTGTTGGCGAAACGATAGAAGCGATTGTCGATGTATCACGGCATGAGATTGCCAAACACCACTCGGCAACCCATCTCCTTCATGCGGCATTGTATGAATTGTTAGGGGAGCATATCTCTCAAGCAGGTTCATTGGTTGAGCACAATCGTTTACGTTTTGACTTCTCTCACCCCAAAGCGATGTCTCATGAAGAAGTGGCACTCGTAGAAGAGCGTGTTAATTATCATATCCTCCATGCACTAAGTGGTGTCACCCAAGAACTCACCATTGATGAAGCGAAGAAAAGTGGTGCCAAAGCGCAGTTCGGGGAAAAATACGGCGATATTGTTCGGGTTGTCAATTTTGGAACAGCATCGGTGGAATTTTGTGGTGGTGTTCATGTGGAGAATACGGCATCCATCGGGACGTTTATTATCGTCAAAGAGAGCGGTGTGAGTGCAGGGGTACGACGTATTGAAGCGGTGTGTGGAAATGCCGCTTACAATCTCTTCAAATCTCAACGTCATCTCCTCGAAGAGGTAGAAGGTTCGCTCAAAAATCGTGATATCCTTGCAGGAGTTGAGCGTCTCAAAGAGCAGGTCAAAACCCTCAAAGGGGAAATAGCCTCTCTCTCATTCGCATCGAAAGAAGATCTTGCAGTTGCGATGATGGGCAATACCGCTGTTGTTGTCGCAGAACTCTCTCTTGGAGATATCAAAGAGCGTATTGATGAGCTTAAGAATGCCTACGACTCTCTTTGTGTAATGTTATTCCAAGTCAAAGAGGATAAAGTTCTCCTTGCAAGTGGAGTCAAAAATTCCAGCGTAAAAGCAGGAGACTGGGTCAAAGCAATCGCCCCTATCGTCGGTGGCGGTGGCGGTGGACGACCAGACTTCGCCCAAGCAGGGGGGAAAGACCCTTCTAAAATCAATGAAGCACTAGAGCAAGCACTAGCGTATATCACCAAGGAATTGAGTTAATGAAAGATGTAATGATCCAATTGTTCGCCGATTATCGGACACCAATCATTTTTTTACACGTACTAAGTGCGGTTATTTGGGTTGGCGGGATGATTGCCATCCGTTTTGCAACCCACCCATCACTCGCAATGATTTCCGATCCTAAAATGAGAATGGAACGTGCAGTTCACACCCTCAAACGTTTATTTACTATCGTATTACCTTTTGTCATTATTCTCATTATTACGGCAGTTATTATGGCGGTCGGTCTTGGATTTCGTGCCGCAGCCATGGATGAAATGGGAAATGTGATCGATGCGAATGCGATGAACGTGTATCAAATCATCCATCTTAAAGAGGCAATTTGGTTGCTGATGGCACTCAATCTGGGTGCGATGATGTTTCGACGTAATAAAGCCCAAAAAGCACTTCAAAACGGTGATTTTATCGTAGCAAAAGAGGCTCTAGGGATGATTGCCAAATATATGGTACCTTTGAATATTGGTTTGGGCGTTATTGCTATTTTTATCGGTGTATTTTTACGTAATTCGTATTAATGTTACGCCTTTGTTCCTCTTCCATCACCCGCGCTGAACTTCTTCGCATAGAGGGCATCCCTTTTTTCCAAGAATCCATTGATTTTGATGAAGATTCTATTATTGCCTCAACACCTAAAAATTTTGTTTACCAAGCAACATTGGGAAAATATCGTGTCAATGTTGAAAAATTCGGATGCAAGGATTTTCCTTTACTTGTAGCCGATACGGTTGTGACTGCATGGGGGAAAATCCTCCGCAAAGCAAAAGACGAAGCCGATGCACGTGCTATTTTAGCCACACAAAGCGGCGCTGAAGTCGCTATACTCACCTGTATGATTTACAAAACACCTCGTTTGGAACTCCTCGACATCTCCTCTACCCACTATTTTTTCGATCCCTTCGATCCCGATGATATTGATCGTTATATCGCCAGCGGTGAGTGGCGTGGAAAAGCGGGAGCGTGTATGGTAGAGGGATTTTGTAAACCGTATATTCGTGAAACGAGAGGGTATGAGAGTACGGCTATGGGGTTGTGTGTTGAGGTTTTGAAGCCGTTTTTGTAGAGATAACGCACCTAATTAGATATATTTATCATTACAAAAATTAACTATGCTATACTTGTCATAGTATTTTAATGACAAAGGATTACTATGAGCGGTGGATATTTCGAGATAGGAAAGCCTGTATCGGATGAGAGGTTTTTTGGAAGGGAAAAAGAGCTAGATCAGTTGGCATTTTTTCTCCATAACAATCAAAGTATCGTTATTATCGCCCCACGTAGATATGGTAAAACGTCGTTGGTCAAGAAATATCTAAGCCGTATCACCGACAAACTCATTATTGAAATAGACTTGATGCGCTATTTGGGTAAAAAAGAGATCGCTGATGCTATTATCGACAAATGTTATGAAAACATAGGGACGAAAAAAGCGATTCATCAAATGAAAAGCGGGATGTTGAGTTTTAGTAAAAAATTAGCATCTATGGTCAAGATTAATATGGGTGTGTTAGAACTAGAAGGGCTAGAGAGATTTTTTCATACGGATACCATGAATGATGATGAATATCTCCTC
>JAABPY010000206.1 GCA_011391735.1 Sulfuricurvum sp. | reverse complement strand
AGCAATCGTAAAATCTTCAAAAGCAAACTGATTTTGCCCCAATGTCCCTACTTTAAGCCCTGGTTCAATCGAAATATCCCCTTCGTACTCTTTGATCTCTCCACTTAGGATTTTCAAAAAAGTGGTTTTTCCTGCGCCATTGGCTCCAATGAGACCATAACGCTTATTACGGTCAAGCTTGAGGTTAATCCCCTCAAATAAAACTCGACTACCGAAACGCATTGCTAATTTTGTAACTTGTACCATGATTGTATTCTCTTTTCGAGGGTTTTAAATGGCGAAAGTATACAAAAAAGGAGATAAGAGAGGGCTTATCACCTCTTTTGAGTCTTTCTTAACATTAGCCTAAGATTTTAGCCGATAAAATAAACGCAAGGATTATGCAGGTTATAGTTCGATTTTTCTCACGGAGTACAATGTGACACAAATTTATGTCGGGAATATTCCCTACGGCAAAGACGAAAACGATCTTAAAGATCTTTTCGGACAATACGGTGAAGTTAGTTCAGTTAAATTTGTTAACGACAAAGAGACAGGTCGTTTTCGTGGTTTTGGATTTGTTGAAATGGTGAACAAAGAAGAAGCCAATAAAGCGATTACGGCTCTTGAAAACAGCGATTTCGGCGGACGTACACTTCGTGTAAACGAAGCGCGAGAACGTGCACCACGCCCTCCACGCGAACCACGCTGGTAAATAAGTAAGCCCTTTAGAGGGTTACTTATTCTCTACTCTTCACCCTCTTCACCTTAATATTTTGGATTCCAATTATGACGTATACATTAACGAATGAGCACATTGAACTTTATAAACTGCTCAAAATTTTAGACCTTGTAGATACCGGCGGACAAGCCAAAGTAATTATTGAAAACGAGCACGTAATGCGTAATGGCGAATTGGAAACACGCAAGCGAGCAAAAATACGTAAAGGCGAGCAAATTCAAATTGGCGATATTGTGATTGATATCAATTGATTATTAATAGAGTTTTAACTATAATTGCCCATCTTGAAACACATTCTGTACGCCAAAAGGGTTTCGTCACCAATGAAAAATAAAAAAATGATGGTCGTTGGCTTCATCAGCGCAATCACATTAAGTGTTGCCCTTTCCTCTTCGCTAGTTGCAAAAAGCGATGCGAAGCCTCTCCCTTCTGAAGCTTCCTTGGAAGCGTCTCGTCTCCAATCACTGGCCAAATACACCAAAGTCTTAAGTATTGTAGAACAATACAATGTAGACAGTCTTGGGGTTGATCAGCTAGTAGACAAATCGTTACAGGGGATGCTCTCCAATATTGATGCCCACTCCACCTTTTTGGATAAAAAAAGCTTTGATTCTCTCAAAAGCCAAACGGATGGTGAATTTGGGGGGCTAGGAATTACCGTAGGAATGCGAGACAATGCCCTTACCGTCATTGCCCCCATAGAGGGGACACCTGCTGATAAAGCGGGGATCAAAGCGGGGGATATTATCCTCAAAATCAATGATAAAGTTACCTTGAGTATGAATATTGATGATGCCGTTTCGTTGATGCGTGGTACTCCTAAAACCCCTATTGATCTCACCATCGTCCGTAAAGGAGAGGGGGAACCCCTTAAATTTCATATTATTCGGGACATCATTACCGTTGAATCTGTCTATGCACGGATAATTGATGATAATATTCTTTATTTGCGTGTCACTAGTTTTGATAAAAAAGTAGCGGGGGATGTTCGAACGGTGATTAAGAAATACGCCTCTAAAAGCAAAGGGATTGTCCTCGATTTACGCAACAATCCAGGGGGGCTACTTGATCAAGCAGTGGAGCTAACCGATCTTTTCGTCGATGAGGGGGTTATCGTTTCTCAAAAAGGGCGCAATAAAAGTGATGACATTAGCTACAGCGCCACCAAAAAGAATACGATTACTGCCCTTCCTTTAGTCGTTTTGGTTAACGAGGGGTCGGCTAGTGCATCCGAAATTGTCAGTGGGGCGATACAAGATCTTAAGCGTGGTGTGATTGTCGGAACCAAAACCTTTGGAAAAGGGTCGGTACAAGTCGTTATGCCTATCACCGATACCGAAGCAATCAAGCTCACCATTGCCCGTTACTATCTCCCAAGTGGGCGAACCATCCAAGCTGTTGGGGTTGTACCTGATGTCGAAGTCGATGCAGGTGAGATTAAAAAACGGGAGAATAATTTTAATCTCAAAGAATCGGATTTGAAAAAACACTTAGAAAGTGAACTTGAAAAAACTGAGGGGATGGTAGATGTAACGGAGGCAAATGCTACCAATAAAACAATCATCACCAAAGAACAGCTCACCAAAGATATACAACTCAAAGAGGGTGTTGGCATCCTCAAAGCTCTAATCATAGTTAAAGGAAGATAATCATGGAAAAACGGGAAGTTATTTACGAGGGAAAAGCGAAACGCCTTTTCAGTACAGACGATGCTAATTTAGTTATTGCGGAGTTTAAGGACGATTTGACGGCGTTTAACGGTGCAAAAAAAGATAGTGAATCAGGAAAAGGGGCTCTTAATAATAAGATCTCTACCGAACTTTTCAAAATGTTGGCACGTGAGGGTGTTGAATCCCATTTTGTTGAGATGCTTGATGATACCAATATGTTATGTAAAAAAGTCGATATTATTATGATCGAGGTCATTGTTCGTAATATTGCAACAGGAAGCCTTAGCAAAAATCTTGGTATTGCCGATGGAACTATCCTTCCATTTACGTTGGTCGAATTTGACTACAAAAATGATGACCTCGGTGATCCGAAACTCAACGATCAACACTGCTTGATCTTAAACCTCGTCAAAAACGAAGGAGAGCTTGACCAACTACGAGCTATGGCACGTCACATCAACGATATTTTACGCCCCTACTTCCATAGTCGTGGACTTAATTTGGTTGATTTCAAACTTGAATTTGGTCGTGACTCGGAGGGGAAAATTATTCTTGCCGATGAAATCAGCCCCGACAACTGTCGCTTTTGGGATTTAGAGACAGGTGAGAAAATGGATAAAGACCGTTTTCGTCAAGGGATGGGGGGACTAAAAGTCGCCTACGAAGAAGTCCTTAACCGTATTTTGAACTAATTCCAAAGGAAACCGATGAAAGCAATTATTAACGTATTTTTAAAAAATGGGGTCCTTGACTCTCAAGGAAAAGCGGTTCAACACGCTCTTAGTGGTCATGGATTCGAAACGGTTCGTGATGTTCGTGTTGGGAAACAAATCATCGTTGAGATGGATGAGAGTGATGTAGCCGTAGCCAAAGAAAAAGTTGCCCATATGTGTGAAGAACTTCTCGCGAATACGGTGATTGAAGAGTATGAGATAGAGATCCAAAAATGAGTGCAAAAATGAAAGTAGGTATTCTCCAGTTCCCCGGAACCAATTGTGAATACGATACCCAACATGCGTTTAACGATCTTGGATGTGAGACTGCTATCTTATGGCACAAAGAAGACTCTATTCCCGAGGGGATAGATCTTGTCGTCGTTGCAGGAGGGTTTAGCTATGGCGATTATCTCCGTAGCGGTGCTATTGCTAAAATGTCCCCTATTATGAAAGCGTTAAAAAAATATGCCAAAGCTGGGGGAAAAGTATTGGGAATTTGTAACGGATTTCAAGTATTAACCGAAACAGGACTTCTTCCTGGTGCATTGAAACGCAACGAGGGGCTTCACTTCATCTCACGTCATCATCACCTTAAAGTCGTTTCCAATGACAACGATTTTTTACGCCATTGTACCCAAGGCGACGTGGTCAATATCCCTATTGCACACCATGATGGTAATTATTTTATTGATGAGCAGGGGTTGAAACAACTGCATGCCAATAATCAAATTCTTTTGCAATATACGAATGAAAAGGGTGAAATTGAGAATCCAAATGGCTCCGTAGAGAGTATCGCTGGTATTTGCAATGAAGCTAAAAATGTATTTGGTTTGATGCCTCATCCAGAACGGGCAATGGAGTCGTTACTTGGAAGTTGCGATGGGAGACGTATGCTAGAGGGCTTTTTAAACCGTTGAAAACGATAGCCCTCCTTTTACTATTCGTATTTCTTCAACTGGCTTTTGCTGAGCCTTCAGTTTTAATAACCCCTAACGGTGAGCCAGTTGCTGTACCTAATACCGTTGAGCAGCCGCAGGAGCCCGTCGTATCGGCTGAAGATCAGAGTATCGATGCGTTATTCTCCAATATGGAAGAACAATCTCCAGCCCTTACTCTGTCCAAAACGAAACTTGCTAGCCAGCTGTATGTAGGGGAAATTTTTCCTCTAACCATCAAACTCACCCCTGTTGATGTGGCCTCTGGGAATATTGAATACACCCTTCAAAACGAAGAGGGGTTGCGCATTTTTAGTCAAACCCCTCATCGTAGTGTTAAAAGTGATGGTGTCTATGATACTTTTTATTTTTTGGTTCAATCAAGTACATTACGTCTTCCTGATATTACCGCTAATGTAACTTCCACTGGGGGTGTTTCTAATATTCTAATAGGCTCATCGCTTAATGCATCCGTTCTCAATCCCCCTAGTACGTATGCCAATGTGTTAGCCGATACGTTTAAACTCGTCAACTATAAAACCACAGCATACGATCAAGAGAACAATATTGTTGTTTTTACCGTAAAGGCAACTCATTGTAATATTGCCACTTTTTCCCTCCAAAATGTTGTAAAACAGGGGTTTGAATCAAAGCTTCCCAATGTGGAAGAGTCGACAATGACCTATTACGCAGTTATCCCCAAGTCGGCATCAACCCTTGATTTCACGATCTTCAATCTATCCAAAAATCGTTATGAATCCATTAGTATCCCGATTGTCGTTGATGATGATGCTGTATCAACTCAAAGCGATCTCTCCCCCACGGATGCACGTCATACAGAACTAAAAGTGGGAGCTGCCGCAATATTAGCGGTTGTATTGATTGCACTGTTTTATTGGAGACGTTGGAGAGGATACCTTTTTGCTTCCGTTGCCCCTCTTTTTTATGTTATATACACACTGCTTCCTAACTCGAATGTATGTATTAAAAAAGATTCTCCTATTTATCTTCTTCCTATTAAAAATGGAACCATTTTTGAGATGACACTTCAAGAAGAGAATTTAGAAGCTGAAAACAAAGTAGGTGAATTCACTAAAATTCGTTTAGGAGATAATAAAGTAGGTTGGGTAAATGAACGTGATCTTTGCTCGAATTAGATGGCTTTATGCCGTAATCGTTATCTTTATGGGGATGACGCTGATGATTGCGACCTTTTATCTCCTACCAAAACCATACGCTGTCAAATTTTCAGCGTGGTTTATCCGATTTTTTATTTTTTCACCCGTACACGTCAAGGGGGATATTGATCCTCACACCCAAATGTTTCTCGTTAACCACCAAAGCGACATTGATATAGGGGTTATGGAAACCATCACCTCACATGATTTGGCATGGGTGGCTAAAAAAGAACTTTTTGATGTCCCTTTTTTCGGACTTGTTCTCAAGCTCCCTAACGATATTGCCGTAGCACGTGAAAGTAAAACGTCTCTTGTCAAAATGATTAAAGATACAAAAGAGCGTCTTGATCAGGGGCGTACAATCACTATCTTCCCTGAGGGGACACGCAGTGAAACAGGGAAGATGAAACCGTTTAAAGCGGGTGCGAAAATGGTAGCCGATAAATATTCCCTCAAAGTACAACCCGTTGTTCTCATTGCAACGGCATCCTACTTTAGTAATAAACAAAAAGATTTTCGTCCAGGAACCATTACCGCTTTATTTTTAGAGCCGTTTGTTGCCGATAAAAGTGACCCCGATTGGCTAAAAAATACCCAAATTACCATGCAAAAGGTCTATGATGATGAGTTGGCAAACCATCCTCGCCATCGGTAGTGGCGCTTTTTTGGGTGCCGTTCTTCGTGCCTATATGAACGGTGTCGTCAATCACCATTTTCCCCATACCTTCCCTTTTGGAACCATGTCAGTTAATCTACTTGGTAGTTTTATTATTGGTGTTCTCTTCGCCTATTTTAGCTATACCACCCTCTTTAGTCTCCATGCCAAATCGTTTCTTACAACAGGGTTTTTAGGGGGATTGACAACCTATTCCACTTTTGCAATGGAGACATTTTTTCTCCTTAATGGGGGAAATATCGCCATGGCAATGGTCAATATGGCACTTAATACCTTCGGAACCGTTATCATGGCAGCATCGGGCTATACATTGGTTAAACAGGCTTTAGCGCAATAACTTCATTAGCACACCACTGCGCAAGAGTATGATCGTGGGTAATCAATAATACCCCCATCCCATCGAGATGTTCTACAATCAGTTTCATAATGTCAAGCTGATTGAGATTATCCAGCGCAGAGGTGGGTTCATCAAGGAGCAAAAGCTTCGGCTTCATCAATAATGCCCGTAAAATGGAGCATCGTTGCAATTGCCCCCCTGAAAGTTTATGGGGCAACGTATCCAAATGAGCCTCTTCTAGTCCCATTTGTTCCAAAAGCAATTCATACCCCTCCATCGACGTTACATCACAAATTTGCTCACGAATAGTATAGCTAGGATGAAAAGAGCTATAAGGGTCTTGAAACACTTGCGAAACACTTGAGCCTTTAATCCTCCCCAAGCGCGGCTTTAAGCGTCCAAGAATAAGCTCAAAGAGGGTTGACTTACCTACACCACTAGGACCTACTATTGCTTTGATCTCACCTGTATGAAGGGTTAATGAAAAGTTGTCCAAAAGTTGGACATCACGAGAGTAGCCAAAAGTAAGGGCATCAATTTCTAAAACTTTGGAACTCAACGAACTTGCCCTTTGCCGTACACTTTGTATTTATAAGTTGTCAACCCCTCTACACCCATGGGTCCTCGTGCATGAAGTTTGTTGGTACTAATTCCCACCTCCGCACCGAAACCAAAAGCACCTCCATCGGTAAAACGAGTCGAAGCATTGACATATACCACCGCCGCATCAATCGCATCCATAAAACGCTCTGCCCTCGTAATACTTTCGGTGATAATCGCCTCCGAATGCCCTGAACCAAACCGAACAATATGACTAATTGCCCCCTCTACCCCATCAACCACACGAATATTAAGGATATTCGCCAAATACTCCGTATCAAAATCTTCTTCAGTAGCTTCTGCCACCTCAATCACTTCACGTGTCAGATCACACCCTTTGAGCTGTGTATGTTCGCGCTCAAACGCCTCTTTTAGGATCGGTAATATCATTGGGGCAATGGCTCTATCAACGAGTAAGGTCTCCATTGAATTGCATACTCCTGGACGCTGAACTTTGGCATTCAAGGCAATCGCTATTGCATCCTCTATATTTGCTTGAGCATCAATATAGGTATGACACAATCCCTTATCGTGTTTGACCACAGGGACACTGGCATTTTGACTCACAAAGCGAATTAACGCTTCACCACCGCGCGGAACGATCAAATCAACATAGTGATCCATCTTAATCAGTTTTGCCACCCCTTCACGTGATGAATCAGGAAGAAGAGCAATGAGTTCTTTTGGAAGTTTATTACGAACTAACACCCCTTGCAACGCCTCTGCTATAGCGATATTGGAGTGCTCCGCTTCTTTCCCCCCTTTGAGGACGCACCCATTCGAGCTTTTGAAACACAATGCAGCCGTATCAGAAGTGACATTCGGACGGGATTCATAGATAATACCCACCACACCGATGGGGATAGAGACTTTCTCGATTTTTAGCCCAGCTTCAGTCACCCAACCCTCTATCACGCGCCCAATAGGGTCTTTCAATGCAGCAATTTCTTCAATGGCTACCGCCATCGCCTCAATACGTTTCTCATCGAGCATTAGCCGTTCTTTTAACGATGGGGCAAGATCCTCTTCTTGAGCTTTTCGCATATCAAGGGCGTTTGCTTCCATAATAGTCATCGTATTGGCACGCAAACTTTGCGCCATCTCATGTAAGAGTCGATTACGCTCATTCCCCGCCATCGTAGCAAGAATACGACTTGCCGATTTTGCTTTTTCTAAAAATTGTTCCATGATTATTCCTTTTTAGTGAACGATATTATAACAAACGTCGAAGGGGAGAGTATTTTCCAACGTCAATAATTTTTTAGGTAATCGAGATGAGAAGGGTGTTAACATCCATCCCCAAAACATCAAAATCGTAATAAGTAACACTCACTTCAAGATCGTTATTAACAATAAATGCTTCCTTATTTATAAATTCCGAGGAACATTGAGAGCTCTTTTTATCGCATAAAATAACAAAATTAGTCGATAAAATCCTAAAAATATAGCGTGTATCAAACTCTTTGCGCAAAAAATCGGCAACAGTACATAAGAGTTTATCCCCCCTATTCCACCCCTCTTTGCGGTTGAGCACCCCCATATTGTGAATTTGAACTACACATCCGTAATGGTAGTTTTTCCACTCTTGTGAGTGATTGGCAAGATATTGGAGATAATTGACACTGTATGCTTCCGTTAGTGAATCCTTGAAATAGTACGCCAATCGCTCAACATCAATCACACGGGGTAAATCTTGCGAATGGACGGTTGTTGAGGCAATCTCTTCCAACGCTTGACACGCTACATCGACAATCGTGGGGTCAAACTGCTTCCCCGCCAAGCTTCGAATTTCCGCCATTGCCTCTTCATTCGTTTTTGCTGCTTTATAAATCCGATTGGAGGTCATCGCATCAAAAGCATCGGCAATGGTCATAATTCGAGCTAATATAGGGATCTCTTCCCCTTTGAGTCCCTGAGGATAGCCATTACCATTGTAGTGCTCATGGTGATGACGAATAATCTCGGCTAAGGGGGAATACATCGGGATTGTGTGCAAAATCTGATACCCATTAATAACATGTTCTTCCACTAATTTGCGCTCAATTCCCTCCAAATACCCTGGTTTAAGTAAAATAGC
>JAABPY010000205.1 GCA_011391735.1 Sulfuricurvum sp. | reverse complement strand
ATGGGTTTGTTTTTTGCTTTAGCCAAGGGTTACTCTTCTAAAATAGCTTCAAGAGTGAGTATCCCCAAAAATGCGTCCACTTTTCCCTGTAATCGATTGAGAAATGGCCACAATGAGCATGTACTTGCTTGGTTGGAGGGGCAATCTTCTTTAGTAGGGGAGCAGTTAAAAACGGTGGGACTTTTCCCCTCAGCTGCCTCCATTACATCCAATACCGTAATTTCACTCCTTTTACGGGCAAGCTCAAACCCTCCATTGACCCCTTTGAACGATTTTAGAATCCCTTTTCGAGCCAGTGCTTGGAGAATTTTTGCTAAAAAACTTTTGGAAATATCGAGTTCTCGAGAAAGGGTGTCAACATCAAGGGGATGGGATGCTTTGGCTAAAATGATAAGTGACAATAAAGCATATTCGCTTGCACGGGTCATTAGCATTGTAGAAATCCTTCTTGGTATAAAGAGGATATTATAGCTTTAAAAATATTAGAGAGAGTTTGAGGGAAAAAAAAGAGTTTTTTCGCTATACTTCCACTCCTGCTTTGCAAGAGTTGTCTTGTATTAGTAAATTTAACTACCCATCAGGAGGCTATTATGGCTTTAGATACGGCTAAAAAAATCGAAATTATCAAAGAATTCCAACGCACCGAAGGTGACACAGGTTCAAGTGAAGTGCAAATTGCATTGTTGTCAAAACGTATCAGTGATTTGACAGAACACCTTAAAATCTTCAAAAAAGATCACTCTTCACGTCTTGGTTTGTTGAAATTGGTTGGTCAACGTCGTCGTTTGATGCGTTATTTGAAACGTACAAACCGTGCAAGCTACAATCAGCTTATTGCTACTCTTGGTATCCGCGATAATATCTAATGTTTCAAACTTCTCCCTTTTTTGGGAGTTGAACCTTTCTCTTCCCTTTCATTTTCTCATCTTTTTGATTCTCTTCGTATAAATAATCTATTTTCGCCTATCATTTTACTATGTCTATTTTAAGTTAAATAAGGCATAATAATCAAAAATATTAGAGGGACTTATTATGAAAATCGCTGTACCCGTAATGGATGACACACTAAAACTAGCAGGAAATGCAGGGCATACCCCTTATTTTGCTATTTATAATCTCAAAGGGGGGATGTTTCGATCCTTCGAATTTGAAGGATTGAGACCGAATCCAAAAATGGCAGGAGAAGATCATCACGAGCACGATCATGATGAACACCACACCTGTGAGCATGGAGCAGAGGATGTTGAGCATATCAAGGCGCATGATACTATGGCGGATGCTATTGGCGATTGTGATTATTTGGTCGTCAAAATGGCGTGTAAAAATACGGCTAAAAGTATGGGCAATGTTGGGGTAAAACTTAAAAAATACAATGGATCAGAAACGAATGCAGACAAGGTTTTAATGGAACTAGCCTCTGTATTTAACTAAAGGTCGTCATTTTTTCGGCATCCCGTAACACTACGGGAGTGACGAAGAGAGGATATTATAGGAAATCAACTTTCGTAACGTGGTGTTTGAGTCCAAGTTCCTCTGATGTACATCCTAGTGCAAGACCAACCATTTGTTGCATATGCAACACAGGAAGGGAGACATCACGACCAATAGCAAGAGAGGCATGGTGCGTTTGGGTATCGAGTTTAAGATGACAAAGAGGACACGGCGTTACCATCCAATCGGCATTAGCATCCATAGCTCCTGCAACAGCATTACCTGTTAAAACGGCAGCTGTACGAGGTGCTTGAAGCTCCGCATGGAAACCACAACACTTATTTTTTTCAACATAATCGACACTCACACCGCCACATGCAATGATAAGATCATCAAGAGAGGTGGGGTTATAAGGATTTTCATGACCTTTATGGGTCTCATTTTGAAGCTCTGATGGACGGATATTGTGACAACCGTAAAACGGTGCGATGTTGAATTGACTTAAAGGTTTTACCACCATCTTTTTGATAGCATCCAAACCAAAATCATCAATGATGGCATACAAGAAGTGGGTGATTTGTGACGTCCCTTTGTACTCTAGTCCTACTTCTCCAAGCTTTGCATTTACTTTTGCTTTGAGATCCGCATTGTGATCAAGACGGTGTTTGGTCATTGCCGTATTAAGCTGACAGGTATTACAAATAGTAACCATGGTGAGTCCATGCTTTTCAGCGTAGGCGATGTTGCGTGCATTTAAAACCAAAGATAAAAAGTCATCATAATCTTGCAAGTGAGAAGCTCCACAACACGACGCTTCTGTTAATTCCACGAGTTCAATCCCGAGTTTTTTTGCCACTGCTAGTGTTGACATCATTTGTTCTGGAGTACTCTCTTTAGCAGTACAACCTGTAAAAAGTGCGTATTTTAATTTTTTCATTATCGATAACTCCCTAGAACTTTACTGTTGATGACGATTTGATAAGTTTTTTGATTTCATCCAACTTATCGGCTTTTGGCATATTCCATGGCAACACGATTTTGCCTTTGGAGAACATTTTAAGGGCAACAGGAACGTGCTTAAGGACACCAATATTCCCCTCGGAGTAACGTACAAGCTCACCCTCATCCAAAAGACCATGTTTTGCAATGGAGTGGGCGAAACCAACTGCATGACGCGTTGCTACATTGTTTTTGGCAATATGGGCTTCAA
The DNA here is from genome assembly GCA_011391735.1 of Sulfuricurvum sp. Classification (GTDB taxonomy): domain Bacteria; phylum Campylobacterota; class Campylobacteria; order Campylobacterales; family Sulfurimonadaceae; genus Sulfuricurvum. The sequence continues at coordinate 6,602 of JAABPY010000205.1, read as the reverse complement.
AAATCATATTGTGAAGCTTGGTGATCTTCTCAATAGGGTTAACCTCTTTGGGACAGACTTCCGCACATTCCATACATTTGACACAATCCCAAACACCCTGCGCCTCTTGGTTGACGATATGAAGACGCTCTAGCACCCCCTCATCCCGTACATCGGCAGAGAAACGAAAAGCAGCTGCAAATGCGGCGGGTCCTATGAATTGTTCATTGATAGCCAAAGCAGGGCATGAATAGTGACACGCACCGCATTGGATACAATAATCGGCTTCATTAAGTTTTTCCGCATCGTGTGGGCTGACGAGATGCTCAGAAGCAGGGGTTTCTTCGATGTCACTAACGAGATAGGGGTTGACATGGGCGTGTTTTTCCCAGAAATCTTTTTTGTCAATAATCAAATCTTTGATAACGCGTTTGGTACTCAATGGCTCAATCGTGAGATCCGTACCAAAAATCTTGATAAGGTCAAACAAACGTGATTTACACGCCAAAATCGCTTTTCCATTGATTTTGATTGAACAAATACCACAAATACCGTGGCGACAACTACGGCGGTATGAGAGGCTTCCATCGTGATCCCATTTGATACGGTTAAGGATGTCAAGGACAACCTCTTCATGCGTCACATTTAGGGTATACGTATTGTAAAAAGGGAGGTAGTCAGTCTCTTCGTTGAAACGAAAAATCTTAAACGTCACCTGTTGTGATGTAATTGCATCCATAGTATACTCCTTAATAAGTTCGTGCTTTGACTTCATGTTTGCCAAGGGTGACAGCCAAGTAGTCAAGGGAAATCGCGCCATTTTTATCCATGTACGCCATAGTGTGTTTCAAGAAATTCTCATCATCACGAGTGGGGAAGTCTTCACGAAAGTGGGCTCCGCGACTTTCTTGACGGTTAAGGGCACTCGCAACAATAAAGACCGAATAATCAAGCATGTGTCCGAATTCAATCGCTTCTTGCAGTTCGGTATTGAAGATTTTTGATTTGTCTTTGATGCTGATGTTTTTGTACCGTTTTTGCAAATCGGCTAAAATGTCCATTTGAGCACTTAACGTTTCAGAGGTTCGGAAAACACCTGCATTATCGGTCATCGATTGTTGAAGTTCATCACGCAATTTTGAAACGGACTCTTGACCGTGATTGGTAAGTGCCCAATTGAATTCACTCACCATCGCATCGGCATCTGCGGAGGTTGCTTGATGCAAAGAGATCGAATCAATCTCATCGACCATTGTTTTACCAACAAAACGACCAAAAAGAAGGGCTTCAAGGACAGAGTTCGCCCCCAAGCGGTTGGCACCGTGGACGGAGGAGCATGCACATTCCCCTGCGGCATAGAACCCTTCAACAAATTCGGTGTTGTTTTTGCGAACGTGTCCGAGTTTATCAGTAGGGATACCTCCCATCGAGTAGTGTGCGGTAGCGGAGATCAAGATAGGCTCTTTAATCATATCAAGTCCCAAGAAGGTGATGGCAAGGTCACGAAGTTCTGGGAGACGCTCCATAATTTTCTCTTTGCCCAAGTGAACCAAATCAATAAATACTGCATCTTTACGAGGACCTACGCCACGTCCTTCACGAATTTCTTGGATAATCGCACGAGCAACAACGTCACGAGAAGCAAGTTCTAACGCATTAGGGGCATATTTTTCCATAAAACGCTCACCCAATGAGTTGAGAAGTTTCCCCCCCTCACCACGAGCAGCTTCCGAGATCAAAACACCATTGCCTGAAAGTCCCGATGGATGGAACTGTACAAACTCCATATCTTCAAGTGGAAGACCATGACGAGCTACGAGAGAGAGACCATCACCCGTGTTAGCGTGAGCGTTGGAGTTGATTTTGAAGGCACGGGCATAGCCACCTGTTGCGAACATAACCGTTTTGGCATTAAAAAGGGCTTGTTCAGAGTTACGAATGTTGTACGCAGCAACGCCGTAGACTTTTCCATCATTATATAAAAGATCAGCAACATACCACTCATCCCAAAACTCAACACCTTCACGGAACGCTTGCTCATAAATAGTTTGAAGGAGAGTTAGTCCAGTGCGGTCTTTGGCAAAACATGCACGAGGAGAAGATTGTCCCCCAAAAGGGCGTTGAGCAATAGTACCATCCTCATTACGGCTAAATGCCGCCCCCATACGCTCAACCCAACGGATTGTTTCGGGGGCACGTTGACACATAAATTCAACAACATCTTGGTCTGCTAGATAATCGGACCCTTTTACGGTATCAAATTCATGTAACTCAACACTATCCGCATCACTAAAAGCGGCATTAATCCCCCCTTGCGCTGCACCTGAGTGAGAACGTAATGGGTGAAGCTTGGTAATAACGGCTACTTTTTTGCCTGCTTTTTGCAATTCGCGTGCTGCTGCACAGCCGGCCAAACCTGCGCCGACGATAATCGCATCGTACGTATGAACGGGAATACTCATACATCATCCTTTATATTAAGAGAATATTTACAATACCAAATTTGGCATAAGTCAAAAAGATTATAGCGTGCTAACTCTTGGATAGAATTAAAAAAGGGCACCAACACGTTAAGTAATTATAAGGGGAACAAATTGTCCAAAAAGGTAACAACGTATTCCTTTGACCTCTTAACCCTCTCATAACGTCAATTGCTCTATAATTGTCTTTTATTTATATCATTAAGACGATTGGACTTTACGTGAACATTGAAAATCATTTTATTTCTCTTATGTCTCAAAAACATTCCCGTATTGGTGATGATGGGGCAATTGTGGGGGAATGGATTTATTCCAAAGACATTTTTTTTGAAAATGTCCACTTCAAACGGCAATGGCTATCACCCTACCAAATTGGTACAAAAGCGATGATGATTAATATCTCTGATGCAATTGCGATGAATGCTCTCCCCAAATATGCCCTTGTAGGAGCTGCCATGCCTCGAAAAATGGGATTAGGAGATATGGCGGAGCTTGCACGGGGGATGAGGGAGTGTGCGGATGTGTTTGGGGTGGAGATTATCGGAGGAGATACGATTAGCAATAGTAAGCTTGATCTCTCCATTACGATTGTTTCTCACAGTAAAAATCCTCTCTTGCGTACAGGATTAAAAGTAGGAGATTTGATCGCCCATACAGGTCATATCGGAGACTCCTTGCGTCAATTGCGTTATTTGATAGCAGGGGGGAAAGTTCATTCGAAAAGTCGTTTTGTCTCTCCCGTGTTACGACAAAAGTTCATTCAAAAAGCACGTCCCTATTTACATTGTGGGATGGATATTTCCGATGGACTCTACAGTGATTCAACCAAATTGTGTAGCGCCAATCGTTTAGGGCTACAGTGGAGTCGAAAGCTTCACAAAAATGTTGCGTGCAGTGGTGAGGAGTATGAGATGTTATTCGCCTTTCATCCTCGCCACAAACACGCACTTATGAGAATCTCACAACGTACACGAACCCCTTTTACGATCGTAGCAACGGCAAAAAGAGGCAAACTATCCAACCGCTGTAAAGCGCACCATTTTTAGGAGTACCACCATGGAACGTCAATATTATTTACCCCATAGTCCGATCGATTTTCATTTTCGCCAAAGTGCCCGCGATTTCGTTGTTGACGAGATCCCTCTCTATCCATTTAGTGGGGAAGGGGAACATTTGGTTCTCCATATCCGCAAGAAGAACCTTTCTACGTGGCAGATGCTGGATATTTTCAGTAACCATTTGGGAATCAAAGCGCGCGACATCGGTTATGCAGGTCTCAAGGATAAAAACGCTCAAACGAAACAATACATCTCAATTTTGAAAAAATTTGAGCCAATGTTGGAAAATTTCTCCCATGAGGGGATTAAAATCCTCGAACGTCAGTATCACGATAATAAAATTCGCATTGGTCATCTCAAAGGGAACCGATTCTTTATCCGTATTAAAAAAGTCAATCCCACGTCAGCGATGAAAATCCAAGAGGCCCTCAAAGCGATCAAAAAAAATGGAATGCCCAACTATTTCGGATTTCAACGTTTTGGGAACGATGGGGAAAATTATCTCAAAGGGAAAGCGATTTTAGAAGGGACATTAAAAGAGAAAAACAAAAAGCTTCATCAGTTTTATATTAACTCCTATCAAAGTTACCTTTTTAATGCGTGGTTGAGTCGTCGTATTCAACTCTCCAAGCTCACAGAGAGTTTTAGTGCCGAGGAACTCAGCAGTGTTATCAATCTTCCTAAAGAAGAATTGGCACTTATGAAAGGGCAAAAACACCCTTTGAAACTTATCCACGGCGATGTGATGATGCACTATCCGTACGGTAAAATCTTTCATTATGAGAGTGAAGAGGAGATTGAACGTTTTGCGAAACATGATATTTCATTTACGGGGCTCCTAAGCGGCAAGCGGGCTACGAGAGCAGAGGGGTTTGCCCGTTCGATTGAAGAGGAGTTTGATACCATTGAAAAAGGGATTGATGGAGCACGCCGTTATGGGTGGATTTATCCTGAAGAGGTAGAGGGGGAATACAAAGAGAATGAAGCATGGTTTGAATTTCATTTTACTCTTCCAAAAGGGTGTTATGCTACCGTGCTACTCGAAGAGATCGCTAAACGAGAACTTCAAAACGATGAAAGTCAGGAGGAAGAATGAAGCAACATTTTACTTCGTCATTATCACGAGCCTTTGGTCGGTTTGCGTCACGAAAACATTCCAAAAAGTTTCAAAATCTGATTAACCGTACCTATGTCACTATGATGGGATTGGATATGAGCGATTTTAATGCGCCCGAATCCTATTCGACCCTTAATGCTTTGTTTACCCGTCATCTCAATACGCCGCGGCAGTTTGCGATGAATCCGTCGTTGATGATTAGCCCATGCGATTCGCTCATTACCGAAGTGGGAACCATCCAAGACGATAGAGCGTTGCAAATCAAAGGGATGAGTTACCGTGTCGATGATTTTTTAGGAGCTGATATTTCATCGGAGAATAAAAGACGTATTCATGGGGGGGAGTTTATTAATTTTTACCTCTCTCCTCGTGATTATCACCGTTATCATGTCCCCTTGGATATGCAAGTAACGAAAGTGGTACATATACCTGGCAAACTCTATCCCGTTAATATTCCGACATTGAAGCGAAAAATCGATCTTTTTATCGAAAATGAGCGTGTTGTACTGGAGTGCTTTACCACTCACGGTAAACTTTTTTATCTTGTCCTTGTAGGGGCATTGAACGTAGGAAAAATGGAGGTGAGTTTTGAACCCAATATCCAAACCAATACAACGTTCGGTGGCGGTGTCTACGAGTACGAAAATCTCCATCTTCAAAAAGGGGATGATTTCGGATGTTTCCAAATGGGGTCGACGATTATCTTTTTGGGTGAAAAAGGGATGATCGAATCGGATGTGATGGTCGGATCAAGTGTACGATTTGGGCAGACGGTGGGGAGAGTTTTTTAAGAATAATTTGTTAGAAGGAGAAACGGATGGAAGCATTAGAATATTACACCTACGATGATTATAAACTGTGGGAAGGGAAATGGGAACTTATCTGGGGGATGCCCATGGCCATGTCTCCCTCTCCGATGATTAGCCATCAAGCCATAGCCTACGAAATGGCATATCAGTTGAGATGCGCTATAGAAGAGTGCGAACGGTGTCTCGTATTGGGGGAAGAGGATTGGAAGCTGAGTGATGATACGGTGCTTAGACCTGATGTTGTCCTCATTTGTGATGAGCCTAATGATGCGTACATCACCAAAGCCCCTGAAATCATTGTGGAAGTTATCAGTAAATCAACCGCCAAACGGGATGAAAGAACCAAATTTGAGATTTACCAAAAAGAGAAAGTCAGCTATTATATCCTTGTCTACCCCGATGATCTCAAAGCCAAAGTCTATAAACTGGTCAATGGAGTCTACGATAAACAGGGCGATTTTTCCAAAGAGTCGTACGACTTTACACAAACAACGTGCCCTGCGAGTATCAATTTCGACAAAGTATTTAAACGGTTTCGGAAATAAATCCGATTCCTCACTCTATTCTAATACGTCGAAGCAATCAAGACATTGAGTTTCTCCCCCTCTTTCGTCGAGGCAAAACAACTATTTTCTCCACAAATTAAATAACTATCCAGCGTTTCATCCCGTTTTAACACAACAAAGGGGTGGGTCAATGTACCGCATTGCTCTAGCATTGCTTTGGGGGCTTTGACGCTCCTATCCCCCATCAAATAACGGATTGTCTGCTCTGTTAGCTTCGGGGTATAAATAGGGCTTTTCATCAGCTTGATGGAAACATATTCCAAGCTTTTAAAGGCAAAATGGCGGTATTTCGCATCCACGAGCGTCCCTAAGCTAAGGAGATTATCCACCATTATCGCCATCGCACTGGGGTACGATCCATCATCGAGTTCACATATCGTCGGGAAGTCTCCACGGCTAAAATACCATGCCCCCTCTTCATAAAAGAGCTCTAACGCTTTGTTGCTAAGGCGTTGTGCTTCGATGAGGTATTGCTCTTCAAAAGTGCACGTGTAAGCTTCGATAAGGGCATTGGCAAGATAGGCGTAATCTTCTAAAAAAGCCTCAATTTTGGGTGTTTTATGAATAAGGGTTGTATGGTAAAGTTGCCCCTC
>JAABPY010000217.1 GCA_011391735.1 Sulfuricurvum sp. | reverse complement strand
TTCTATTTCATCCGAGAGATTTGTTTGGCTTTTTTTTACAATCTGAGGCTCAAAACTCCCATTACGGTCTCTTGGAGTTGCTAGTTCAAACTCCCCATGTTCGGTTCTCATAGTCTTTGACATATAACCATTTTTACGGTTTTTTTCTAGGTCTTGCGCCAAATGAGCTTCTAATTCTGCTTGGAGGGTCATCTCTGTGATTTGCTTAACTAATGCGGTCAAAGCACCATCTTTACCTGATAGCCCTTTCCCTGATTTAATTTTCTCTGCAAAATCTGCAACATCTATTTCTATTTTCATCTGTATTTCCTTCTGTGTGTCCAATTTTATCAAATTGACACAGAATTATTTACAGTCCCTTTTTTCCTAAGATTTCATCCCTGTGAATTTCTCTGTAACCTTTTCGTTATCTAAACTTCTTATAATCCCCCTTATTATTTTTAAAGGTAAGTAAATGCTCCCACGCTATGAAAACAAAATGACTGCCATTCGATCAATGCTTAGTTCATTGGTAGGGGAAATTATCCTTGCTAGTGAAGAGACGCTAAAAGGGTTTGAAGCGCATGAGGATTCTCATTACGACCTCTCCAAAACGTATTTAAAAAATCTTCAAAGTGAAGCCAATAATATTGATAACGAAATTATCAAAACCTTTGCCCTTTTTGGTCCTGAAGCTGAGGAGTTACGTCAATTGGTCGCATTCTTAAAAATGACCAATGAACTCGATCGTATCGGTGATGCGGTGAAAAAATACAATCGACGACTGCAAGAGCACTGCGTAAGAGGGTGTGATCTTACGATTCTTATTCCAAGTATCATTCAGCTACACAAAACGACTCTGAATGCGCTACAATACATCGCTGCGTGTTTGAACGCAATGGACGAGTGTGATACCGAAGAGCTTTATCGTAAAGTGATGGTGGAAGAGTCCAAAAATGATGATATTTTCTCGATTATGGAAAAAGAGCTTCTGAATAATATTGTTATTTCGGGTGAGCTTTCTGTTGAGTATGTTAAGATTTTGGGAACCCTTCGTAAACTTGAACGAACAGGAGATCGCACCGTCAATATCGCTGCCCTTTTGCTCTACGCCCAAAAAGGTGGCGAGATACGAATCTATAATTGAGGCAAAGGAGCCTGACTTTGGATGCATTAATAGTAATCGTCGAAGATGAAGTGGATATCCTCGAACTCATTGAATTTAATCTCACTCGTGAGGGGTATGAGACCATAGGGTTTCTCAATACCAAACGTGTGACCAAAGTACTTGAAGAAGAGAGTGTTGATTTGATCCTTATGGATCGTAATCTCCCCGGGGCTGAAGGGTCTGAATTTGTCGCATCATTGCGTCAACGTGGAATTCAAACTCCAGTCATCTTTATCAGCGCAAAAGACAAAGAGAGCGATATCGAAGAGGGGTTTGAGAGGGGAGGGGATGATTATCTCACCAAACCTTTCAGTATGAAAGAGCTCGCACTTCGGGTTAAGGCAATTTTACGACGAACGAAAAAAGTTTCCAATAGCGGGATCGTTATCTATCGGGACATTCATTTAAATCTCCCTGCTCGTACCGTTACTATCGATACCCATCCCATTGAGCTTACCAAGCTTGAGTTTGATCTTCTTTATGCCCTTGTTTCCAATCAAAACGTTGTTTTAGATCGGGACACCCTTCTCGAGAGTGTTTGGGGTGGAGATGAAGTGTACCAAGACCGCACCGTCAATGTTGCTATCAATCGTCTCAAAGAGAAAATTGATCCCGATAAGTCTAAAGAGTACATTAAAACCGTGAGGGGAGTTGGCTATACACTGTGTTAAGAATACATCAAGTCTTTTTTCTCAATATTTTGGGGCTTTTTGTTGCCTCACTGTTGATTGCTTCCCTTATTAGTTTTTATACCCTTAAATCCATGGTGATTAAGGATAATGAACAGCGATTACTCCAAACGATTAATCTTCTCGTCCCCCAAATCGCAACGTCACCCGATTATGATACCTTAGCCCGCTCCATTGCCAAAAGAAGTGATTTTAGGGTTACCATTATCGATGAAAACGGGACGGTCATTGCCGAAACAAATGCCGATAAACGGTCGATGGAAAATCACTCAGGACGTGTCGAAATCATGGAGGCCATGAGCAAGCCGTACGGGATGGTCATACGGTACTCCAAAACACTCCAAACGGACTTCATCTACGTCGCCCAAAAAATCACCCTTCCCCACACAGTACTCTACTTTCGTCTCTCTACGGATTTGGGTGGGGTGATGCACCACTTTTATGAGCTGTGGTTTAGACTTCTTGCCTCGTTTGTTGTTTTTATCTTGATTGCCCTTATGATCGCCTACAAAATCTCGAAACGAACGCGTCATGATATTGGTCAAATCACCCAATATCTCAATGCCATTGCCGAAAAAAATTATCAAGCCGTCTACAAGCCCCACTATTTTCAAGAGTTTTTGTATCTCTCCCTTTTGCTCAAAAATTTGGTCAAAAAGTTACGTAATCGTGATAAACAAAAACGCAAGTACACCGCCCGTTTACGACTCATCAATAAGCAGCAAAATGACATCCTCTCCGCCATTAGCCATGAGTTCAAAAACCCCATTGCCGCCATTATGGGATACGCCGAAACACTCCATGATGATCCCCATATTGATCCCAAAATTCGGAATAAGTTTCTCGAAAAGATCCTCTCCAATACCCGTAAAATAACCATGATGCTTGATCGTCTCACCCTCTCAGTAAAACTTGAGAACAATGATCTCTCCGCCAAGCTGACCCATTTTGATATGGGGGAGGTGTGTGCCGATATTGTCTCCCTTTTACACAGTAAATATGCTAATCGTAAGATCCTCTTTGCGCCCTTTCACAAAAGTGTCTATGCCGATAAAACAATGATAGAGATGGTCATCACCAACCTCATCGATAATGCCCTCAAATACTCTGAAGAGGAGGTGACCTTAAAGCTCACGGACACTGTGCTTACGGTGACCGATAGAGGCATCGGTATTGCCCCCAGTGAGCTTGAGAATATCACCAATAAATTTTACCGTGTCCAAAAGAACCGCTGGGATAACTCGATGGGATTGGGGCTTTCTATCGTCAGCTATATCCTCCGTCTTCATGGAACGACCCTCTCCATACAATCAACCCTTGGAAAAGGGTCTACTTTTGCCTTTTCGATCCATCCCCTTGTCCACGCCACTAAGAAATCGTAGTGGTGATTACCCTCAATCCACCTCTTGAGCGGTTGCTGACGCACTTAAAAAACCATGGGATCAAAGCCATTATCGTCGGGGGGTATGTCCGTGATGCCCTCCTTTTTCTACCCACTACCGATATTGACATCGAACTCTATGGAGTTAGCTCCATCGACCAGCTCGAAAAAATTTTGGGGGAGTTTGGGAAAGTCAATCTTGTTGGTAAAAGCTTCGGGGTTCTCAAACTTTCCTACGGAGGGTTTAACCTCGATTTTTCTCCCCCCCGTATCGAATCCAAACACGGCTTTGGGCATAAGGGATTTGAAATACAGTGGTGCAATGATCTTGATTTTGCCACCGCCGCTCGCCGTCGTGATTTTACGATCAATGCCATCGGATATGATCCCCTCTCTCATACCTTTTTAGACCCTTATGGTGGAATAAACGATTTAGAGGCGAAACAGTTGCGCCATGTTGATAAAACAACGTTTGGGGATGACCCGTTGCGCATTTTGCGTGCCGTGCAGTTTGCCGCACGGTATGCGCTTGCGTGCGATGAGGATTTATTACGGTTATGCCGTGAAATGATTGAGCACGGGGCACTCAATGAACTCCCCAAAGAGAGGATTTTTGAGGAGCTCAAAAAATTGCTCCTCCTCTCCCCCAACCCTTCCCTTGGATTTGCATTGCTCAAAGAGATGGGGGGACTTGCTTTTTTTAAAGAGCTCCTTTATTTGGAAGCAACACCTCAAGATAGTTTTTCTCACCCCGAGGGGAATGTTTGGACTCACACCCTTATGGCACTAGATACCATGGCAACGCAAAAAACGGGGAACCCCAAACGGGATTTAATTCTCCTCTTTGCACTTTTATTACACGATGTGGGGAAACCCTCTACAACGATCATTTGCGACGGTGTTCTCAACGCCCCCAAACACGCAGAAGCAGGGGTGGAGATTGCCCGAACTTTTTTGGAGCGGATCACCAATGAAAAAGAGCTAGTTGAGCGTATTCTCCCTCTCGTACGGTACCATGGAGCTGTCCGTAAATTTTTTAAATCCAACGCTTGCGATAGTGCTATTCGTCATCTCTCTACGCATGTATGTCTTGATGATTTGATTCGTGTTGCGCAGGCTGATTTTTATGGGCGTGATTTTGTGGGTGAGGTACCGAAGCATTTTGAAGCAGGAGAGTGGCTTTATCAATGCGCCGATAGATTGGGAGTGCTGTATGCTCCCCCTTCCCCTTTGCTTTTGGGGCGTGATCTTATTGCACTTGGACTCTCTCCTTCACGTGCATTTAAAACACTGCTCCATAATGCCTATACCGCACAGCTTGATGGTGTTTTTGCAACCCATGAAGAGGCAATGGGATGGCTAACTATCTACCTCAAGACTCTCCCAAGGGGTACTTCGTAACGCCGTTGTAATCATCCTATACTAAAATTGCCCAAAATTTTTAGGCAAGGCTTGGCATGATCGATAAACTCTTTCAAAACCTGACCCGTATCAGTGCATTTTTGATCCTCTTGATCGTTGCATGGATATTTGTCGTATTGTTCAATCAATCGACCGAGGCGATGCAGACATTTGGATTGGATTTCCTAACCAAAGACGAGTGGGCTCCCAACGTCGATAAATTCGGGGCGTATGCCGCCATCTTCGGTTCCGTTGCCTCTACCTTTTTGGCGATGCTTCTCTCTATTCCCATTGCGATTGGTGTCGCTATTTTCCTCAGTGAAATTGCACACCCTAAAATCAAAGGGTTCTTCGGGGTGAGTGTTGAGCTTCTCGCCGCTATCCCATCGGTCATTTATGGAATGTGGGGACTGTTTTATTTCGTCCCTATCCTACGTGACCTTACTGGTGGTATGGGGATTGGTCTTCTTGCAGCAGGGATTGTTTTGGCGATTATGATTCTCCCTTTTATGGCAGCAGTGACACGCGATGCGATGAACACGACTCCCGACATTCTCAAAGAGTCCGCCTACGCACTTGGTGGTACCCAATGGGACGTTATCAAAGACGTTATTATCCCCTACGCAAAGGCGGGGATTATCGGTTCTTTAATCTTGGCACTAGGGCGGGCAATTGGTGAGACAATGGCGGTAACCTTCGTTATGGGGAATGTTCACAAAGTCCCCACCTCCATCCTCAGTCCAACAACCTCTATTCCAGTCACCCTTGCCAATGAGTTTACCGAAGCCGATACGTCGCTGTATTTTTCAAGCTTGTTTGGTCTAGCATTAACCCTTCTTATTATGAGTTTTGTGGTGATTGCGGTTGCTAAATTTTACTTTTTACGAAAAGCTAGGAGAGCCTAATGAGTCCCGTACAAAAGCGAATTTTTATCAATAAATTGGCGTTAATATTTTCAACACTCAGTGCTATTATCGCCTTGGCTTTTTTATTTTGGATTTTAGGTGTTTTGGTGATGAAGGGGTTAAGTGCCCTTAACTGGAATATCTTTATCTACGAAGGAGCACCTCCAGGATATGAAGAGAGTGGTCTTAAGCACGCTCTTGTGGGTCAACTCATCCTTGTGGGGATGGCAACAGGAGTAGGTGTCCCTTTGGGGATTTTGGCGGGGACCTATTTGAGTGAATACGGTAAAAACTCCAAACTCGCCAACACTATTCGTGATATTAGTGATATTATGATGTCCGCCCCCTCTATTGTTATCGGGGCATTTGTCTATGCTATCGTTGTTTTACCCATGGGGCATTTTAGTGCGTGGGCAGGTTCGATTGCGTTAGGGATTATAATGATCCCCATTATCTTGCGTACCACCGATGATATGCTTCAACTCGTCCCTGGGACATTACGAGAAGCGGCTTTTGCATTGGGTGCCCCCAAGTACAAAGTTATCCTCAATGTTGTTTATCGCGGAGCCAAAGCGGGTATCTTAACAGGTGTTTTACTTGGGGTTGCCCGTGTTGCTGGAGAGACAGCACCATTGCTGTTTACCTCTTTCAATGACAACTTCTTCACTACCGATTTGAGTCAGGCAATGCCCTCATTGACCGTAACGATGTTTAACTACGCCACCAGTCCGTATGAAGATTGGCAACAGCTGGGATGGGCGGCAGCATTTATCCTCTCTATGTTTATTTTGGGTCTTAACATTTTAGGACGCTTAATCTTATTATCGACAAAAAAAGGGAAATAACCAATGGCAAGTATTATTGATATTAAAGGGGAGTGTGCCCTCCACGTACGCAATTTCGATTTCACCTACAAAGGTGCAACGGCTCCGAGTCTAAAAAAGATCTCCATGCCCATTGCCAAAAACTCAATTACGGCACTCATAGGTCCATCTGGGTGTGGGAAAACAACGCTATTACGTTCTTTTAACCGTATGCACGACCTTTATCCAGGGAACAAGTACGAGGGGGAAATCCTCTTCGACGGACGTAATATCCTTGATCCCAAAGAGGATCTTATTCACCTACGTACCCGTATCGGGATGATTTTCCAAAAACCCACAGCATTCCCCATGTCGATTTACGATAACGTTGCCTATGGATTACGTCTAAAAGGGATTAAGAATAAATCGGAACTTGATGGGAGAGTTGAAAAAGCACTCCAAGATGCCGCTATTTGGAAAGAGACCCAAGATCGTCTCAAGCACGATGCAAATGGTCTTTCTGGGGGACAGCAACAGCGTTTGTGTATTGCTCGTGCCATCGCCGTTGAACCCGAGGTGCTTCTCTTCGATGAACCCACATCGGCACTTGACCCTATTTCGACCCAAGGGATTGAGAAACTTGTTATCGAACTCAAAGAAAAAGTCAGTATCATCATCGTTACCCACAATATGCAGCAAGCAGCACGGGTAAGTGACTACACAGGATTTATGTATTTGGGTGATTTGATTGAGCTAGGGTATACCGAAGAGCTCTTTGTTACCCCCAAAGAGAAACTAACCCAAGAATATATTACAGGGAAATTTGGGTGATATAAAACTCCTTTAAAAGAGTATCGTGGCATAATAGTGTAACAATTTCGTAACCTTGTTGTAATGGTTTCGTAATACTATTGCGCCTCATATTTTTAATTTTAGGATAATGCCATGTCTGTCATTTGGGAAGCACTCAATAATGTCAATACTCTCACCCTTACTTTACTACTTCTGTCACTCGGTATCGCCCTTTTTTATGAGATAATTAATGGGTTTCACGATACGGCTAATTCAGTAGCCATGATCATTTACACCAACTCTATGGAAGCGAAATACTCTGTCATTATGTCGGGTATTATGAATTTTCTAGGAGTTATTATGGGCGGTATCGGCGTTGCTTACGTCATTGTCCATTTATTGCCACTGGACATCATGGTCGCATCCAATCAAAATGCAACGTTAGTGATGATTTATTCCCTCTTGATTTCCGCCGTCATCTGGAATTTTGGAACATGGTATTTTGGTTTACCCGTTTCGAGTTCCCATTCCCTTATCGGCTCCCTTATTGGCGTTAGTACCGTTTTTGGTGTTATGCATGGTTTTGAATTTTCTCAAAGCGTCAATTGGAAAGCCTTATACGGTGTATTAACCGCCTTAGCCCTTTCTCCGCTTTTGGGATTTGGATTTGCCTATTTACTCATGAAAGCGACGAAAAAATTTGTTTCTAATCCAAAATATTTCAAAACACCCGACAGCGAGTCAAAACGAAAACGCCCCAACTTCTGGATGCGCACAGGGATTATTGCGACGGGTGCAGGGGTGAGTTTTGCCCATGGCTCGAATGATGGTCAAAAAGGGATCGGTATCATTATGATTATCCTGATTGGAATATTGCCAACCTATTACGCCCTTGATATGAATTCACACGAATATAAAATCAAGCAAACACGAGACAGTGCCGCAAATTTAGCAAAATTTTATGCTGATAATAATGAAAGTCTCACTAAGCTCGTGAGTGAAAAACATCTCATCAGTGCCCTGAAAACAAAAAACACCATTGCGGAGTGTAACGTCAACCAAGTCTTCGAAACCACCTCTTTGATTGCAACTAAGTTGGATGGAATCAAATCGTATTCACAGCTTTCACCCCAAGATAGCTGGCGTGTTCATACCGCTATTTTATGTTCGGACAATTTCTTTGGTCAAGTCGAAAAAATCTATTTGATAACCGACAAAGATAAATCCGATTATGTATCAGCCCAACGAAAAGTGTTGGTATCCGCAACCGAATACGTCCCTACATGGGTCATTCTCGCCGTTGCTTTTGCGCTGAGTATTGGAACGATGATTGGATATAAACGAATTGTCATTACCATTGGTGAAAAAATCGGCTCTCAACCCATTAACTATATGCAAGCTACCGTGGCACAAGCTATGGCAATGATGACGATTCTATTAGCCAACTTTGCCCATGCTCCCGTTAGTACAACCCATATCGTCTCCAGCGCCGTTGCAGGCTCGATGGTGGCAGAGCCCGAAGGGGGAGTGCAAAAAAGTATGGTAAAAACAATTTTACTCTCGTGGGTGTTCACTTTGCCCGTCACCGCATTGTTAAGTGCATCAATTTACTACTGTCTGAGTTTTATCGCAAAATAATGACAAGCGTGAGCCCAAAGCTCACTCTGTAACCATTTTGCAATACTGCTTCTTTATACTAATAAGTATGGAACCACTACACCCCTTTTATGAACGTTATTTTGATATTTTAGAGGTGGCTTTTCAGCCTATTGTTGATATTCATTCGGGAATTACGTTTGGAGTGGAAGCCCTTTTACGAGGTACAGACACCCTTGGATACCCCTCGATAGAATCTTTTTTTGATCATCTTTATGAGAATAATATTCTCTATAGTTTTGATTTAGTCTTACGTGAAAAAGTGATTCAAAAATTTTGTACCCTAGAGGGGTATCACCATTTGAAACTTTTTTATAATCTTGATAATCGTGTTTTAGAAATGATCAATTTTTCTAAAGGCAATACTTATCAATTGCTCAAACGCTATGATTTGGATTACAGAAGTATCGTTTTTGAACTCTCTGAACACAACGAAATCATCAATCTTGACCATTTTACCAAACTAATGAAGCATTATCATGATGAGGGATTTTGTATTGCTATTGACGATTTTGGTATTGGACAATCAGGGTACAAACTTCTTTACCATTGCACCCCCAATATTATTAAAATTGATCGCTTCTTTTTGAGTTCCATCGACAAAGACCCCAAAAAGAAACTTTTGACTCGCAATATGGTGCAGCTTGCTTTATTAATAGGATGTAAAGTTGTAGCCGAGGGGATTGAAACGGAGCGGGAATTTTTAATTTGTAAAGAAATTGGTGCCCATTTGGTACAGGGGTATTATATTCAGCGTCCAACGATTACAACAACCGAAATTCAGCTCAAATATCCTCATATTATTGAATCACTATTAAAAGATAAGCGTTGTCAAGGGGATAAAAATATTATTCTCAAACGACTTGAAGTCCTTAAGCCGATTGTTATTGGTGATTCAATGGAATCGTTGTTGGATTTGCTCAAAGAGGATAAGGAGATTTTTTTAGTCCCCATTATTGATGCTGCATTCTGTCCACAGGGTATTATCCATGAACATCGTCTAAAATCGGTCATTTACTCCCAATTTGGAAGAGCATTGACGCAAAACCGCTCCTCAAATCTTTCTATTTTAGAAACCTATATTGAAACTATTCCCATTGTGGATATTATGATGCCCTTGGAAAAAATAATTGAGCTTTTTTCACTCTCTCCAAGTGCTCCAGGGGTTTTGATCGTTGAAGCGTCTCGCTATATTGGGTATCTTAGTGCAAGAGTCATGATTGAAGTTATTCATGAACGAAATCTTATCCGAGCGCGTGATGAAAATCCACTAAGTCGTTTACCTGGAAATTTCAGAATCAATGAATACATCGCCCAAATGCTTGAGTCCCATAGTGAAGCGATAATTGTCTATTTTGATTTTGACCATTTCAAGCCCTACAACGATTATTATGGGTTCCGTAATGGGGATCGGGTAATTTTGCTCTTTACTGAGCTAATGCACAAAGTGTTATCACCTGATTATTTTAAGGGTCATATTGGAGGAGATGATTTCTTTATGGGGACAATTTTAAATGAGTCCATCCAATTTGAGACAGTATGTCTTCAAATACAGAGGCTCATCCAAAAATTCATTGACGATGTTGCGGATTTTTATGATCCCAAAGATCGTGAACGTGGATGCATCATAAGCGAAGACAGAGAGGGGAATATCAAAGAGTTTAAACTTCTCTCTGTCAGTGCGGTTGTTATCCATATTCCTCAAAATTCCCCTTTCTTAACAAGTGAAGATTTGCAACGATTGTTTGTTGTAGAGAAAAAGAATGCAAAAAAATCTCCCAAACACATTAGCATTGTTGATGCAGACGGGGTATCCATCATCGAATCAATCAAATAAACGGTACAATCTTTTTGTAACTAACGAAAAGGTGAGATGAATGGAAAATTCAATTATGATGTTTGGAATGGTGGGATTACTCATCGGTGTTGCTATCTTTGCACTGTGGGTGTGGGCGTTGGTTGATATTATTGGTTCTGACTTTACTGACATAGGGATTAAAATTTTCTGGTTTTTACTGGTCTTTTTTATCCCATTCCTTGGATTTATTCTATACGCACTTCTTGGAACATCGACAAAAATCCCTAAAAGAGCAAGGAATACTAACCAAAAATACGATGATTTGGAACGGATTAAACAACTTTATGACAACGGTACTCTCACCGAAGCGGAATTTGAAGTAGAAAAGCAAAAAATCATGAGCCGAGATTAAGGTCTGCCTTTGTTATGAGGAAGAAAATCTCGAAAATCTTTGATATAAATAGCATTGATCCCTTGCCCCAAATCATGAATATCCGCATCAATTCGTATCCATCGGTTGAGGGTGTATTGAACGAGTACACTGGAGACCGAATCATTTTTATACAAGACTCGAAGATCTTTATTAAGACGCGTCCCCACTTCAAACCCCATCCCCCCTTCTTTGGTCGTGAGGATATTCATCGTATCCAGCTGAATTTTGGTCACCCCTCCAATAAGCCCTTTTATTCCTGCCCCTAACATAAAATTTGTTGCATCGGCACGAACCGTTGGGGCACTTTTGTCACTGCTCATAGAGGCACTAGCAGGAGCTCCGAAGAGGAGATAGCTCATAATATCATTTTGGCTCATAACAGGATCGGAGGTGAACAAAAAGATAGGGGATTCGAGGGTATGGGTCACATAGATGAGAATTTTTTTGTAATCGACCTCATGTCGTATCGTGAGGTTGAGATAGGGGTTAAAGGGAAGGGTTCCATCGAAATAGATTTCGCTGTGTTCGATATCGAAATGTTTGCCATTGTTGGTAGCACTTCCTGTGGGGAGGATGACCATCCCGAGTATTTCAATGGCACCTAGGGGATCTTTCCAGAGGGTAATATCGGGATCAAGCTGTAGCTCAAGCTCTTTGGAGATGTATTTGAGGGGTTGTTTGGCGGTGACGCTCTTGGCGGCGGTATTTATGTAAGAAGCGGCAGTCCTACATCATCCCCAGTGGTGTGGTACTTGGGGGGCGAATATCTTGGACGATGATAATATCCTCATCCTTACCTTTGAATTGTTGTAAGGGAAGATGGTCAATGGTGGCATCCAAAAGTGTGAGGGAGCCTTCGAGGTTTTGGGTGGCATTACCATCGCGAGTAAAGTACACATCCGTGGCGACGTGAGCATTTCCCTCAGGCCCTTTGTAGCTAAAGTTCTCCGAGGTGAGATGTAGCTGTGTGGCAAAGGTAGCGGGGTCAATAGAACCATTAAGACGTAGAGTATCAAAGATTCGTATATCATCAAGGATGAAATTACCAACAGCGTCGATGTGAGCGTAGGAGGGTTGATTGCTAAAGATTGGATGATCGGCAATATCAAGACGGTATTTATCCATCACAATATCCCCATTACGATAATGAATGCTCAGGGTATTATGAATACCACTGTATTGATGACGAGGGTCTATAATCACCCCATACCATGGAACCACTATATCCGTAGAGGCACTCATTGTCTCCGTATTGATTTGGGTGGTTGACGTTATTTCGGCATCGTAATAATCGATATTGGGGAGGGAGAATGAGGGGATAGAAGAAAGGGTTTTTGCCAACGATGGGGTAGCTGTGGTGATAGTCATAAGGTTCATCGTCCCATTAAGAGTAAAGGTACTTTCCAAATAATTTCCTGAACCTTTGATAGCATTGTTCGTACGTTGCACGAGGAGGGTTAATTCATCCCCTTTGAGATTAACTTGGGTGATGTTTGCATTATGGGTAAGAAAGAGTGTTGTTTTGGAAGGAGGCTTAAGAGACCACTCTCTCCATGTTGGGGCATCTTTGGGGAGGAGAAGTTCCCCTTTGAACGTTATAGCGTCATTGTGAATTTGAAGCGATCCATTGATGTTGGCATGATTGTGGTGGGCGGTTAGTTTCCCCTCAAGACTCTTGGTCGATGCGGTAAAGTTCCCTTGAGCATTAGCATTGAAGTAGGAATGTCGAAAGTTTTCGGGAAGTGTCGGGAAGAAATCAAGCGTCGGATTGAGGCTCGTAAGGTTCCATACAAAATGGTCATAATCGCCACTTTGCAAAAGTAACTCGCTCCCCCCTAAAACAACTCTTCCTGCAACCCCTTGGGGATCATTACGAAAGTGTGCCGTAAAGATTTTGGAGGGGAGGGGGCGTGATGAGGTGATGAGCCCTTCAAGAGAGGTTGTCATGGTTCCATTCAGATGGTAACTCAACTTTTGGGCAATTTGGAGGCTCTCCTCTCCACGCACAAGGGTGTGGTGAAAATCAAAATTAAGGAGATGATCGCTGTAGCGGTACTCCATGGAGAGGGCAATGTTTTGAAGCGATACATTGGAATCAAAAGCGGCATTGAGACGATCAATTTGGGTATTTAGCTGAACCCGTGATGGTGAGAGTTCGAGTACCTTTAACGGTTGCATAACAGGCAAGGTGGTGAGTTTTGAGATATAGGGGTCAAGTGCACCTTTATTGGGATACAAAAAGGCCGCACCTGCAAAGGAGCTGTTGTGGATTGCACCCGATAATGCGGCACTTGCATGACGGGTGGCGACGGTTGCTTTAAACTCTTTAAAATTAAGCTTCTTCCCATCAAAAGAGCCGTTCTTACCGTAGAGGTTCAATTCTACGGGGTATGCACTGATGAGTTGGAGGTTCGTCAAGGTCACTTTTTTGAGGGCAAAGGTGGGCAATGGCAGGGAAGAGTTTTTCCTATCGTCCATAAAGTCATCCAGATGAATGCGCAAACCGTCAATGGTCACCGAATCAATAACGTGTTGCCCTTTTAACATAGCGGTGAGATTGTAATCAAGAGTGAGGGTTTTGGCATCGATCGTATTTGTATGGAGATTACGTAACGTAACACCATTGGTTAAAGAACCCTCTGCTTGGGTGTGAATTCCTAAGGGGGGGAGGATATAGGTGTTGAGAAACGAGAGCCCATTGGGATGAAAAACAAGATACATAAGGGCGACCGCAACCAAGAGCCCCATTACAAGAAGGGCATGAAGGGCAACAAGAAGGTGTTTTAACGCCCTTTTAAAAATAGGATGCTTGAAAATCAAAACAGCTCCCCTATGCGAAACTGAAGGGTATGTTGTCCGAAATCATGGGGATTGACCCCTATATCAATGGCAATGGGTCCCACAGGAGTCACATAGCGTAATCCCCCCCCTACACCCCAATAGGGGAGTTGATAATCGGGAATATAGTTGTTGGAACCGTAGGAGAGATCACTAAAAATGACCCCTCGTAGCTGGGAGTAAAGGGGAAAGCGGTATTCCAGCGTCCCCTCAAGGAGCGCGTTAAATCCCAATGGATCCCCATTAAGATCTTTGGGCCCCAAATTGCGGTAGGTATAGGCACGGTTGGAGTTCATCCCCCCTGCATAAAAACGGTACGCACTAGGAACCGCCCCCTCGTAGGTGCGCAACGTCCCCCAGTGTACACGTGCGGCGAGTACATGGTCGCCAAAACTCTCGATATGGGCCGCGGTAAGGAGGGTTTTAAAGTAAGTTGCATCACTGTAGTTGGAGAGGAGGGAGCCTTGTGCTTTGACATTGATCCAATTCCCTTTGGAGGGTTCAA
Organism: Sulfuricurvum sp.; assembly: GCA_011391735.1. GTDB lineage: Bacteria > Campylobacterota > Campylobacteria > Campylobacterales > Sulfurimonadaceae > Sulfuricurvum. The sequence goes on along the minus strand of JAABPY010000217.1, from coordinate 24,740 downwards.
GAAGCTTGTCACGAGTATCACGGTTAAACTCCACGATGGGGGAGATAATAAACAAACCGCTTTGAGGAAATGCCACTAGGTTATCGCTTTGGTAGGTTTTCGCCTCATCAAAGAGAAGTGAACCCAGAAGGGAGTTTGGAATATCTTGGTGTTTTAGGGTCAGTTTCTCAAAAACACTTTGGGAACGATACCCTTGAAATTGTTCATTCACGTATCCCACTTCACCGCTAGCGGAGATATGATCCCATAAAGGGACAGAGAGTAAAGCAGAAGCCCTCTCTTTGATTTGAGTATAGTGTCCATCCAGCGAGAGGGTTTTCATGTTCCCCAAAAAATTACGGTGTTTTATCCCCATTTGGGCACCAAATCCCTGATCGGTACTGTATCCTAACCCCGTACTAAATCGTATTGGCTTATCCACCTCTTCAATCCCCAGTGTGATGGGGACGATACTTCCGTTTCGGTCAATATCATTGATTGTTACTCTAGCAATGGCCTCTTGGGCATAGAGGGTTTCATAACTTCGTTGTATCGCTTCGAGAGTGTAAGGATCCCCCTCATGAAAGCGCAACATAGAGGCGGTGAGATTGCCGTCAATATTGGGGGAGGAGGAGGCGATAATAGGTCCAAAGGTACACTGTTCATTGGGAGTAGCTTCAAACAGCAAATGGGCTTTGTGCTCTTGGGTGTCAATCCATGCTTTGGTATTAAACGTTGCGTTGCAATACCCTGCGGCGTAGTATTGTTTTTTGATTTTGGTTTTGGTTTCTGAAAATTTATCGTGATTAAATACATCCCCTTCCTCCAGTTCAATTGCTTTATGAACATCGAGGATACTGTTGGTTTGAATATCGGCGATTTTTATGGGGGTGTTTTCTTGGACAACAAAGGTGATCGATTCATTCCCCTCTTCAGAGGTGATTTTGGCATCAAAATAGCCATGAGAGCGATAATAATCGGTAAGGGTCGTCACGCTTTGAGAGATAAGGATTGGCTCAATGGACGGTTTATTTTCCCATAGTTCAAGGGCGTAGGGGAGGCGAAGCCCCAACGTACTATAGAGATCGCTTGAAGACATTTTTTCATTACCTGAAAAAAAAAGGGGCAAAGGTTTGCAAAAGAGCCAAAGGGATACGGTAATAAAAAGTAAAAATATCCGCATTATCACCCTTGAAAGATTGGTAGTGTTATTTTACCGTAACTATTACGTAGTCGAGGTAATCGAGGATTTTTGGCGAATTTTGGGGAGTTAAAAGGGTGAGAATTTCCCGTATCACCCCTGCGTGGGTACAACATAAAACACTCCCCTCTTTAGGGAGTTCCTCTAAGAAATGGCGGAGTCGCTCGTGAAATTGTGAGGGAGACTCATCACAAATAAAAGTATGCCACCGCTCTTGGGACTCCAAAAAAAGGGGGTCAAACTCCTCCATTTGTTCAATTTCTCCGAAGTTTTTCCCCTCAAATTGGGGTTTAAACCGAACCTCTCGTAGCCGTTTATCGGGGATAAAATCATTCAATCCACACTGTTGCAATGTTTGGGTACATCGCAAAAGATCAGAAGTGTAAATCGCATCGTATTTTTTTTCCAAAAGAGGGGCGACTTTCTCTATCTCAAAAAGGGTGGTATCAAGAGTCCTATTAGAGTGCCCGATGTATCGTTTTTGGAGATGTTTTGCAAGGGGGGCATGGCGTAAGAGAGTCAGTTCCATAGCCGTAATACTCCCAAAAGTAAAATCAATTCAACCAATTCCAATGTCATCCCCAAAACATCACCGTTAAGAAAGCCAAGTGATTTTCGAGTAAAGGAGACGATCAAAAAGGAGACAAAAATCCCACCCCCCAAGAGTGCGAGAAAAGCAAAAGAGAGGAACCAAAATCCAAGAAGTGTAGTGAATATAGTTATAAAGACAAGAGGTAATAACGTGAGGCTCTCACGCAAGCTAGAGACAAACGAGGAGCGAAAGAGGAACCCTTTAATAAGCCACAGTAAAGAGAGACGGCTAATAAGGGCAATGGCGACAAATTCCAAAAAGAGATGGTGCATGAGAAGTGTCGATACAGCAGCAATTTTAAGAATCAAAAAGGCAACTCCGTACAAAACCCCCATCGCCCCCACCGTTGGCTCTTTGATAACAAGATAGGGATCTTTACCACTATGGGCAGCATAAAGGGCATCAGTGACATCAAAAATCGCTTCGGTGTGGATAAATCCATACAATACCATATACACCACCGCAGAGAGGATCGCCCCCAGCCACCCCAAAGGTTGGGTGAGAAAAGAGACTCCAATAGTAAGCAATGAGAGGAAAATACCAATGAAAGGGAGAGTATAGAGCATCGAGGAGAGAACACGCTGTTGAGAAAGATCATCGCTTCCTTTAAAGCCTATAGGGAGAACGGTGAAATAACTCAAGGCAAATTTAACCCCCAAATAGATGCTATTCACACACCACCTCGTTCATAACCGCAAACCAACTACGGTCAAAGACTTTGCGCACATAGCTCTCACGGTGGGGGACGAGACACCCTACACAGTTTTGATGAATAGCCTGCGCACTAATATAACGATCCCCATCGGGACTCTCGATACTACAGGTGCTAAAGAGAGTTTTCTCCCCCTCTTTTGTAAACCCTTTGTCGTTAAATCGAAAATTAGGACAAGCACAAAGGTAGCAGTTAAGATCCTCCATATCGTGGCATTTTTTATTTTCCGCATAGAGGGGACAAAAATTGGTTTCATTGCGTACCATATTTTCAAATCGAAAATACTCGATTACTTCGGCATCGTTTAAATGCGTTAACTTTTCCATAATTTTGGCGTGTTTGGCACCGTGCGCATCGAACCACTCTTTATAGGACATTGTTGATCTTCTTTCCTTCCATTAAATTTTTTCTCAAACACTTTGAGCTACTCTTCACATTTACAATAGCCATTCAAATGTTTTTTACCCTCTCACCGTGCCAAATACACATTCAACACCGCTTTACCCCCAATATTTGGATTGAACGTCGCTTGTGTTGGTAAATACCCATTAAAAATCGACTCCAACACTTTAGCTTCAACAGAACCATGAAGTGCTGCAAAAGTGATAAAAAAGTCCCCTCCCAATTCCGTCGCCGTATAGGTATCAAATCCCGTCGGTGATTTGGGGACAAACGCATGTCTCCCTCCATTGAGGTTATACGTCGGGGTGGTTTGACACACTAGCTGATCCATATAGGTGGCATTTGCATTTGCTCCGCCAGTTTGTTTGGGCATTGACTCCGAAAGGGTTTTGCACTCTAGTACCATAGAGGAGAGGAGGGTGATATGGGTTTGCAGTTGTGCTTTTGCTTGAGTGGAGGTGAGGGTGGAAATATTGAGGTAGGTAAAACTAAAAAAACCCATCACCCCAATAAGGGCGATGGCGAGGAGGGCTTCGAAGAGGGTGAAGCCTTTACGTCCCACGATAGAAATTAGTTCAACTGTTTAACAAAAACAATTTTTAAACCTGTAACAGTACCCAATGTGCTAGCAGCTGTTTCATCTACACAAAAAGCATTTGTATATAGAGCATACATCCCAGTTACTGCCGTTGGAATTAGAAGTGGAACTGATCCATCAGCATTAGCATACGATGATTCGTCCGTTAAGCTTTTTGTATTAATCATCATATTATTGAAAACACGGCAATATTTTTTCTTATCAGCTGTGGTTGCTGTCCCATCCAAAGGGAGAACGAATACCGAATCCGTTGCTGCACCCGCCCCATCAACATCTCCCACATTTAACGTCCAACCCGTCGCTGTTATGCTTGATGGCATCGTTGGAAGAGTTTTTAAAATTTGCACATTAGCATCTGTCAATTTAGCTATTACATCCGGTGCCGTTCCAAACTGTTGCTGATAGACATCATACGCACTAGAAAGCTGTGACGCTTGATCGACAACCGTTGCCATCCGTGCTTTCTTCGCCACCAAATCCGTATCAAAAAAGTTTTTGTAGTACTTGTACCCAATTACCGACAAAACCCCTAGCAAAACAATTGCAATCATCATCTCAACTAGTGAGATACCTTTTCTCATCCCTGAAGTACCGTGTGTCATCGAAGATCCTTTTCTGTTGACCAATTTTATAATGGGTATATCGGCACCTATTTCGAAAAGTTTAATTTATAAGGGCGAATGGTTATTTTATAGCCATAATCGGCCTGCACACACCCTTTGCCGATACAACTCGCGATCAACGTGACACTGTCATTTTTCACTACCGCCAAAAGTCGCTTCATTAGCACATACGATTCGCTGTCCTCGATTACCCCCTCTATGAAGATAAACTCTTTCTCCGTACGGCACGTCCCCTTAATCCCCAACTCTTCCAAAATATCCCCATACTCTGAACCCTTTGCTTGAAGATCATTAGCAGTGAGATATTCGGCAACGGGGGTATTGATCGTACTTTTGAGCTCTTGGAGGGCATCGACCTCCTCTTTTACCAACTTGTTATCATGGGTAATATCCAAAAAAAAGAAATACGAAGAGACGGAAATGGTGATTAACACCACAATAAACATGGCTACAATGCTATATTTTTTCATAGCAATATTGTACACTACCCTCTAGCTCATTTTGCTTTTGAATCGTTGCATCCGAAGGGAGTTTTGCCAACAAAGCGGTGAGGTTCTCTGTTTTTACCTCCACATACACCTTATTCCCCTTATACTCCACATTACGTAACTGTGAATGGGTCTCTTGCATCAATATCTCAATTTGCTCAAGGACGTGGAGCATATCGACTTTCTTCGTCATCTGAGCCGTTTGCTCTTTTTGCTTTTCAAGGGTTTCGTGAAACTGCGCCACAAGCTCTTTCTTATCAAACTTCAAAAGGGGGATCTCTTTGAGATGATCGTATCCGATATAAAACATAAACGTGGTCAAACACACCGTAGCAAGAAGCAAAAATGTCCCCATCCACGTCTCTTTACGTTGCTGTTCGAGATTTAAGGATATGAGTTTTGATCCCTTACTATTATCCGCTGCCACAACACGGTAACCTCTCTCTTTGGCATACTCTTCAGGTTTATCGAGAATATAATCGAGAATATTTCCCGCTTCACAAATAACCCCCACTAGCTTATAATCCAGTTCAAAAACGACGACACTGCGCTCATGAACCTTGGAAACCATCAATAAAATATTTTCATAATAGAGTTTAACTTTGGGGAGAAAAGCGATATAGTTAATCCCATTGGCATATTGACGTAGAGAAACTTTGATAGCGGAAGAATCCAGATCATGACGACCTTGCGCATAGACGTGTTCACGTATACGCTTAATGTCATGTGTCAGAGGTATTGATCCAGCCGTGAAAATTGCCATACTTATTTCATTGTGTATTTGATAACTCTAGGGGTAACGATAATGACCATTTCGCTTTTCGTCGTCCCCTCATAGCGTGTTCCGCCGACAACACCCATGGCACTTTCCCCCAATCCGGGAATCCCTTTATACCCTTTGTCACTTGTATTGCGAAACAACCCTGAGATGACAATGGGGACCCCTGGTTGAACGCGCATTGTGTTATGGATGAGTTTAGTAACCGTTTTGGGTTGCGAATATTTGGTTTTATCCACTTCAAAATTGGTATATCCGACAATATCATTGATTTTGAGGGCAATATCAGTAATCACCGTCCCATCAAGGATATTGGAATTAAGGGTAATATCCATCCCACTAAGTGCCGTACCGCTGACTGTAGAGGTTTGTACCACCCCATTGGCAACCGAGGTTGTTTGAAGCTCCTTGATATACGGTTCTTCCAATCCATCGGTCAGTTTTACGTCTGTCCCTGCAAGACCGAGGAGTTTGGGTCGCTGAATACTCTCCACTTTTCCGAAATGTTCCAACGCATTGATAAGAGCTTCTCCACTGTAGGAACCATTATTTACCAGTGCCCCAAACGTCAAAGGTGTTTGCGCCGCCCCTACACTTCCAGCTGCAGCAGTTGCCGCCGATACAATTCCAAAGCTACTGGTTAAAGAGGGGATAACACTCCAGTTAATTCCCAAACTGTAGTCATTACTTAATTCAACATTGTAAATTGAAATCTCATACTCTATAACATATAGATTATTGCGTAAAATTTCCAAATAACGCATAATATCCCCATACTCTTTTTCCCGTGCCGAAAAACTCAGCGATGACGTAACGGCATCAAAAGAGACATTACTCCCCCCCATTGTTGCAAGGGCACTTTTTAATATCACCCCAAGATTGTTAATCGAGGGAATTTTCACCGTCACCGTACGAACATTTCCTAAATAATAAGTCCCTTCCGAATATCCTATACTGATTTTATTCCCTACACTTTTTTGAAGCAATCGTCCAAAGCCAATATTTGCAGCTGCAACATAGACTTTGGATTTTTTAATCAAATAGTCATTCGTCTCGCGCATATTGAAAGAGGAGGAGGATCCTCCCGTCGTTGATTGTATTGCCAAATTAAGGGATTGGCTTACATCCGTTCCCCCTGATTGTCCCCGAGACTCTGATTCAAGCTGAAAGACCATATTTTCATTGGTTGCTTCTGAGAGGAGACTTAGTACATCTTGTAACTCCGCCCCCATAATCTTCACCCGTTTAATACTCTCTCCATCGGGGACATCATTCGTCTCTATTTTAAAATTTTCTGCCGTAATTTCTATTGTCTCCATGGCAGGTTTACTATCGTGCGAAAAGGGGATACTGTTTTCAGGAGACATTTGAGGCATTAAAAGTTCTTTCTTCGTTGCTACTGAACACCCAACAAACAATACTCCCACTAAAAGAACGATAGGAAATCGTATCATCGCTGACTCTCCATCTCACCACTAAAGTAGATACTTTTCATCTGTTTTAATCCATCTTCCAACAGCACCATATTACTGTTAATCTCTCGAACGAAATAGGGGACACTGTTCAAATAAATTCGATTATTCTCCTTTAAAACAATCGTACTCTCTTGTACTTTTACCAATGCAAATCTCCCCTTATCACTTTCGATATACCCAAAATAGCGCATAGCAATAGGAGTTTGAGGGGGCTTTATTTCCGCATTGATAGCAGGAGGAGGGGGAAGCATTGGTAAAGGGGCAAACATTCGAGGAGGGGGGATGAGGGTACGTTCAGGTTTGGCGATTTTCTTGGCAGGAGCAGTGTCACTGAAAAAAGGGTTGTACGCCCCATACACAACAGTGCTAAAAAGAAAAAAGAGTCCTAAAAATGTTTTCAATGATCCGCTGCCTAACTATTGGTTTTTCTATAGCTTAAGCAAAAAACGTACCATCTAATTTTTCAATTAACTTACCCACTAAACGGCAACTCTTCATACGCCATCGAAGTCCCCATAATATAAAGTGGTGCCTCATTAACACGCCCTTTATACGCCCCGATTGCTAAGGCACACGTGTTAGCATTTATTTCAACTGTAATCCCCTCAGACATATCAAGAGAGGACAAGACGTTATCACTCACCAGTTTGGCATTACTCACACCACTAACAACAAACTGTATATCAATCCAGTCATATCCACGAGCACTATCTTGAACACTGAATCTAATCGAGAGAGAAGTAGGGGAGAGTGTAGTAATGGAACAAAGATCACCCCCACAGAGGTGATCCAGTCTCACTAACAATGGCGTTAGCGAAGAAGTCTTCAATGGCTTCACTGGCACCCGTCACACTCCATAGAGCGATCAGCGGTATCTTGTTTTTGCTCTGGCGATTGAGAACGAAGATAGTAGGTTGATTTGAGACCGAGCTTCCATGCGAGCATATAAATGTCATTAAGATATTTACCACTGGCTTTATCAAGGGTGATAAAGATATTGAGACTTTGCCCTTGGTCAATCCATTTTTGTCGTATCGCTGCTGCTTTGATCAAAATCGTCTGATCCAAATCGTACGCAGGAGTATAGTATCCCCACGTATCGGGAGAGAGTTTAGGAGCTACAACAGGGATAAGTCCTGATAAATTTTCCTCAAACCATTTACGTTTGTAGACAGGTTCAATCGTTTGCGTCGTCCCCGTCAGAATAGAAATTGAACTCGTCGGGGCAATTGCCATCAGATACCCATTACGCATCCCTTGTTTTTTGATTGTTTCACGTAGAACATCCCATTCATAATGAGGGGCGAATAATCCACCTCGATCAACAAGTTTTCGTACTTCAGAGCTAGCGTGATCCATCGGCAAAATTCCACGACTCCACTTCGAACCGTTATACTCAGCGTAGGATCCTTTTTCCACTGCCAAATCAGAGGAAGCTTTAATAGCGTTATAACTCACCGCCTCCATCACTTCATCAATCTTATCAAAGTGTTCTTGTGTCCCCCAAAGTATTTTTTGTTCCGCTAACATTTGTGCCTCACCCATAACACCCAAACCGATAGCACGGCTACGCATATTGGTTCGTTTCACTTTTTCAAGGGGGTAAAAATTGAGATCAATTACATTGTCCAAAGCACGAATAGCAATAGGGACGATGCGGTCAATATCCTCTTTGGTATGGATACGAGAGAGATTGACGGAAGCTAGATTACACACCGCCGTTGCCCCATCCACTTTCTCTTTTTCCACGATATAAATGGGTCGTCCTCCGAGTGAATCAAGGGCGGTAACTTTATTCGCCGTTTTTTCAATACCGCTGTCAACCCTCACCAATTCATCCTCTTCATAGGTAACAAACGATCCATCTTCGAATTTTACTTTGATCAAATAGTGGTTAGGTTGGGTGTTTTGAAAAATCTCCGTACAAAGATTGGAACTACGAATAATCCCGTAATGGTCATTTGGATTAGCACGGTTAGCACTATCTTTAAAACACAAAAAGGGGCTCCCCGACTCGAAATAACTCGTAAGGATTCGTTTCCATAAATCTTTGGCTTTAATATGTTCCTTGAGGATTGAGGTGTCATGTTCCAATTCCAAATACCGTTTTTCAAACGCATCCCCATGAAGCTCCGTTAACTCTTTGACATCATAAGGGTCAAACATCGTCCAAATACCATCTTCAAGAACCCGTTTCATAAACATATCATTGATCCACAAAGCAGGGAACAAATCATGAGCCCGTCGTCGCTCTTCCCCTGAGTTTTTCTTAATATCAAGGAAGTCTTTAATATCCATATGCCACGGCTCAAGGTAGACAGCAATTGCCCCTTTACGAGTACCCAATTGATCCACCGCAATAGCAATATCGTTGGTGATTTTCAAAAAGGGAACCGTCCCCCCAGCTGCATTTTTGTGTCCGTCGATAAACGAACCCATAGCACGTACCTGCGTCCAATCCCAACCAATACCGCCACCAAATTTCGAAAGAAGTGCCATCTCTTTATAGGCATCAAAAATTCCCTCGATGTTATCAGGACTAGAACCAATATAGCATGAACTAAGCTGATGACGCGTTGTCCGTGCATTGGACAACGTAGGGGTAGCCATCATCACTTCGAATTTCGACATCATGTCATAAAACTTGATCGCCCACCCTTGAGCATCTTCCTCATTTTGTGCCAAGAACATTGCTACCGCCATAAACATATGCTGAGGCAGTTCAATCGGATCACCTTTACGATCTTTGATCAAATAACGGTCATAAAGTGTTTTTACTCCGAGATAATTGAATTCCAAATCACGATCAGGGACAATGTGTTTTTCCAATTCAGTTAGATCATATTTTTCTTTTAGCCCTAGAAGAATACGCCCCTCTGATTCACACCGTTCGAAATAATTTAATAAACTTCCATACCCTGTAAATCCATTAACACGGTGATATAAATCGTATAAGAAGAGACGAGATGCAACAAACGTCCAGTTCGGACTGTCAATATCGATTTTATCAACCGCTGTTTTGATAAGGGTATTTTGAATTTCATGACTTGCAATACCATCACGAAACTGTATATGAGCATCCAGTTCCAGTTCACTTTGGGATACATTTGTCAATCCACTAACCGCTGCTGATGTGTATTTTTGTATTTTGCTGATATCCAATGATTCACGACGACCATTGCGTTTGATAATCGTTAGCATTGTGCAGACTCCTTAAAGACACGATCAAAAATACGCCCTACATTTTTTGTGTAATAGTCAAAATTGAAACATTCACGAATAGCCTCTTCACTCAAACTCTGAGCTAATTCATTATCGGCTAACAAATATTGAAGATACAAACTCTCCCCTTTTTCATTGGTTGCACTTTTCCCGTGTTGCAATCCTTCCCATACTTTCATCGCATTGCGTTGAACGATACGGTAGGCATCTTCACGACTTACCCCTTTAAGAGGAAGTTCAAGAAGTACCCGTTGGGAGAAAACTAACCCACCCGTTAGATTAAGATTGCGCATCATATTTTCAGGATAAACGACGAGCTTACTGATAACACTATTAAAACGATGCAACATGAAATCAGAGGTCACAAAACTATCAGGAAGCCAAAAACGCTCAGTAGAGCTGTGAGAAATATCACGCTCATGCCATAATGCGACGTTTTCCATCGCAGGGACGGCATACGAGCGAACCATACGGGCAAGCCCTGTTATATTCTCTGTTAAAATCGGGTTACGCTTATGAGGCATTGCCGATGAACCTTTTTGTCCAACAGCAAAATATTCTTCACACTCATATACTTCAGTACGTTGCCAATGGCGCACTTGTACCGCAAATTTTTCAATCGAACTAGCTAACAACGCTAACGCAGAGGCAAGGCGGGCATAACGGTCACGTTGAATAACTTGGTTGGAAACGGGGGCAGGTTTTAGTCCTAATGCCTCACATGTATACTCTTCAAGTTCTAACGGTGCGTGGGCAAAATTTCCCATAGCTCCCGATACTTGCCCAACAGCAATAACTTCCATCGTTTGTTCCAAGTTTGTAAGATGTCGTGCCATTTCGTCATACCATACGGCCAACACCAAACCAAACGTGATCGGCTCTCCATGAATACCGTGACTGCGTCCAACCATCAGTGTCATTTTATGCTCAATGGCTCGAAGCTTAATCGACTCCATCACCATTTTAACATCGTCGATGATAAGGGTTAACGAATCACGCATTTGTAATGCAACAGCTGTATCAACCGTATCCGAACTCGTCATCCCATAGTGAAACCAACGACTCTCTTCACCCAAGGTTTCAGAAACCGATGTGGTAAAGGCTATTAAATCATGTCGAGTAACGGCTTCAATTTCATCAATACGTTCAACACTAAATCCTGCGTTTGCAATGATCTTTGCCGCATCTTCATCAGGGATAAGCCCCAATTTATTCCACGCAACCACCACTGCTTTTTCAACATCAAGCCATGCTTGATACTTTGCTTGAATACTCCATTTGGATTTCATCTCTTCTCTACTGTAACGATCTACCATAATTTTTTCCTTAGTGTGCTAAAATGCGCTTTAAAACTGCGCTAAAAGTATCTCTTTAGTCTATCTAACCCTCCCTTACAAAGGAATATATTTTGCCCTTTATCACTAAAAAACTTCATGCACCTACCCGTCAAAAAGCACTCTTGTTTTTAATTCGCGAGCTGGGTCTTGGTCAGCCCGAAGCACAACGCCTTATTGCCAAAGGACGATTATCACAAAACGGAATTGTTATGTCGAACCAAATGGGATTTATCGAAGGTGATTTTGATTTTATCTGTTTTGAACCGTTATCACTTGGTCTTGCTGCAACTTTTGTGGCTCCCGATTTTGCCATTTATGACAAACCAAGTGGTGTTCTCGTCCATCCCCAAAGCCGTCGTACCGCTTACTCACTTAATGATGAAATCAAACATCGATTTGGACATGATGCCAATGTTACCCACCGAATTGACCAAGAGACAAGTGGCTTAGTTTTGGCATCCCGTAACAAAAAAAGTGAACGTATTCTAAAATTATTGTTTGAAGAGAGACAAATAACTAAGCGTTATATAGCTATGGTACATGGTCACTTAGAACACCCTATGGATATTCAAGAGCCGTTATTGCGTCGTGAAGATCCAAGTACACTGGTTCGAATGGTGGTAAAAGTTGATCCTGAAGGGAAAGCGTCTCGTACTTTTATAAAGCCTCTTCAATACTTTCCCAAACACAACATAACCCTTGTTGAAGCTTCTCCCCTAACAGGTCGCACCCATCAAATACGAGTCCATTTGTTTCACGTGAAACATCCTATTGTTGGTGATCCCATTTATGGTCAAGAAGAGATTGATGTGGCACGATTTTTGGACAAAGAGATATCTTCAGAAGAACGATTTCATAAAAGTGGGGCAAACCGATTGTTATTACATGCTCACAGTTTAGAGTTTGTGTACAAAGAACACTACTATCATATTGTTTCTCAAGAGGATTTTAAAAGAACGTGTTTTGAAGCTATGAAGCTCACTCAAGCTGTATAATATTTACATTTTAGTAAATTGATGTGAATAACTTTTAGATGCCCCATTTAATGCGTATAAAAGCGTCTACAATTATTCAAAACAGCCACTTTAAATCCCTATTTCTTGGGATCTATTCACTTTTTTAGTTTTAATCCTTCGGAAACCCTTTGAACTAAAAAATTTCTAAAATGGTGTATAAAAATTTTACAAAAACAGTTATTTATTCACAATCAACACACAGTGTGAATATAAAATAATTTTGTCATTCTTAAAAGCTTTTTTACCCTTTAAAAGTAGAGAAATACTAAGAAAAATATGGCTACACTTACAACCAAGCGACTCTCCTGGTGTGTTGGTCGCTTTCTTTAGTTTATTACTATTTTATTTAATTGATATGTTTCGCACTACACTATTTTTCTGATTTATCTCTAATTTTACTCTTTGTGCATGCGTGATTGCCACTGCCATCGCATCCGTTATATCGAGTGGTTTTATCTCTTTTGTTATCCCCAAAATTTGTTTTACCATAAATGCTACTTGTTCTTTGGCTGCTTTTGCTTTTCCTGTTAACGCTTTTTTCACTTGGAGGGCTGTATATTCAGCAAACATTCCATGCTCTTGTAAAATTTTGAGCATAATTGCCCCTCGAAATTGAGCTAATTTTAATACTGTTTTTGGATTGTGGGCATAAAAAATATCTTCCATTGCAACTTCATCAATAATATGGAGTTTAAAAAGGTGTTCGATTGCTTCCACCATTTGAGGGATTTGGTATTGTAACCCTTCCGCTTTTATTTTAATAAGTCCTGCTTCAATAAGTTTAAATTTTTGCCCCTCTATTTTTATTAATGCATATCCGCAGTTACGTGTCCCTGGATCTATCCCTAAAATTGTCATACTTTTTCCATTCACATTTATTCAAAACTTATTCACAGGTGTGAATAAAGATATTCACATTTAAATTTATCCCTAATTATAGGGAAATATTGCTATTATTCCTCAACACTATTCACATAGATGAGGAATAATATGAATAACATCGGTGGCATGGTATTGCAGATGCTAAAAAATGAAATTAGTGAAGTTGACTATAAACGTTACATAAAACAGCTCCAGTACAATGAAGAGGAATCTAAAAGTAATCTTGTCATTTTTTATGCTCCAAACCCTCTTATAGCCAATTGGATACAGACAAAATACTCCCATAAAATTTCACATCTCTTTGAAATAAAAACTGGGGTAAAACCAACGGTGACAATTGGTGTCAAAACAGGGAATACATCGACAACAGCACCCGCAACTACACCTTTGGCTCCTGTTATTGGTGAAAAATTACCCCATACCCTTCTCAATCCTTCCTATACATTTCAAAATTTTGTTGTTGGGGGATCCAATAATTTTGCCTATGTTGCTTCCAAAAGCGTCAGTGAAAAACCAGGGATTGTTTACAATCCACTCTTCATTTATGGAGGGGTTGGTCTTGGAAAAACCCACTTGATGCAGGCAGTTGGGAATGTTATGGCAGCTCAAGGAAAAGTGGTTATTTACACCTCCGTAGAACAGTTTTTGAATGATTTTAGTCGTCATTTAAGTAATCGAACAATGGATCGGTTTAAAGACAAATATCGAAAATGTGATTTACTTCTTATTGATGATATTCAATTTTTAAGTGGTAAAAATCAAATTCAAGAGGAATTTTTTCATACTTTTGAGGCATTACGTAATGAAAATAAGCAAATTATTATTACTTCTGATAAACATCCTAAAAAAATAGGAGGCTTAGAAGAACGGTTAAAAAGCCGATTTGAATGGGGTTTGGTTGCTGATATTCAACCTCCTGAGCTTGAGACAAAAATTGAAATTATTAAGAAAAAATGTGAAATCAATCGGGTTAAACTCGATAAAGAGGTTATTAACTATGTTGCCACTATTATCGAAAATAATACCCGTGAAATAGAGGGAATTCTCTCCAAACTTAATGCTTATTCTCAACTTATGGGTGTTGATATTAATATCCAATTTGCCCGTAATGTTCTCAAAGAGCAAATAGCTGAAAAACGAAGTAACATTACCATTGATACCATTATGGAAATTGTTTCCAAAGAGCTTAATGTCAAACCCAGTGAAATTCGTTCCAAAAGTCGTAACAGTAACATTGTTTATGCTCGTCGTATCGCTATTTACCTCTCACGTAACCTTACTCCCAACTCTATGCCCCAATTGGCGCAATATTTTGGGATGAAAGATCATACCGCTGTTAGTCATACCATGAAAAAAATTCAAGAATTGATGAAAAATGATGAAGATTTTAAAATTAAAGTAGATGAACTCTCTAATAAAGTTTCTACCCTTACAACCGATTGAAATTTGATTTGTAAAGGGTTTTTAAAAAAGCTATAATTCAAGATGTGAATAGGTGTGAATGAAAACTTCCCTTTTGATCACATCTATTCACCCCAAGGATAAGGTGCTAAATGAAGTTATTCACACATTCACACCCCCTTACTACTACTATTAGCTATTATAAGAATATAAATAATAAGGAGATACGTTATGAAAATAACTATTGATAAGTCCGTTTTAGAGAATATGCTGCTTCATTTACAACCTTTTTTAGAAAAAAAAGATACTTCACAAATAACCTCTCATATTCTTATAAGTACTGATGGTAAAATTTTAAGTACCAAAGCAACCGATTACGAAATAGGACTTACGTTATATACCCATGCACACACTACAACTCAAGCAGGTTCTGTAACGGCTAATGGTAAAAAGCTGCTTGATATTATTCGTATTTTAAAAGATGAAAATCTAGAATTAGAAGTTATTAATGATAACCTTCATATTCGTCAAAAACGTTCCAACTTTAAACTACCTACTTATAATAGTAATGAATTCCCTCTTTTCCCTTCAATCGAAGAAAAACCAAATATTGCTATCAATTCGCAAATACTAATTGAATCTCTAAAAAAAATCACACCCGCAGCTGATACCAATAATCCAAAATTTGAACTCAATGGAGCTCTTATTGATATTAAAATTAATCAAATTAATTTTGTCTCCACGGATACCCGTCGTCTTGCGCTAGTTCATATAGAAAATCACAATAATCATGAACTTTCTATTATTGTCCCTAAAAAAGCAATTATTGAAATTCAAAAATTGTTTCCTGATAATATTGAAATTTATTATGACAACACCCATTTAATTATTAAATCTGATAATTCTCTTTTCTTTACGAAACTTATTAACGGAAAATTCCCTGATTACACCCGAATCATCCCCAAAGAAGCTTCCCGTTCAATTACTTTGGAAAAAAGTTCTTTTATTAATTCTATCAAACAAATTACTACAATATCAAATGATATAAAATTAGTATTTAAACATGATTCAATTGAATTTGAAAGCTTAAGTGATGATAATATTGAAGCAAAAACGACATTAGAAATTGTAAGTGGCTTTGAATCTCCTTTTCAATTGGCGATTAATAGCCGTTATATTTTAGATTTTTTAGGACAAATTACTACCAATGAATTTACCCTCGAAGCCAACGAATCCAATCAACCTTTTGTACTAAAAAGTGATAATTTTAAAACGATTGTAATGCCAATAGTTATCTAAAATTTCTCTTTTAGATAACTTGCGCTAGAATAAAGTTAATAAACACGCAAAAAAAGCGAGTGGGAGCAATTATGGAAAATTATGGTGCTAGCAATATTAAAGTCCTCAAAGGCCTCGAGGCCGTTCGAAAACGTCCAGGGATGTATATCGGTGATACCGGTCATCGCGGACTTCATCACCTCATTTATGAAGTTGTTGATAATTCGATTGATGAGGCAATGGCTGGGCATTGTGATACCATAAATGTTACTCTAACCAAAAAAGGGACAGCCATTATTTCTGATAATGGACGCGGTATCCCAACCGATATTCATCCAGGTGAAGGAATATCCGCTGCAACAGTCGTATTGACAGTACTTCATGCAGGAGGAAAATTTGATAAAGATACGTATAAAGTTTCAGGTGGTTTACACGGAGTAGGGGTGTCTGTCGTTAATGCACTCAGTGCGGATCTTAAAATGACCATTTTTCGGGAAGGTCAAATTTTTGAACAAGATTTTAAATGTGGTATTCCACAAGAACCTCTTGCTGTTACAGGAACATCCCGCAAAAAAGGGACAACCATTGAATTTTCTCCTGATCCTTCTATTTTTACCGAAACTGTTACTTTTGAATACGATTATTTAGCCAAACGTTTTAAAGAATTAGCGTATCTTAACCCTCGAATTACTATAAAATTCAAAGATGAGCGTAATGGTGCTGATAATACGTACCATTTTGAGGGGGGAATCACTCAGTTTGTAACTGATATGAACAAAAAAGAGGTGGTTGCCCTTCCTTACGAATTTAATGAAAAAGCAGAAGATATTGAGATGGATATTGCCATCATGTACAACGATACGTACGAAGAAAAAATGTATACGTTCGTTAATAATATCAATACCCCTAATGGGGGTACCCATGAAGCTGGTTTTCGTGCGGGACTCACTCGTGTTATCTCCAATTACAACAAACAAAATGGGAATGCTAAAGAAAAAGATATTCCTCTTTCAGGAGAAGATGTTTCAGAAGGGCTTATTTGTGTTGTCTCTGTTCGGGTTCCTGAACCCCAATTTGAAGGACAAACAAAAGGAAAACTGGGAAATACCTACGTTCGCCCATTAGTACAAAAAGCAACGTATGAACGTTTAACCAAATATTTTGAAGAAAATCCAATTCAAGCAAAAGTCATTATTCAAAAAGCATTAATGGCAGCACGGGGACGAGAAGCAGCAAAAAAAGCACGAGAACTCACCCGTCGTAAAGATGCAATGAGTGTAGGGACACTTCCTGGTAAATTAGCCGATTGTCAAAGTAAAGATCCTGCTATTAGTGAACTTTATCTGGTGGAAGGGGACTCTGCAGGTGGTTCAGCAAAACAGGGACGTGATCGTGTTTTCCAAGCAATTTTACCCCTTAAAGGTAAAATCCTTAATGTTGAAAAAGCCCGTCTCGATAAAATTTTAAAAAGTGAAGAGATCACGAATATGATTACCGCACTTGGGTGTGGAATAGGGCAAGAGTTCAATGAAGAGAAACTTCGTTATCATAAAATTATTATTATGACCGATGCGGACGTTGATGGTAGTCATATCCAAACGCTGTTATTAACCTTTTTCTTCCGCTATCTCCCTAAAATTGTGGAAAATGGGTATCTTTATCTCGCACAACCCCCATTATTTCGATACAAAAAAGGGAAAAAAGAGATCTATTTTAAAGATGATCGTATTATGAATGCCTTTTTGATTGAAAACGGAATCGAAGCATTAGATATGGATAATTTGAATATTGGTGTCAACGATTTAGTCTCTTTTTTCAAGATGGTAGATCATTATCGCAGTACCCTTGATGCACTCGAACGTCGTTATGCTCTTGTTGATTTAATTCGCTATTTTATCGAAAATCCTGATCTTATTGGCCTTTCTCTGACAGAACTTTATACTCATGTCGAAAGTTTCTTGAACGCTAAGGGGTATAACATCCTTAGTAAAAATGTGAATGATGAAGATATGCACCTTTTTGTCCAAACCAAAGAGGGACTTGAAGAACTTCACGTTAATGATGACCTTTTTGCTTCTCCCCATTTTGCGGAAGCTAATTTTATTTTCCGAAAAATTCAAGATTGGAATTTGCCATTAGAGGGAGATTTACTTGAACTTCTTACGTCAGTTACTGATTATGCAAAAAAAGGGTCCTATATCCAACGCTATAAAGGGCTAGGGGAGATGAATCCTGAGCAACTGTGGGAAACAACGATGACACCTGAAAATCGTGTACTACTTCGTGTTACAGTGGAAGATTCTGAATCTGCAGGGGAATCGTTTAGCCTCTTTATGGGGGATGATGTCGAACCACGCCGTAACTATATTGAAACACATGCGAAAGATGTTAAACATTTGGATATTTAATTGTCTTTTTATACAGAAGAAAAAGAGCGTTCCCACCATTTTGTATTAGCACTTAGGATGGGATTGCCCATCTTTTTACTCAGTGGTGTGAGTCTTTTTACCCTTTTTTCGCAGTTGCATACAACCCTTTCATCCTTAATAATTCTCTCTCTTATTTTGTTGTCAATGGCAATATATTTTATTTTTTTTTTAATTAATCAAAGTAGTTATGAACACATAACCGACTCCGTTACCCATACTTTTACCCCTGAATATTTTTTTAAACTCTATAATCGTTGGGGTAAAACGCAAACCTGTACCCTTGTTATGATCACTATTGATAATCTTTCCCTTATTAATGAGGGGTATGGGATGAAAAATGGGGATCTTATTTTAAAAGAGGCTGTTATCCAAATTAATGATTTTTTTGCCCTAAAAGAGATTAAAAAACTCCCTATTTGTAAATATAAAGGGGGTAGTTTTATCCTTTTACTTACCGGTGAAAAAGAAAATTACAGTTCCATAATAGAGCTTTTTTGTACCAAATATCAAGAAAATAGTATTGCTGAAATTGAAGTTGCATTTTCAGCAGTTGTATTGGATACCAAATTTTTCAAACAACAAGAAGAGGTGATAACACGCTTATACGAACTTCAATATGCCCAAAAAGATAAAAAAATAGAAGATGAGGGAGATGCCATTGTCCCCGCAAAACTTGAATTTTTAGTATTAGAGGCATTAGAGCATCACCGTTATTCTGTTGCGACACAAATAATATGTTGTGACGTAGCTTCAATCGTTGAAGTGATATTCAAGCTTATTGATGACAAGGGACAGTTAATTCATCAAAGTCGATTTATCCCTTTTTTAAATCGTATTGGAAAAATTAGGGAGTACGAAGAACATCTTTTAAAAATTGTAATTACAATGGCATCTCAAGGGGTCGTTTGTCATATTATTTCTCTCTCAGCCGTAACCTTGCGTAACAGTCTGTTTTTTCAGTATGCGTTGGAACTATTGCAACATTACCCTGAGGCGAAAAATAAAGTTGTCTTGTTGCTGGATGAAAAAGAGTACTGCCCCCATATCGAACGTTTTCGTGAACAAATCGCCCAATATCGTGCGGTAGGATATAAAATTGGGTTGGATCGTTTGGGGGGAAATCATACAACGTTGATGTATCTTAAAGAATTTCAAGTTGATTTTGTCCGTTTTGATCCTCTGTATTCACGTCATATAAAAGAAGAAAAGTATCAAAATATTATTCAAGGGCTTAATATTACGGCACATTTATGCGGTGCTACAACATGGATTGGGATGATCGAAGAGGATGAAAGTGACAAAATTGCTAAAAAGCTAAAAATTAACTACCGACAGGGGAATTATCACGGTAAAATTACCCCTGTTAATATAATTATAAAAGAGGTACTAGAATGAAATACGGCGAACTAATAGTTGAAAATTTCGATGTTGAAAAAGATTTTGAAATTTGGCCCAATATTCATGAGCGTGATTATGTGGTTAAAGTGACATTACCTGAGTTTACCTGTCTTTGTCCCCGTAGTGGATATCCTGATTTTGCAACAATTACTATCGAGTATACTCCCGATAAATGGGTTGCAGAACTCAAAGCTATTAAACTCTATATTAATTCGTTCAGAAACCGTCATATTTCGCACGAAAACGGTGCCAATGAGATCTATTCACTCTTTGAGAATAAAATCGCTCCTAAGCACCTCAAAGTAGTCGCAGATTATTACCCACGCGGGAATGTTCACACGGTGATCGAAATTGACAGTCAAAAGATGAAAAAATAAAAAACTTAGCTTTCAAGCTGTAAAGCCAACTCGGAATAAATGCGAGCTTTTTCAATATTAAGGCGATAGGTTTGGGCACTGTTTCCCAAAGAGGTAATTTTTTGGTTCAGTTGTCCAATGCGAGCATTCATTGAATTATGGTTTTGTACCACTTTTGCACTATCATCTCCCGTAGGTTGAGATAGCCCTGCCCAACTTTTTGCTTGATTGAAATATCCACTGGTTGCATCAAGTGTATCGGCAATACTTTGTGTTGTTGCTGCCATCATCGCTGTGGAAGCGGAAATCTCTCTTAATGCCATTTGAAGATCATTTGCATCCGCTAATAGTTTGGTATCGGCGTAGATTGCTACTTTAGCTATTTCGGATGCTTTAGCATTTGTTGGACTCAGTTTGTCAAAATTTTCTAAAAAAATATCAGAACTATTTTTATAACGATTAAGGGCTCCAGCAGCACCCCCCAAATTTAAAACAGTTTTAGAAATAAGTTTGGTGGTATTAGATACTTCTCCTGCGTAAGGAATTGGTAGATAACGGACAACATTACTGATATAAACGCTCGATTTGATCATTTTGGAATAGTTATCCACTGTCCCTTTTAGCGCATTGATAAATATCTCAAAGGATTCGAGACTCTTTTTATCTTCACGTAGAAGTTTAGCCACGCGAGATAGGTATTCATAGCTATACGAATTTAATTGTGTAGCATTCATACAACTTTTTGGAGATGTCGTAGAAGGTTGAGGAACGCATCCTTCCAAAAGTAGTATTGCCAATAGAAAAATTAAAAATTGTTTCATTTTTGGTTTCCTTTTTTGATATTGTAGCCGTTTTATTGGTATTTGATGAGAGGGGGTTAAATGATAGATTGGTGGACCCTAGCGGGATCGAACCGCTGACCTCGTCGCTGCCAGCGACGCGCTCTCCCAGCTGAGCTAAGGGCCCAAAAGAGTTCTTTTGGTTGGGAATTGAAATTATGCCCTTTCTGTACTTAATTTTTGTTTGGGTGAGAATTTAAAGTTTTTTAGGGGCAATGTCGATATGGTGTCAGTGATGATAAATAAAAGGTGTAGTTAAAATGAAAAAATGGATATTGTTGATGGTGGGGGTGGTAAATATTCTCTTGGCTAGCGAAACAAAAGATGTTACCGTGCAGGTGATTAGTGCGGTTCATGAAAAATCGATAACAGATACTTTTGATGCAAAGTTAAAGAAAACGGGTTTGGCAATTTATAAAAAAGTTGAAGAGGGAAAATTTATTGTTACTCTCGGAGAGTATAAAGATGTTAAGCAAGCCCAACCAGCACTTAAAAAAGTACGTACTACTGTCACTAAAGATGCTTTTGTACGTCTTGTTAATCGTACTGTAAGTAGTGAAACACCTCTCCATGATTCTAATACTACATCCATCGTCTTAACTGAGCCTTCTCCTGTACCTGTAGCGACAACGCCTGTAATTGCGCAGGAAACACCTCTTATAGCTATTCCTAAGGTGATTATTCCCACTTCTATAGTTTCCCCCCCACTACAAAAACGAGAGATGAGAAGAGATGAAATTTCTGATGCAATTAATTTTTATGCAACGTCATCTTATTACAGATTTGAGCCTGTTATCCTTCGACAATAAAAAAAGGGTAGCCTTACTTCGTAAGTGCGATGTAAAGACATTCTAAATGTATATTTTTTATTTTTTTGGTTTCAACGTAGAGTGAATCAAATAATTCAATTGTATTTTCACCATTTACAGGGTAGCAGACTTCTGTTGAAGGGATGGATGTCATAAAAAGATCGTCTATCATCTGTTTAACAATTTTACACCCATATCGATCGGTGTAGGGCATAACAAAAAAATAATAATTTTCATAATGAAGAATTGAATCAGAAGTTCGCAAGAGAGCTGAGAGGCTAGACGCAATTAACTCTTTTGAAATTGTAGAAAAATCACAAAAGAGTAAAGTAAAACTCTCTGCTCGATTCTCATCCAACCGTTTTGCAATTCCGATATTAAGATCAACTAATGGTTTGAAATTATTAAATGAAAAGGATACTCCTGCCATTCTTAATTCCCCTCTTTAATAATTTTTAAGCAGTATAACACATTATTAAATAAAATACTTTGCGGCATCGCTACGATTTAGATCACAAAGGGTAGTGACTTTATCTTCTCCAATCGTGAATGTTTGTTCACCACTAAAAGTGGGTTTACAGTATGCCAAAATAATTTTTGTGGCTAAAATTTTGTCTGATTTGGTTGAATTGGCTGAAATTAAGGAATAAGGACCAAAGAGTTGGGTAGAAATAGGGGTGTATTTTTTATTCTCAATTGTCTCAAGTATTCTATTTTCCTCTTCATTGCGCCCAATAATAAGTTTTGCCCCATCGGGAAGTCGTAGCTGACGACCGTATTTGAGGGTGGGAATATCGGCTTTGACAAAGTGGGGATCATAGGCGATGAAATCTCGAATTTTACGAGAGAAATGTTCATCGGTGAGGAGACATCCACCCCCTGGTCCTTCGTAATCTTTGAGTTCAAATTTCTTTACTAGCTCTAGTTGACGATCACGATTACGCCCCACGATGTTTTCAAGTTTATCCCGATTGACCCAACCCTCTATTTCAGGAATTGTCGGTGTTAACGCTTGGGCACTTAATGGACGCAATAATAACCCCTCACAATTACTCAAATCAAGGACTTTTTGGAGGGATTCCCCATTTTGGCTCATAGGACGCTGACCCAACACTTCACCACTAATGAGAAAACTAGCCCCCCACTCCTGCATAACCCGCTTTGCCACTTCAAACATTTTACCATGACAGTCGATGCAGGGGTTGAAGTTTTTACCGTAACCGTATTTGGGGGTAAAGAGTATTTGTTCGATGTATTCCTCTTGAATATCAATACTTCGAAACTCGGCTCCCACTTGGTTGCACATATTTTTCATATGAGTGAGACGATCCTTGGTTGAACCAAATCCTGTATTAATATTGCAGGCAATGACCTCAATTCCTTGGTCGATGATGATTTTCATCGCCAATGTTGAATCAAGTCCACCACTAAATAAAGCGATAGCTTTCATATAATTTCCTTTTTACGTAAGCGGTACAAGTTCACCCCGTTTTAGTCGCGTAATTTTATCGCGAATTTGACGGATACTGTACGATTTTTCATCGAATGATACCGAAGGTTGAGAGGCTATTTTTTTTAGTTCTCGGTTGTAATGTTGGGTTAAGAAAGTGATAAGTTCCGCCCTAATTCCCATGTCTCCTTCAAAAACATGAATCCGATCATCCATTAAAAGGGCACTTAGCCTCGGATCATCTTCCCCATTTAGTGCAGCTAAGAGTTCACTCCCGTGGTATTGTAATACAGTGGGATCGATAAAATCAAGGAGTGAATCGGTGATTTGAGGACGCTCCAAAATCGTTTTAATAAGACTAAGTTCCCAAATGTCGTGATGGGAAAAAATAAGAGGTTGATGTACTGTGGAGGAGGGGGCTGAGAGTCGCACGAGTGCTGTTGAAATGCCCAAACGTGAGGCGACAAAGCCTCGGTACTCTTCTTGCATAAGGGGAGAGAGGGTTTTGAGATACCCAGTGATCTCATTGAGAGCCGTCTCTTTTGCCCTTGGGTCACTAATATTGTAGCTGGTGATAATCTCGGTGATAACAAATTCGATAAACGAAATAGGGTGGTGTAGTAGGGCGTTTAGTTGTTCGATTTGTCCATTTTTGACCATGTCGGCGGGATCAAGCCCCTCTCCAAAGAGGATAATACCTCCGTCAAATCCTCCTGTACTGAGCAGTTTTGCTGCTTTAAGGGCAGCTGTTCGTCCTGCTTTATCCCCGTCGTAGGCAACGAGAATTTTAGGCTCTCCTTTACGCAGTAGTGGGAGGTGTTCGGCTGTGAGTGCCGTCCCCAAAGTTGCTACGGCGTGGGTAAATCCTGCTTGGTGGAGCATAATGACATCAAGATACCCCTCGGTGACAATAATTTCACGGTTTTTATAAATCGTTTCACGAGCAAGGTTATAGGCATACAGTAGGCGTGATTTGTTGAAAAGGGGACTTTGGGAGGAGTTGACATATTTCGCTTGGTGCCCCGTAATAGTACGCCCTCCAAAACCAACAATCGCTCCGCTTGGGGAGTAAATAGGGAAGGTGATACGTTCGATAAAACGGGCGAATAAATTCCCCTCCTCTCCTCGTCCTATTGCCCCTTGTTCAATTGATTCTTGAGGGGTAAAACGGTGCTGTTCCAAAAAACGGAGTGTTTGAGCAGAAGATGGGGCATAGCCAATACCAAATTTTTCAATGCTGGAGGTAAATATTCCCCGTTGCGTGAGATAGGTTTTAGCAATGGTATTTTCGACTAAAAGTTTTTGGTACCATCCGCTTAACGTCTCAAGTAGGTTTGAACGCTCTTTACGCTCGTTATTATCCGTATAGTGGAGGGTAAAATTGACGGAGGCCGCTAATTTTTCAAGTGCTTCGGGGTAGCTTAGTTTTTCGTACTCCATCGTAAATTTAATTGCATCCCCATCGACTCCGCATC
>JAABPY010000203.1 GCA_011391735.1 Sulfuricurvum sp. | reverse complement strand
GAAAGGATAGATATTTTCTTATCGGCATCGTCACCGCTGAACATCATCGTTCCGCAAATCCCACGAATACGAACATTTTGGAGGGTATTGTCGGCACTTTGGATCTCGTCGGCTATCGTACGGTTTTTATCGAGTCGGTCGATATTGGTTTGACCAAAATGGGCGATAGCGGTGGAGGGGTGGGTGAGTATCTCTCCTGTTGGAACAAGTACCCCTGCCATGCTATTGAGGAGGGTTGATTTTCCTTTGCCGTTTTTTCCGATGATGGCGAGGCATTTGTTCTTTTCGAGACTAAAGGAGAGGTTTTGAAAGAGCAATTCATCAGGGGTATATCCAAACGAGAGGTTTTTAACCTCCATAATGACTTTGGCAGGAGTAGGGCGGTAGGAGAAAGAAAAACTTAAATCTTTTTCCCCTTCCAATGATTCCATAACCCCCATTTTATCCAGTTCTTTTTGTTTTGATTGTGCCATTACCGCCGTAGATGCACGGGCTTTGTTTCGAGCGACAAAATCGATAAGCTCTTCACGTTTTTTGTCGTGATTGATCTTGGTTTTGACATAAAGCTCATCTTCGCTCTCCATCATTTCATAATATTTATGGCTATTACCTTTGATGATAGAGACATTTCGACGACGTAATCCCATCGTGTGCGTGCTCACCGAGTCCATAAAATCACGATCATGGGTGATGAGGATCACTTCCCCCTCAAACGCACGGATAAACGAGCCAAGCCAGCGAAGTGAGACAATATCGAGATAGTTGGTGGGTTCGTCCAGTAGCAGTAAATTAGGCTCAGTAACGAGAAGTTTGACGAGATTGAGCCGTATTTGATACCCTCCCGAAAAGCTTAACGGATCTTTATCTAAATCGTCTTGCGTAAATCCTAGCCCAAAAAGGATTTTTTCGACCCGATACACTTCATGTTGCGCATCTCCCGTAAGAACGGAGGCACATTCTTCACGAACGGTTTTATGGGTAAAATGGAGATGTTGGCGTAACGTTCCGATACGGTAATTACGAGGGATCACTATCTCCCCCTCATCGTAAGTCTCTTCCCCCAAAATAATTTTAAAGAGGGTTGATTTCCCCGAGCCATTACGCCCGACAAAACCGATTTTTTGACCGCCTGAGAGTTTGAGATTGAGGTTCTCAAAGAGAGTACGTGTGCCGTAGCTTTTGGTGAGATTGTTGATTTGGATCACGAATATATCCTTTTATTGGGTTCTGTTGTTAGCACTTGTTTTAATATATTTTCAAAACTAATATTAAAAGCTTCATCTTGAGCTCTCAATTTATACAGTTCCATATCGCTTCTTCTTTGTTTGTTCATAATATCATCCAATATTTTTACAAATGCTAAATCTCTTGTGTGTGCGTCAATGTTATCTTCATATTTTGTTTTATAGTCGTGATGTTCTTTTATTTTTTGAGCAATGGTTAAAATTTTTATTTTTTGCTCTTCGGGGGTATTTTCCCATCCTTGAAACCATCGGTCATTAAAACTTTTTATGATGGTATCGAGCACATCGCTCTCACTCTCATCATGTGCCCCTCGTGGATTTGGATTTTGGGGGTCGAGTATCCCCTCACCCTCATCCAGTTCTATTGAGCTGTTTAGCTTGACCCGTTCCAATCCGTACGTTGATAAATCCACCGACTCTAAAAGCGCATCAATCAATGTTTCTTGATTATCATTTATAATCAATTTTGGTATCAAAAACTTTAAAAACCAAAAAAGCTTTTCCCACGCCACTATCTCATAAGGGATAATAGAGGCAATTTGCCCATAAATTTTGACAAACTGTTTGGCTTTGATTTTAATATCCGCTTTCGCTTTATCGTCGAGGTGAAATTCTTCGTTAAATCGAAAGGCGCAAAAATCAATTATCGGAGCCAACTCACTCGCATCAACACGGTTAAAATATTTTTGTACAAAAAGCTCTACCTCTTGGGGCTCATACACCCTCGTATCATCGAGCATCGCTTTAAGATCGTGCAATACATTGACATCCGTAGCACCGCTGAGAGATGTTGCTGTATAAAACGGATCGAATGAGGTTTTTATATCGTCTACTTTGTTGAAAAAATCGAGAACAAACAAATCTTCAGTTTTTTTACCCAGCTTATTGGCGGAACGGTTGAGCCGTGAGAGGGCTTGTACCGCCAGTACCCCTTGAAGTTTTTTATCGACGTACATAGCGGTGAGTTTAGGCTGATCAAATCCTGTTAAAAATTTATTGGCAACCACCAGAAGGCGATATTCATCACTCTCAAATTTTTCACTAATATCACTACTTGCGAAACCGTTGAGCGACTCTTCGGTATAGTTGATCCCCTTGAGCTCTTTTTCACCCGAAAAAGCGATAATCGCTTTAAACGGATTTCCCATCTCATCAAGTTTCTTTTGTATTGCGTGATAATAGTGGATTGCGGTTTGGATGTTTTGGGTGACAACCATCCCTTTTGCTTTGCCTTTGAGTTTCTTAGATGCTACAATCTTATGGCTAAAATGCTCTAGTATTATCTCTGTTTTTGTCCCAATGGTCTCTTCATGCGCTTCGACATACGCACGCAGTTTTCCTTGTGCTTTTTTGGTATCAAAGAGGGGATTGTCTTCAATTGATTTTTCGATTTGGTAGTAGCTTTTATAGGTGGTGTAGTTCGCTAAAACATCGAGAATAAAACCCTCTTCTATCGCTTGTTTCATACTGTACAAATGGAAGGGTTCAAATGTTCCGTCGCTTTGTTTTTCACCAAACTTTTCCAGCGTGTTGTTTTTGGGTGTTGCGGTAAATGCCAAATAGGAGACATTTCCTTTCATTTTTCTCTTTTTCATCGCTTCGAGAATCATATCTTGACCATCTTGCGCGTCTTCATCCTCTTTGCCTATCGTCTCATTCATTTTGTCATGCGCCGTGCCACTTTGGGAACTGTGTGCTTCGTCGATAATGACCGCAAATCGTTTATCGCTCATATCCGCCATCCCATCAACGATAAAGGGAAATTTTTGAATGGTGGTAATGATGATTTTTTTGCCGTTGTTGATGTGTTGCTTGAGATCCTGTGCCGATGTAGCATGTGCGACGATACTTTTTACTTCCGCAAATGCCGTAATCGTATCCAAAAGCTGTTTATCGAGCAGCCGTCTATCAACGACGACGATAACG
>JAABPY010000202.1 GCA_011391735.1 Sulfuricurvum sp. | reverse complement strand
GGAGTTAAAAAGAGGATTTTGTTCGCCGTTTTGACTACACTCTATGAGTTGATACGCCGCCCACGCAATGGAGTTGGATTTACCGCTGCCTGCACTGTGTTGGATGAGATAGCTTTTCCCTGCCCCATGCGTCGTGACGCTTTTTGTAATACGTCTTACCACGTTCAGTTGATGGTATCTCGGAAACAAAAGGATTCTTTGGGAGAGTGCATCCCCCTCTTTACCACTCATTCTCACGAAATGTTGCAGTATCCCCGCAAGAGAACTTTTGGTAAAAATCTCTTCCCACATATAGGCGGTTTTATGTCCATGTTGGTTTACAGGGTTCCCTTTTCCGTGGTTGTTTCCCTTATTAAACGGCAAGAAAAAGGTATTTACCCCATCAAGCTTGGTCGTCATATACGCCTCATCCGTATCGAGGGCGAAATGGACGATACACCGTGAGGGATTGAGGAGCGGTTGGTGGGGGTCTCTGTCGTTTTTGTACTGCTTGATTCCATGAACTTTGGCATTTTGTCCCGTCCAGATGTTTTTGAGTTCCATCGTAATGAGGGGAATCCCATTGACAAACAACACCATATCAATCTCTTGAAGCGGATTAAGGGTCGAATAACGCACTTGTCGCGTGACGCTCCACTCATTAGAGTCGAACCGCTTCACCGTCTCCTCACCGCTATTGTGCAACGCAGCGACATACAAAAGGGTAAAATGGGCATCATCGATATCCAGCCCCTTTTTAATCAGCCGCATAATGCCGTATTTTTTCATCAGCTTATCAAATCGGGAGAGTATCTTTTGTTTACAACTTGGATCTCTTTGGAGTTTTTTCAGTTCATCGTCTTGCGTCGTTTCGAGAAAATGCCAAAATCGCACGGTATCAATGGCGAATTCTTTGTTAAAATCGTTCGGATCTCCCTTGATAAATCCCTGTGACAAAAGAGACGTTTCGATATGATTCTCCAGTGCTTCTTCGTTGGTTTGGCTTCTCATCACTTCTTTACACCCCTGCAATTTTTTTAATGTACTCATATCGCATATCCTCGTCATAATAAGGAACTTGGTATATACTACTTTTATGTAAAATGTTATTTGCGACTTGAATATCATCATTTGGATGTTTGATATTTAATAGCTCAAACTTACTATTTTTTGAATATCCGCTTGAGAGTGTAAAACTTTCAACATTCCATACCATCGTATTAATATGCTCTCTGTTTGAAACACTTCCTAAACTAGAGTAATGATGAAAATTATTTTTCTTATCTATAATATCAAAATCAAATATTGTGTTCTCGTTCATCTCTATGTAGGGGCTAAACTCTTTGAGTATAATCTCACGAGTATTTTGCTTGATGAGTTCTACGGTATCCTTTTTTTCTTTAACATGAAATTTATACCCGATATAATCCTCATATAAAGTTTTTAAGACCTCTGTGTACGGTTGACTGCTTCTAAAGATTTTTTTCTCACTGAATTTGAGGTAATTGCCGTACCAATGAGACAAATTAACTTCTTGATCTAACATCTGTATAAATGTCGTTATCGTATTTTTGTCAACAGCAGGAAACGTCATCAGTTTTGTTAAATGTTCAGATTCGATAAAATGAAGCTCGTTTTTAACACTATTGGCTAAATGAATCCCCACATTAAAAAACTCATCACTATTGATATTTGGGAAATAACGTATCACTTGATAGTTGTATAACGTTCTCATTTTTTAAATATCTCCTTGTTACCGACTCGTCGAGATAAAATATCGGCTATCTCTTCTTTTAATTTATGGGGTTCCCATTCTTGAGGCAACTCATCTATCAGTTCTATTATCTCATCTTTTAAGATTTTATTTTTAATAGTTGTTACCCCTTGTACATTATCTAAGAGTAAATAATCATTATCAAAACAAAATTTATCATATAACGCAGGTATTATAAATAAAGATGCCTCACCCTCTATATCATCAAAGGTAGACAACGTTTCAAATGCTCCACCAAAGTCGATAAGATATTTTTTAGCATCTTTGCCACACAAAATATTCGGATTCGATTTGTTTCTATCCGTATTCATCAGATAACCATCGTAATTAATCGTCTCTTTTTTAAACTCTTTGCTTAGATCGGTTCCCATATATTTTTCACTATTATCAATCCATTTGACTCCGAGATTAAGCCCTTTTGACTGTTTAATATTCCGTAGTGCCGTTTGTTCTCTCTCATTGGTCGAATTTCCGAATCGAAACGTAGCATCTTCGATAAAGTCATCATCAATTATCAGGTATTCAATCGTAGGAATATTTTTAAAGCCAAATGTATTCAGGAGCTTATACGAGAGTGTTTCCATAAAAATTCCATAATCATCCTTCTCACCATTCGTTCCATCTGCCCTTGTTTTTAATACATAGGTAGCGTTATCGTCTGCTTTGATCACAACAGGACAAGAGTTTCCATAGGAG
Source organism: Sulfuricurvum sp. (assembly GCA_011391735.1). Classification (GTDB taxonomy): domain Bacteria; phylum Campylobacterota; class Campylobacteria; order Campylobacterales; family Sulfurimonadaceae; genus Sulfuricurvum. The sequence goes on along the minus strand of JAABPY010000202.1, from coordinate 3,770 downwards.
GTAACTTCTTTAATCTCGTTTATATGGAGTTGCCTCATGATGTTACCCTCACTTTCCCCGTTACTACACTGTCAATAAGCGTCGCTTTGTACTCTTTGAGTTTTGCTATGTAGTTTTGTTGCAGTTCGATAGCGGTATCGATTTTTGCGGTTTGATCTTCGATGTGCGTAAGAATTTGAAGTTGTTCAAAAAGTGGCGGAACAACTAACCTAGCTCTATAAAGTGAATCGATACCAACATTCCCTTGCGTATTTGAATTGATATATCTTTTTATTTCTTCTAAAAATACATTTGATTTAAAAAAATAAAATAGATATTTTCCTATAATTTTTTGCTGATTAGGTTTTATTGTTACACAAGAGTAGGAAACAAGAAAGTCTTTTTCTATATCAACATAACATACTGTTCCTATTGTTGCATACCTTGCAAATATTAAATCCCCCATTGTTGGCTTTATTTTTTGTGACAATTTTGAAAAATCTTTTTCTGATATTTGTTTACAATTTAAGAAGTCTATTAAACTAGCTTTTTCAAATACATCTCCAGTCATAAGATATGGTTTTCCAAAAGTAACTGTATTTGGCATATAGTGGTCAATATCTCCAATTTTTTTTACAGCATATTTCAACTTCTTTACTTCCCAATGCTCCGGTATCTCCCCTATCCACTCCACGCCGCTCTCTTTCATCGATGCGTTAGGGTTTAACCCTTTAGTCACCGCTTCGTTAATAACGATCTGACGACGCTCTTTGAGGAGTTCGATAAGTTGCTCTTTTTGTCGGATAGCTTGGTCGATTTGGGCAGTTTTTTCATCGAGGAAAGAGGCAATGGTGGTTTGTTCTTTTATTGGTGGTAAAACAACTAAAATCTTAGGTATATCACCCATGCCAATGTTCTTTTGCGTGTTTATATTACAAAGCCAATCAATCTGAATCTGAGAGTAATGAGATTTTAAGTAATACTCTAAAATACTTGAGCTTATTAGATTATTCGGTTTAATTAGTGCTAAAGGAGACCATATACTAAAAGGAAAATCAACTTTTACTTGTGCAATTTTACCAGTAGATGCTGCTTTACCCATCAAAATTGAACCTTTTGTTACATTGGCTTTCTTAGAATAATTATTATGATCTTGCTCAGAAACATATCTACATTTATCAAAAGTCAATTCTCCATCTTGAATTCCATCAACTGATAAAAATGGGATTCCAATCTCTATAAAAGGTGGTGTCTCATGTGGTCCATCGGAAACTTTTTCCTTAAGTAAAAACTTTAACTTGATAATTTCCCAATTCTCCGGTATTTCCCCCAACCACTCTACCCCACTCTCTTTATACGATGAATATCTTTGTAATTTACTCATTGTCACCGCCTCCAATGAGTAAATTTCGTTCCCTTAAAAGCTCCGTTCTTAGCTCCTCTTCCGTTGGTAAAAACGGTAGATATTTGGAGGCAAAAAGCTGTGTACTATCACTCAGTACGGAGTATTTAGCAACAGCGTGAGAGTGTTCGCTACACAAAATCAATCCGATGGTAGGGTTGTCATCCTCGCCTTTGTGAAAGGTGTCGTAAATCCTCACGTAGGTATCCATCTGTCCTACATCTTGATGGGCAAGTTTGCCCAATTTTAGGTCGATGAGCAAAAAACATTTGAGTTTAAAGTTGTAAAAAACCAAGTCGATATAAAAATCTTGCTCCTCCACGCTCAATCGCTGTTGTCGTGAAACAAAAGCAAATCCGCGTCCAAGCTCAAGTAAAAAGTGTTGTAGATTGTCTATAAGGGCTTGTTCTACATCTGACTCAAATAGAGTCTTATTTGGTATATTTAGAAAATCAAAAATGTAAGGGTCTCTTATTATATTTTTTGCATCTGTTTTAAGTGCTTTAGTTTTCTCCTCTGCCTCTTGTTTTAAGGGTAATTTTTCTTTACTAGAGCGTAACCTTTCATAATAGAGTTTACTTATTTGTCTATCCAAAGCTCTAGCACTCCAGTTGTTTTCTATACTCTCTTGGATATACCACTCTCTTGCATTTTTGTTCTCTATTCGCACAAGCCTTACATAATGTGTCCAACTCAATTTGGCATTCACTGACTGCCAAATTGGAAAAGTAAGATAAAATTGTCTCATATTTCTAAGATTTCTAGTATCAAAACCTTTTCCAAACTCATCTGTAAGTGCTTTTGATATTTGTTCTAACTGCTTTTTGCCATATTCAGCTCTGGCTTCCCCTTTTTGTTCATCTTCTATTATCATTTTTCCTATATTCCAATAGGTTTGCACCATTACGGTATTAACCGACTGCAGAAGCTGAACTCTTGACGTATTTATAAGGGTTCTTAAATCGTCGATTATTTTGGAGTTTGCTATTTCATACATTTTCATAGCCCCAAAATCTCTCGTATCAACCCATCACTTTGCTCTTCAAGGCTCATAATATCTTTGGTAACTTCTTCCAAACTTCGTAAAGGTTTATGGGTATAAAAATATTTGTTAAAACTGATCTCATAACCGATTTTGACACTATCAAGATTGATCCACGCTTCGCCCACATGGGGTTTTACTTCTCGTAAAAAGTAGCTATGGATATTTTCTTGAAGCGGTATGTTCTCACTGTCACGCAAATCGCTTTCACTCTCATACTCGACAAACTCATCTTTTTTATCGGTTTTATAATACCCGAAATCCGCCAAATCACTCTCTTCGCACCCTAGATGCGTTATAAGTTGCTCTAACTTCTCACCGCTGATTTTGGATACTTTTTTGATAACTTTTGCCGCATGTTCATCGTACCAGCTCACGGCATTTAAAATGGCGTTTTTATCACTTGTCCCCAAAGAAATTCTCTCTTTTTTGAGAACTGCATCAACTTTTGTTTTAAAAATATTGAAATCATTGAAGACTTCCTCACCTAAGTGTTTTTGAAGAGTTTTTGCCACGTCTAAAAGATTCGTGTGCTTTTCCCATAACGCTTTTGAGACAAGCAATTTTTTTTGTTTTGTATTGAGGTTTATCTCCTCTTTTTCACACCACGCCAAAATCTCTTTTTCATGTGTATAAACATCATCTCCAAAACTTTCATACGCCCATCTCATCGGTTCAAGAAGAGATTTATCATAACGCAACGTTTCGATCAAATCGTCTTGCAACTGGGATGAGAGTCTCTTGGGACGTTCAATGTTAACTTTGTAATATCCGAAATCACTGTTGTTAAATATTTTGCTGGCTAGTTTTTGTGTTTCATCTTTGTTGTTTGAAAGCAGCCAAATATAAGTCGTGATACCCGTATTGTAAAAGAGATTGTTAGGGAGTTGGATGATGGCATCGAGCCTATCGTTTTCGATAATGAAGCGTCGGATATTGCTCTCGCCTCCCCCTGCATCCCCAGTAAAGAGAGAACTTCCGTTGTGGACGGAGGCGATACGGCTACCAAGAGGGCTTTGGGTGAGGGGTTTCATTTTGCTGACCATCTCCATTAGAAACAACAATTGCCCGTCACTGCTTCGGGGTGTGGCATCATAATCGCTTTCTATCCCCCAATAATCTTTGAGTCTCACGATAAAACGGGAATCAATAATATCCTTCCCCTCTTTGATATACTTTTGCTCACTCGCCCATGATTTGCCATACGGAGGGTTAGAGAGCATAAAATCAAAATTCACACCGCTAAATTCATCGCACGAGAGGGTAGAACCGTTACGGATGTTTTCGGGATTGTTCCCTTTTATCATCATATCGGATTTACAAATAGCGTACGTTTCGTCATTGATC
>JAABPY010000201.1 GCA_011391735.1 Sulfuricurvum sp. | reverse complement strand
CCTCCCCCAACACAAACTGTATGATAAAACCAAAAGCAATGTAGAGGAGCTTAGTGCACGGGATTCGACGATTTGCTCCATTAGCCCTCTTGATTTTGACAAAGCAGATGACCATATCCGCACCAAACAAAGCGAAGACTATATGGTTGAATTTTTCGAAATGATGGTTGTCTTACAACTCTTCTCGATGGAAATTGCGGTTCGATTAGGTAACGATGTGGATATGCCCCGTAATCTTGCCAAAAGTGTCACGGTAGAGTGATACTTTTATCAATAAATGTGATTTTAAAACAACTTTAATCCTCATTTCGCTACTCTAAGTAATCTATATTAACTTAGAACTAATTTACCGCTCGAAAAAGGTTATGGTATGAATGCCAATCGGAGAATTCTTTTTATTGTCGCTTTGATGCTTATCGGCTTAGCCGTTGCAACGATTACTAATGTTGCCCTAAACTTTCGGGAGTATGGATACAACAACGCCGTTGAGAAGTCGAAGATGACTGCTGAGATTGTTCGGGATGGATTAACGGCTCATATGGTTAATGGGATGATGGATAAACGAAATTTTTTCCTCTCCAATATTGCCAATATTAAAGATGTCAAAGCGCTGTGGATAGTACGTTCGGATACCGTTACCGCTCAACATGGTCAAGGATTCGAAAATGAACTCCCCAGAGATGCTATCGATCGCCAAGTTCTCAAAGAGGGGAAAATTATTCGAGAAGTAACCGAAGATACCCAAAGTGCTGTTTTGCGCGTTACTATCCCTTATATTGCAACGGCGTATGGATCTCCAAACTGTCTCACCTGTCACAATGCCAAAGAGGGGGATGTTCTGGGTGCCATTAGTATGGAGTTTGATATTAATGATGTTCGTCAAACAGGGGCTATGACTATTGCCAAAATTTTTGGTATCAATCTACTCTTTATCCTTATTGCCCTTTGGGTAACGAATTATTACTTCAAGCCGTTCATGAAACTCTTTGAAAATCTTCAAAGAGGGATCAAAAAGGCTCGTATGGGAGACTTTAGCTTTCGATTTACAACAACCCTCAAAGATGGGGGGAATGAAGTCGCCGAAGAGATGAATACCCTTTTTGAAAAGTTGGACGGGACGTTCGAGGGGATAAAACATGATCTAAGTACCTTTATGACCCATTCAAATGTCTCCTATGATGATCCTCTCAACTCTGCTGGGATGATTATAAAAGAGCTGTCAGATGTTTATAAATTTAAAAAGACCATTGAACTTGACCGTACCAAAGAGGAGATATATGAGCGTTTTATTTATATTTTAAAAGAAAAATTTCATTTTAGCCATTTTGCTCTTTATGAAGTTTACAAGGAGAGTAAGACTCGTAAAATAGTTTATATTACGGATCACCAAAGCTTTTGTCATTCAGTCGTTGATCAAAATGCCCTTGAGTGCCGAGCGTATCGAACGAATAGTGATATTTATTCAACAGACTTTCCCAATGTATGTCAAAACTGTTCTCCAGACCATAAAGAGTATACTTGTGTCCCTTTTAATATTAACGATGATTTAGAACTTATTTTTTCGTATTCTGCAAAAGGTACTAAAACAATAGAAGAGCTTAACATCCTACTACCAAGTATCAAAAACTATTTTGAAGCAGCTAAGGCGGTCATAGAGTCTCGAACCCTTATGGACAAGTTACGTGATTCATCGCTTCGTGATGGGGCGACTGGACTTTATAATCGACGATTTATGGAAGAATTCATTGACAAAAGCGCAGAGCAAGCTGTCCGTTCCCAAGTTTCGTACTCTATTTTGATGATCGATATTGACTATTTCAAAATGGTCAACGATACGTATGGGCATGATTCAGGAGATATTGTTATCAAATCTCTTGGGGAAATTTTGCGATCCTCCGTTCGAAAAGCTGATCTTCCCATCCGTTATGGGGGAGAAGAATTCTTAGTCTTCCTTCATAATACAACTCCAGAGGGGGCACTAGAGGTAGCTGAAAAAATACGCACTCAGTTTTCAGATAAGAAATATCAATTTGGAGGAGAAACAGTACACAAAACACTTAGTATTGGAATTTCCCATTTCCCCAGTGATTCAGACTCTATTTGGAAAGTGATTAAGTTTGCTGACTTGGCTTTGTATGAAGCGAAACACACAGGACGAGATCGCGTTATTGAGTTTAAAGAGGAGATGTTCAAAGGGGGAGACCTGTTCTAGGAGTTAACTTTCTTTGGCTTCCGTGCAAATGTGCACGGAATGATTAGTGACAGCCACACCCCGTTCCACAACTCTCACCACTAGAGGCTTGTGCCTTAGGTGCTGCGGCTGCTGTTGAACATGCGGATACACCCGGAGGAGTATTGGGTTGGATGGCTTGATTGTCCACTCCACCCTCTTCATTGATTTTCTCAATGGTCGCCCAAAGATCTTCAGCTGCTTTCATATAACGTTTTGCCGTCTCAGATGTTGGTGCGTAATAGGTAATTGGTTTCCCCTCATCACCACCCGTACGAATAGAAGGCTCAATAGGAATCTCAGCTAAGATACACGTGTCAAACTGATCTGCCATCGCCTTAGATGTCCCTTTTCCAAAGATATCATACTCAACACCCGTATCTGGAGCAATAAACCCAGACATATTTTCAATAACTCCCGCGATAGGAATATGGAGTTTTTTGAACATATCAAGACTTCGACGTGAATCATCTAATGAAACCATTTGTGGCGTTGTAACCGTAACACCAACCGTCACAGGTACACTTTGTGCCAATGTGAGTTGCGCATCACCCGTACCGGGAGGCATATCAATAACAAGACAATCCAAATCAGACCACACGATATCACGTAAAAACTGCTCGATCGCTTTCATGATCATAGCCCCACGCCAAATGAGCGATTGCCCCTCTTCCATCAAGGAACCCATAGACATTACTTCAACGCCATACGCTTTTAGAGGAAGGACTTTATTCCCAACAACTTCAGGTTTTTGACCCTCAAGTCCCATCATGCGTGGAATATTAGGACCATAAATATCGGCATCCAAAAGACCCACTTTTTTCCCTTGCATGGCAAGTGCTACGGCAAGGTTGACAGAAGTCGTTGATTTACCAACACCCCCTTTTCCTGAACTCACCATAATGAAGTTTTTCACTTGTGGTGCGATATTTTTCCCCTTAGAGGAGCTTTCACGAGGCATTTTGGGTGCTTGGATATTAATAATAACATCATTAAACCCAGCAAGCTTCAACTCATCCGTGGCTTCTGTCGTGATTTGATGCGCCACTTCGGGCGCACTGGAAGTAATATCAACAAGGACGCTGACATTTTTTCCCTCAATTTTAATCTCTTTAACGAATCCAAATGCTACGATATCTTTCGTAAAGCCAGGATAAGTCACTTTGGCTAACGCACTTTTTACTGTTTCTTCTGTCATAACAATTTCCTTTTAGTTTTTAGTTTTATTCTCTTCATCGGCAATCCACGCCAGCGATTCAGGATTGTCCATAATTTGTTGCGTTATTTTGTAACTGCAAAATTTTGGTCCACACATCGAACAAAACTCCGCATCTTTGAAAACATCCTGTGGCAATGTCTCATCATGGTACTCACGTGCACGCTCAGAATCCAATGCCAATTCAAACTGTTTGTTCCAATCAAATGTATAACGGGCATCACTCATCGCGTCATCAACATCACGTGCCCCCTTACGTCCACGCGCAATATCTGCCGCATGTGCCGCAATTTTGTAGGCGATAATACCATTACGAACATCTTCTGCATTAGGGAGACCCAAATGCTCTTTAGGCGTTACGTAACACAGCATAGAAGCCCCATGCCATCCACCAACCGCAGCACCAATAGCAGAGCTGATATGATCGTATCCAGCTGCTATATCCGTAACAAGTGGTCCTAGAATATAAAACGGTGCCTCATGACAATATTCACGTTGGATTTTCATATTACGTTCGATTTGATTGAGAGGAACGTGTCCAGGTCCTTCGATCATGACCTGAACATTTTTCTCCCATGCACGTAATGTCAACTCACCCAAAACTTTGAGCTCACTAAGCTGCGCATCATCAGACGCATCCGCTAAACATCCTGGACGGAGAGAATCACCAAGAGAGAGGGAAACATCATAACGAGCGCAAATATCCAAAATCTCATCGTATGCCGTATAAAAAGGATTTTCACGATGATAGTGCAT
>JAABPY010000200.1 GCA_011391735.1 Sulfuricurvum sp. | reverse complement strand
GATCCGCCACGACTGACGATTCCCATTTTACGTTTCGCTACTTTTGGCATGGTTGAGAGCAAGAACCCTGCATGAATCGTGAAATAACTCACCCCTTGCTGTGCTTGACGTTCCAACACTTCCAACATCACCTCAATGCTCAAATCTTCGATTTTATTGTTCACATCGTGTAAGATTTGATAAATGGGAACGGTACCGATAGGGATTTTAGAATTGGCGATAACGGCCCGACGAATTTCATCTAAATCTCCCCCCGTGGAGAGATCCATTGCTGTATCGGCTTTGTAGTGTTGAGAAACTTGTATTTTTTCAATCTCCCCTTGGACATCCGATGCAATCGCTGATGAACCAATATTGGCGTTGATTTTACAACGCGACGCAATCCCAATTGCCATGGGTTCTAAATTCTTATGATTGATATTCGCAGGAATAATCAAACGCCCACGTGCTACCTCGGAGCGAACCAATTCAGCATCCAATTCTTCTATTGAAGCAACGTACTTCATCTCTTCTGTAATAATACCTTGCTTGGCATAATACATTTGAGTGCAAACGGTATCATTTTTTCGTTCTTCAACCCATTGTGTTCTCACGTGCCGACTCCTTGTAATTTTCCAAAAGCATAACTGGACTTATAAATAAGACCCCCTAAAAGGGTCGCATTGATTTGAATGTATATTAAAAATTTCAAGAATGTTTAGGAAAACAATTCCATCTCATTTTCTTAGAATTTATCATAAAGAAGATAAAAAAAAGCTTTTCAAGTGTATAATTTCGTAACACTCTATAAAAAATAGGATATAAATTGTCTGATTTGACACTTATTTTACTCGCAGCGGGTAATTCAAGCCGTTTTAAAGTTCCTGTGAAAAAGCAATGGCTCCGTATTGGACACGATCCACTTTGGTTGTTTGTTACGAACCGTATCACCAAGATGGCTAATTTCACCCATATAATTATTGTCGCTCATTCTGATGAAATACCGTTTATGCAAAGTATGTGCGACTATACCATCGTCAACGGTGGCGAATCTCGCCAACAATCGTTACGTAACGCTATGAAGTACGTTACAACACCTTACACTCTCGTTAGTGATATTGCACGCTCATGTGTTACCAATGCTCTCATTGAAAGACTTATTTTTGCCAAGGGGGAAGCCGATTGTGTTATCCCAACTCTTGCACTCAATGATACCATAATTTACAACGATGAAACTATTGTGCGTGAAAAAGTACAAAGAGTTCAAACGCCGCAACTCTCTCGTACTGATATTCTTAAAAATGCCCTTGAAACGTCCATTGACTATACGGATGAGAGTAGTGCGATTGTGGCTTACGGTGGGTCACGCTTTTACATTGAAGGGGATATGAATGCCGATAAGATCACACGAACAAGTGATTTGGCTTCATTAGAGTGTTTAGCCCCCCCTTCTTCGATGACATTTACAGGAAATGGCTTTGATGTCCATGGATTCCAAGAGGCAAAACCCATGGTGCTAGGGGGAGTTACGATTGACAGCCCCTTTGGATTTATGGCGCATAGCGATGGCGATGTTGCTATTCATGCCCTCATTGATGCCCTCCTAGGTGCTGCGTGCTTGGGTGATATTGGGATGCTCTTCCCTGATAATGACGAGAGCTACAAAAATATCGATTCGAAAATTCTCCTCGCCAAGTGCGTCGAAAAGCTTCATCAATTTGGCTTTGTCATCTCCCATGCGGATATTACGATCATTGCTCAAGTCCCAAAAGTTGCCCCTTATAAAGAGGCCATGCGCAAAACTTTAGCAAGACTCATGGATCTTGCACCCGCACGGGTCAATGTTAAAGCAACAACAACAGAACATTTAGGATTTATCGGACGCAAAGAGGGAGTTGGTGTTATTGCAACCGCTTCTGTACACTATTTTGATTGGAAACATGAATGAACGTATTAATTATCGAAAACGAGATCTATCTCGCACAAAGTATCGCTTCCAAGCTTAGCGACTTGAGTCATAATTGTGACATTAGTAGCTCTACGAAAGAAGGGCTAAAGGGGATAGATTACGATGTGGTCCTCCTCTCAACGAATATTAATGGTCATGATATTTACCCCGTTATTGAAGCGTATAAAAATGCTGTGGTCATTTTAATGGTATCGTATGTAAGTAACGATACTGTTTCCAAACCTCTTGCAGCAGGGGCAAAAGATTATATCCTTAAACCCTTTATGATTGAAGAACTGATCCGAAAAATTCAACATTTTCAAAATTATGAACGAATTCGTCGTCAAAATCAAACCTACGAGAAATACATATCACACGCATTTAGCAGTGTAAAAATTGATGAAGATTTTGATAAAACCGAACTTCCGTTGATGATTTGCAGTGGTTACCAAAAATATGCGGATGCTTTTGCCTTTCGGTATGCAGATCATCATAAACAACCCCTTCAATTTGTCTCTCTTTCTTCCGCTAAAGCGATGCAAGAACTCTCATTACTCTCTAATAATAATGTTTTATACATTACTGATTTTCAAAATTTGAAAAAAAGTGAACACAAACTATTTTTTGATCTCATCGAGAAACGCCCTTGTATCATTTCCAGTACCGATTATACAGAGAATATCCCCTGTCGTCTTATAGAGATCGAAAGTGAAAACCATCTTTTCGATCAAGGGGAGATTCTCCCTATTGAAGAATACGTTAAATACATTATGACCAACTTTCAAAACCGTTTTCCCGACACAGAACTTTCCAAAAAGTTAGGGATTTCACGCAAAAGTTTATGGGAAAAGAGAAAAAAATATGGCATCATCAAGAAAAAATAGAGCCCTTTATATCGATCAAGAAGCGTACGCAGCTCTTGCGTTGTTAAAATCAGGTATTCTCTCTCCCGTTCGTGAGCTGATGAATAAAAAGGAAAGCGATAAAGTTCTCCAAAGCGGTCTCTTTAATGGCTCTTCTTTTCCCTTTCCCTTCATCCTCTCTCCCAGTGGTAAAACCAATGAATCTATTTTACTTAGTACCAAAAAAGGGGAGATACTTGACCTTATTTGCGAGCATGATATTGTGGGTGAAATAGCTGTTGATGAAGTCTTTCCCATCGATCCGCATGAACGCCTTCGACAAATTTATGGAACAGAAGAGCTTTCCCACCCTGGAGTTAGTGCGACCCTCAAACGGTTAGGACAATACGCCATTAGTGGCAAATACACTATCGACACTTGCCGTATTGATATAACCAAAAAGACAATAGAAGAAGCCAAAGAACGTATTGAGGCCAAGCATACCACGGCTATTTTTATGGCAGCCAATCCGCTTCACCGTGCCCATGAACGACTTATACGGCAGAGTTTAGAGCAAACAGATTTAGTGGTTATCTTTTTGCTTAAACCTAATAATAATGCCAATTTAAGCTATGAACTGCGCTATGAAGCTCTCAATTATTTTGTTCAAAATTATCTTCCGCACGGTCGTGTTGTTATTGTCCCCCTTGAAAATATTTATATTTTTGCAGGGAGTAATGAAGTCATCATCGATGCCATTGTTGCTAAAAATTATGGATGTGATCGTCTCGTTATTGGGCAAAATCATGCAGGCATTGGGATGTATTACGACCACAGTGCCAATAAATCAGCCTTAGATCACCTCGTAGGGATAGATATAGAGCTTAGTATCGCCAGTGAATATGTCTACTGTAACCTTTGTAAAACTCTTGTGAGTATCCAAACGTGCCCCCATGGTCACCATCACCATATTAGCTACCATGCCGAATCGATTTTAGAGCTGATGCAACAGGGGCTACTCCCGCCTGCAGTACTCATACGTAAAGAGATCTCCTCTCTTATCGTCGCCTCTTTGTACCCTAATAGGTTTCGTAATCTTGCCAAACTCTATTATGATATTATGCCTATTAACGGGCTTCTCGAAGAGCGTAGCGAAAAAGATTTCTATACCGAACTGATGAATCTCTACCAAACAACCTCCCTCACCTAAAGGATACATATGAATTTACGATGGCTTTTTCTCACCGTAGGCTACAGCGGTTTAGCCCCCAAAGCTCCCGGAACGGTAGGGACTCTCGTCTCACTCCCCTTTGGCGTGGCACTGTTGATGTTTTTTGGTTCCCAAACCCTCTTTATGCTCTCCATCCTTATCACCTTGTTTGCTATCAAACATATTGACCTCTACGAAATTGAAACAGGGACGCATGACAATGGGAGCATTGTCATTGATGAGCTTGTGGGGATGTGGATTGCTCTTACTATTGCCCCTGCCATACCCTTTGGATTAAATGATGTAGTCGTTTGGAGTAATGGTATCGCCGTTCAAATCGTACTAAGCTTTATTTTCTTTCGTCTTTATGATATTAAAAAACCGTCACTTATCGGACGGATTGATCGTGAAGCCAAAGGGGGATGGGGTGTTATGGGAGATGATATTCTTGCAGGCTTTGCGGCAGGAATTACAACAGCAATTGTATGGCAGGGGGTTTTGAGACTTTCTCTTATCTTTTAAAAGATAACTGTGCTATATGGGCGTAGTTGCAGTCTCAAATTATAGCTCTTCGTCTTCCATACTCTCTCTCAACGAAAGGGGTAACTCTCTCTTGGGCTTCAGCCCCAATTTTCGCATCCCCTCCGCGCGCCGTATCAGATTCCCTCGACCCGTTGAGAGTTTATTCATTGCCCCCTCATAACTCTTTTGCGTCCGTCCGATCTGCTCCCCTATTTTTTCCATATCCTCCACAAATGCCACCAGCTTTTCATACAACGCTTCCGCCGACTCTGCTATTGCCTTGGCATTACGTTCTTGATATTCGCTTCTCCAAATATGCTCAATGGTACGAAGCGTTACGAGGAGAGTTGATGGGGAGACAACGACGATGTTTTGCTCGTAGGCGGTTTTGAAAAAGGTATTATCCTCTTCCAATGCCAACAAAAACGCCCCCTCAATCGGCATAAACAGCAATACGAAATCAAGTGTTTTAACACCGCTAAGTTGTTCATACCGCTTGCCACTGAGACCTTTGATATGACCATGAATCGAGACGAGATGTTGTTTGAGGGCATGCGCGCGTTCTTCGTCATTGCTCGCACGAATAAAGGCTTCGTAGGCGACGAGAGAGACTTTGGAGTCGATAATAATATCTTTGTTCTGGGGGAGATGGACGATGACATCGGGGCGAAATTTCTTCCCCTCTTCATCGCTGAGGGTCGTTTGAATGTCGTACTCATGCCCCTCACGCAAACCTGAATCTTCCAAAACACGCTCAAGAATTATCTCCCCCCAATTTCCTTGAGTTTTATTTTCCCCTTTGAGGGCATTGGTGAGATTGATCGCATCTTCACTAAGGCGTTCGTTGAGCGACTTGAGACGGATGATCTCATCTTTGATACTTTGACGCTCTTTGGCATCGTGGA
>JAABPY010000199.1 GCA_011391735.1 Sulfuricurvum sp. | reverse complement strand
TAAGAGTGCTTTTTCTACCCCTTTAAGACCGTTCATGGCTTGCAACGTCTCCTCACCATTTGCTTCTAATATAAAGCTAATAAGCTCCATATTGTTCTCATTATCTTCTATTATCAATGCTCTTGCCATAGTAATTTTCCCCTTTCTAACTGTTTTAGTGTAATCTTTTTGGGAATACTTAAACCAAAAGTAGACCCCTTTCCTACTTCACTGCTCATCCAAACATTCCCCTTAAGAAGATCTTCGGTGATCTTTCGGGTGAGATAAAGCCCAAGCCCTGTCCCCCCTGGATTTACTCGCAGGTGTGTTTCAAGCCGCTCAAAAGCTTCGAATAGTTTTGATTGTTCCTCTTTGGCAATACCAATACCCTCATCCATCACACTAATATTGACGTTGGAATCACACTCTTCGACTCTTATTCTAATGGTACCACTTTTATCAGTAAACTTTATCGCATTACTCAAATAATTGAGGAGACACTGGTATACACGTCGTCTATCTGTCTCCATTTGAACCTCATTATCCATCTCAATTTCAATCGTTAGCTCCTTGGGTGTGGCAACGACCGCCACCTCCCCTTTCGCCTCTTCGATTAGAGTTCGAAGAGAAAACAATTCAATATTCGCTTCGGCACGCCCCGCTTCAATTTTGGAGATGTCAATCACATCGGAAACCAACGAAAGAAGATGCTGTCCCGCCGATTTGACCCGCTGGAGATGATCGGTCTGCTTTTCAGTCAAAGGGCCACTCATCCCTTGAAGTATCACCCCCGTAAAACCGATGATGGAATTTAGAGGCGTACGTAGTTCATGACTCATTGAGGCAACAAACATTGATTTAAGGCGATCAAGTTCTTGTAACTGCTTATTGGCTTCACGTAGCTCACGGGTGCGTTCTTGCACTTTGAGCTCCAACTCAACATGAGATGCTTGAACTTTAGCCTGCTCCTCTTCAAGTTGAACCCAATAGCGATTAAAGCTTCTCCCCCCCAAAAGCATCAATAGCAATCCCGTTGCATAAATAATAGCATGGGTTACCATAAGACCTAATCGAACGTTGTTCAACTCTTCAAGATAAGGGGTCATAAGTACCATAACCCCGACACCACCACGCACATCCCCCTCTTTGTACCCTTGTATAGCATGACATTTTAGACATTTTTTTTCTGTAATCATAGGACGCATTAACCGTAAATAGGGTTTATTATTTTTCATCGTAAATTCAAACTTCTCTTTACTTCCCCTTTTGAATTCTTGAATCGCATTTGCTTCCCATGCATCAGGAGCATTGGGTTTCCAGAAAAATTTATCACTGACGATACGCCCTTTTACCCCGTATTCATTGGGAAAATCATCCATCATTTGGCGGATCATATACGCTGGATTCATAAGGGTTAGCACCTTCCCCGATGGGGTTATGACATCACGTTCTGGGATATGGGAAAGATTTGGGTTTGGAGGAGTTTTGTGATCGGCTTGAACATAAACCCCACCGTGTTGCGTTGCCCAAAAACGAAATGCCTGATCTTTGTTAAAATTGGCAACAGCGTCTTTTTTTGCCAATGAATTGATATATATTTTCTCTTGTGTACTATTCCAAAGATAAGAGCCCCATACAATCCCTGTCCAAAGTGCTATTATTATTAATAGATAATTGAGAACTTTTTGATTGTATCTCATTTAACGGCTCCCCCATCTATTGTAATTTTCTTTCTCCTAGGAATACGAAGCCCAAACGTAGACCCTTTTTCTACCTCACTTCGAAAATAGACCTCTCCCTTCATTAGATCTGTTACTATCTTTTTGGTGAGATACAACCCAAGCCCTGCCCCCCCAGCTGGCACTTTCAGCCGAGATTCCAACCGCTCGAACGGTTGGAATAGTTTATCAAAATATTGGTTATCTATCCCTATCCCCTCATCGGAAATTTCCACTTCTAGCCAATCATTCAGCTGTCGGGCACGTATCGTGATAATCCCTTTTTCGCTGAATTTTATGGCATTGCTCAAATAATTTTCTATCGACTGCTTAAGACGGCGACGATCTGTGTAGATGGGGTACTCTTCCTCCATCTCAAGGCGACTTTGTAACCCTCTTTTTACCATCCGCACCGCCTCTTCCTCTAGCACCTCTTCAAGAAGGGTTCTAAGGGAAAATTGCTCTGCGATAACAGGGATATTTCCCGACTCCAGTTCAGAGATGTCGATCACATCACTAATCATCGACAGGAGCCGTTTTCCTGCTTTATGAATCCGTGAAAGGTACTCTTTTTGTTTCTCATTTAATGTTCCTGCCATCTCCTTTTTCAATACGCCACTAAAACCGATAATCGCATTTAAAGGGGTACGTAATTCATGGTTCATGGATGCGATAAAAGCATTTTTAGCCACCAACGAAGCTAAGGTTCTCTCTTCCACCAATTGTTCCAATTGGTTTTGGTACTGTTTTAGTTCTTCCTCTGCTTGATTGCGTTGGGTATCAATTTTGGCAAGGTTGGTTTGCATTTGGGACAACCAATCTAAAATGCTATTTTTCCCCTCGTGATGAACCTCAATAACTTCTGAAAAATCCCCTTTTCCAAAGCGTGCAATGTATCCATACAAACGATCTACCGAGCAACCAAGAATATTATCCAATGCCCGAGAAGCATACAGGAGGATAAATATTAATAACAACCCAAATACAATAACGATAATCCTCATGAGTGTCGCCGTATTTTCGGCAGTCACGACTTTTTCAAGGGTACGTGTATCCATTAGCTCATAGAATTCTCCAATGGGTACCATAATATCCGCTTTAGCACGGCTATACGAGGCTCCAAATACCAATTCCAATGCCTTACGATAATTTTTATCACTAGTTGGATGGGTCGATTCAATCAATGCCATTGCTCTAAATTCCGTCTTGGTTAATTGATCCGAATTGATCTTCGCTTGCGCAAGTTTGAAAAATTCCTCCTTGGTAAAATCAGCTTGGCGCATCAGTTCTATCAATGGAGCCTCTTTTCCATTTGGACGTGGACGTACGTTATCCGATAGCACCAAATCCCAGTACACATTGTGGTAATTAAGTGGACGTGCTTTTCTACCATCTCGAATGTCAAGAATTTCCAGATAGTGCTGTTTATAAAGGGGGTTTCCTGTCACCACATACTCACGTACCATACGGGTAAGATCATCAGAAGATTGGCGCAACTCATCCGCTAACCTAAACGATTGGAGACGCAACTCATGGGCACGATCGATTTGTTTTTCCGTGTACACATAGAAACCAAATAGAAGGGTAAAAAGGAGAAAGAGGGTAAATGTCACTTTAATGCTATAAAAAAATCGGGCAAAATTTTGGTTAGGATGGGTCACATTGTCTTCTCTCATAATACTTCTTCCTCTACAACAATCTTTTTGGGAATTACCAATCCAAATATCGACCCTTTCCCCTCTTCGCTTTCGACATTCACCGATCCTTGAAGGAGCGATTCGGTGATTTTGCGTGTCAAATAGAGTCCAAGCCCTGTCCCTTCAGGGATAACTCGTAAATGAGTCTCAAGGCGTTCAAATGCTTCGAAGAGTTTCCCTTTATCTTTTTGCGCAATTCCGATACCGCTGTCTTGTACCCAGATACGAACCTGAGCATCTTCCTCTTTGGCACTCAAAACAATCTCTCCTGCTTCGGTAAACTTAACGGCGTTACTAAGATAATTCAATAGACATTGATAGAGCCGTTTTTTATCGGTAAACATCTCTATGGCAGCTGCTGGTTCCATTCGAAGACTTAACCCTTTTTGTTTGGCTAAGATCTCAATCTCACCAAAAGCCTCCTGCATAAGATCGTTGAGAAGAAACGTTTCAGGAAAAGGCTCAACCCGCCCCGCTTCAATCTTCGATATATCAATAACATCACTAATAAGAGAGAGGAGATGGGTTCCCGCTGATTTAACTCGACGTAGCTGATCGCTTTGTTTCTCATTCAAAGGGCCACTTAGTCCTTGTAACAATACCCCAGTAAAACCAATAATAGAGTTAAGCGGTGTTCGCAACTCATGGCTCATAGAGGCAATAAACATCGATTTTAGTTTATCGAGTTCTTGGAGTTGTTGATTCGCATCATGTAACTCTTTTGTCCGTTCTGACACTTTCTCTTCCAGTGTTTCATTAGCCTCTTCCAAATTTTTACGCTGTAAAATACTCTCTGTTATATCATGAGCAGCCGCATAAATAAACTTTCCTTGGGGGACTGAACGCCATTCCAACCATCGATAATTTCCCTCTTTCGTACGATAACGGTTCACAAAACCAATCACCATTTCTTGACCAATGAGCTGTTCAACTGCTTTTTGCGTTTCAGGAATATCTTCAGGATAGACAAAATCGAAAAATTTATGGTGATAAAGCTCCTCTAGCGAATATCCCAAAACTTGGCTCCATACACTATTTAAACGGAGGAAATTTCCTTCCATATCCGCAATACATAACAAATCAAGTGATACTGTAAAAAATCTGTCTAATTCCTCTAAACTCTGTTCAAGTTGATTTTCCCGTTTCTGAATTTGACGCTTCATAGCGTCAATCCCTTTTCCCAATTCCCCAATCTCATCATCAGCGGATAAAAGAGCAAAATGGGTATAGTCCCCATGAGCAATGTGCTCGGTCAATTTAAGGAGGGTATTGATGGGACGAATAATCAAAATATCAATCATAAAACCCAAAACGAGTGAAACCAAGATACTCAACAAAAGGGTAAAAAATATGGCTTTATAGAGCTCTTCGCTGAGTCGCTGTTGTATCAAGGTTTTTGAAAGATAGAATTTCACCTCTCCAATTTTTACCCCGCTATGAGTAATACTTCCTATGCGAAGAATAAAATCCCCTTGAAGATGATCCTTTATTGCCTTGACCTTATTCCCATTCGTATCAATTTTTTGCGCCGAAATGATCTTTTCTTCTTCATAAACAAACACACCCTGCACTTGTGGCTCACGCATCTCTGTCTCTATGATACTATCTATCCAACCATTATCAAGTTCCCACAAAGGCAAACTAAGATCACGCACCAATCGGGAAATTTTCTGATCCGCCATATAATTAAGTTCTTGCACCAATTGTCTCTTAAGTGAGTGATATTGATACGCTTGTAAAATCCCTATAAAAAGGGTAATAATTAGAACAAGCCATAAGATGATTTTTATGCGCAAACTATACAGAACCTTCATTGATCACCCTTTGATGAAGTTATTGAGTAAAGAGCTTCAAAATTTGAAAGATTCGAATACCAATCAAAGGGTATGGGAGATTTACTATAATATTTCTGAAGAATCTTTTGATATATCCCTTTTTGAATAATGCGGTGGAGCCCCTCTTGATAACGATGCCCAATCTTTAGTGCCTCAGGGGTAGAGTTGTCAATCATAATTGCTATTGGAGAAGCTGTTTGGGGAATTATCCGAACGTCAAAACTATCAACTTCGTTTGGAAATAAGGTGCGAATTGTTTGGGAACCGACCAAATCAAGCTCCAAAGCAATATTGATACGCCCTTTTTTAAGTTTTTTAAAGAGAGATTCATGGGTATAGCTCTCTTCAAATACTCCAAATGTAGCCAGTGCCGTGGTATCGGCAATAGTTCCCCTCAGTGCTCCAATACGTTTTTGTCTACATTCATTTGCACTCGGATGCAATGAACATTCTTGCGTATGGGGACGGTAAGAGAAAAAGGCACTGTAGGTAACGGCTATGGGGATAATAGCTGCGAAGGTTTGATTGTTCATATAAAAGAGGGGATTGCCCAAATCATTGTTCGTCGTATCGGCGATGAGCCGTTTTAATGGACGAAATTCAATTCGGGTAGTTATCCCCATCTCTTTGGAAATTGCCATAATTATTTCGCATCCCATACCACTACACTGCGGTTTTTCAATCCAGTAAGGGGTACTCTCATTCGCCTGAAGGGTAATACTAAACTGTTCTTGCGCAAATGCGCTATTAGAAAATAGTAAAAGAAAAAAGAGTATCACCCCGTACATAGGTTGTTTCATTTTTTCAAAAGCTCTTTTTTCCATTGTGCCTTAAAGGCTTTAATATCTCCTGCAGAAAGGCTATTTTTTCCTTCATATTTTTCAAGGATTGCATGATATTGACCATTGTTTAAAATAGTCGTTATCCCCTCCATGTATTTTTTGGCAATTGTTTTGGCATCCGCATTTTTAACATTAAAAAGAATCCAGTAATCTTGTTGCTGTACACGACTCACAGGGAGGAGAATATTCCCCTTTTTATCTTCCGCCGAGAACTCTTTGACCCTTCCGATGGAACCTAATACTTTTTCTTGTGTCAAATAATAGTCCACCATTTTTTGTATAGGATAGGTCGTAAGGGTTGCTGTTTCATTTTGTGTTTTCAGTGCCGCAGTAACAATCTCAAAGACCACCCCTCCATTGCTCTGCTGCATCGAATAAAGCTTCGGAGCCTCTACGGCTACAATCTCATTTTTAACGTCGGTAAACATGGATGCCGTAACACGCGGCCCCGTTGCCATCAGTGACACCGATGCTGCAATTATACACCCTGTTATTTTTATCCCTAAATTTTTCATTGTTCTTCTCTTTTCTTAATCGGATATTGCGGATGCCGAAAGCACCTCTAATTTGTCCCACACATCAAAGTGATGCCCAAATGGAGTTGTCTGTGAGAAAAAGATAGTGATTTTCTCCTCTTTGGGATCAACACTAAAGCGAGTCGAATACAAACCTGCCCACTCAAACACCCCAACATCTCCTGCGTCAACATTGTGTTCACGATCTTGTTGGATGGCAAATCCCAGTCCAAACTTCCACCCCTTGTCGTGCAAGTAGTCTGCATAAAATTGTCCACTGTGGTTCGTCGCCGTCATTAGCTCAACGGTTTTTCGACTCAGAAGCCGAACCCCATCGAGTTCACCCTTATTGAGAAGCATTTGAGAAAACCGAAAATAATCGTACGCTGTTGAGAGAACTCCGCCGCCACCTGAGAAGTATTTCCCTGACGTCTCATACGCATTATAGGGACACATGGCAAGTTCATTGCTAAAAAGCATCTCATGTTCTCCCACTCGCTCTAAACCTCCGTTCCAATCGCTTTTATAAACAGCAGCAAGGCGGTGCACTTTCTCTTGCGGTAGAATAAAGTAACTGTCGTCCATTTTGAGAGGCTTGAAGATATTTTGTTCGACAAATTTGTCAAACTTCATCCCCGATACCACCTCTACAAGATACCCCAAAACATCGGAGTTAAGACCATATTCCCAAAGTTCTCCTGGTTGTGCGCTCAAGGGAAGCCGTCCCAACCGCTTGACCATATCCCCTATCTCTTCATCGCTTCGACAATACCCATCGTTAATCTGCGCCCCTTTATAAAGATCCAACATATCCTTACGCCCTAGTTCATTGGGGTACAAACCTGCGTACGAGATATACATAATACCCGATGTATGAGCTAAAAGATCCCGTATGGTCACTTCTCGCTTGACGGGAACCAGTTTATAGGGGAAAGGTGAACCTTGTGGAAGAGGAACCAATACTTTTTGATTTTTGAACTCAGGAATGTATTTGGAGACAGGGTCGGAGAGGAGAAGTTTACCCTGCTCGTACAACAGCATCGTCGCAACACTCGTGATAGGCTTAGACATCGACATAATTCTCATAATCGAATCTTTTTCCATCGATTTGCCCTCATCGGCTTTGCCACTTGCCTTGAAATAAGCGATTTTACCATGGCGGGCGACCAACACGACCGTTCCCGCCATCTTTTTCTCATCGATAAGCGTATCGGTCAGTGTATCGATATTTTTTAGCCTCTGTGATGAGAGACCGACACTTTCGGGTGGAACACACGTGGCATCAACACCACTGAGAATCGTTGTATACGCCATCGCTATACAAACGCCAAACAGCATCTTCATTCACAACTCCTCATTTGACTTGTTTGTAACCTACAACAATTCTATCCATTGCATTATAAAGGTAATATTAAGAAATAGAATTTTAAATCCTCGCAGAAGGGATATTCCTAGAGGTTATGGAGCACAAATATTTTTTTGAGCATTCAACTCTAAACTTCTTTTGCAATAAACAACTCTCGTGAAACAAAATACCCCACAATAATCCCCATTCCCAACCCAACTAAATAAGGGAACAGTTGCATCGCATGGTTATTGTTTAGCCCTATAAACCCAAGGATCAAAAAAGCGTACGGGATAAGACGATACGCCGAAACCAATGCCGAACTGTTTTTGACCGTATTTTCGACAAGATGCTGTTTTTGTCGCGCCTTTTCCTCTTTTATCATCGCTTTTATATCGGTAATATCATTCTCACCTTCTTTTTCGTCATACAGATCAAAAGGGTCATCCATCTTGTCAATGATGTCTTTATCCTCCTCA
>JAABPY010000198.1 GCA_011391735.1 Sulfuricurvum sp. | reverse complement strand
ACAACGATCCCATCGTAATGAATACTCCTGAAAGCAATGCCACTTCAAAACTGGCAAAAACACTTTTCGAAAGGAGCAACAAAAGAAAGACACCCCCTTGAAGGGCGAGGAGAGGCAAAAGAACTTTTTTAATCTTCATCCTCATCCTTACCAATCGTTTGCCCCATATTGTAGCGAGGGTCTTTGGAGAGCTCTTCAAACTCTTTGTACTGTTTGCTGTAGGCTTTATAGACGTTCATAAACGCTGCAAGGATACCAATAGCGACACCGACCCACAAGAGCCACGATACACCCGTAAGCTTTTTAAGTCCCAACCCCATCGCAACACCAATCAACACCGCTACAACCATCGAAATACCAAGCGAAAGTGTCTCCGCCCCCTCGATGATCGGTTTTATCCGTGGTTTATGTTCTTCATTTTCCATTTCTATCCTTTTTTGATGTTTGTATTTAATGAAATTTTCACCGTCGATATAATTCCAAATGCTTACTCTTTGACCCGTTTATAATCACTTATTCCCCATCTATCTTTGATGTTTTCAAGTCTGGATAATTTATACGGGAATAATACTATTCTCTAACTTTTATGATAAATTCTTTTGCAATTTTATCATATTGATTTTTATCAATTACGACAGCATTACTGGCATAAGCACTTCGTTTTACATCAAAATATACAGAAGTTCTACGATCTTGTCTATGTATGCTTCTATGTTTGAATTCTAAATAACTATGATACTTTTTAATAAATATTAACTCTTCTGCCACCAAGTAACCATTCTCAATGTATATTTTAAAATATTCTGAATTTCCATTGCATTCTTTATTGGAATCTAGAAATTCTAAATAAAATTCAAAAGCAATATCTGCTTTTTGTTGAAATAATTTATCCATTTTCATATCAAGTTTTTTTCTTTTTTCATCTAATTTAGCTTCTCTTTCAAAAACTTCCATTAATTTTTCTTTGTGATTTATCACTTTTAATACTCCTGTGCATTTTTTGTTTTATCCACATAGAGATAATTTTCTTCAATAATCTCTTTTAGGGTCGATATTCCGATGGATAATTTTTTCATACTCTTTCCTTTTTTACTTGATACCAATGGGGAAATCCACTATCGTATTGGGTTTGCTTCCTGTTGGGGTTTGTTTTCCGTTGGTCAATACTTTTACCCTCTCACTGACATAAAAGCTCAAACTATCGACGGTAATTTTACCGCTTTTGAGTAAATCAGCTTGTCCGTTGAT
>JAABPY010000197.1 GCA_011391735.1 Sulfuricurvum sp. | reverse complement strand
GGTGGGCTCTTACCCCACCGTTTCACCCTCACCAAAACTTGCGTTTTGGCGGTCTACTCTCTGTTGCACTGTCCCTCACGTTACCGTGGCCATCCGTTAGATGGAACCGTGTCCTACAGCAGCCCGGACTTTCCTCTTGGGATTACTAGTTCCAAGCTATCACTTGTGTACCTAGCGTGATTATAAAGGAAAACTCCTTAACCTTCGATTGTATTAGAAAAAGTTAACACTCACAATTCATATCGGAAGCCTTAAACCCTTCCCCTATTTGTCGATGGGTAAGAAAAAACTCATCCACAATAGCACGATAATGGACGGGATCATCAATACGGTTGAGAAGCTCACGCAACGCCGATGCCCCCTCATATCCTTTGGAATAAGTATGAACATGTTTTCGAAATGTAACAACCCCCCGTGCCCCATAAAAGCGGATCATCCCATCCAAATGCTCTAGTATAATCGCATGCTTGATAAGGGGGTCAACCGTAGCACTCCCTGTTTTAAGCTGATGAAAAATCCACGGTGCACCCACGGCTCCCCGACCGATCATCAACCCATCGGCTTTGGTATGTTCAAGAACCCATTGCCCTTTTTCATACGAATCAATATCCCCATTTGCAATAACAGGGATAGAGAGATGGGCTTTAATCTCAGCAATTGCATCATAATCAACTGGAGCTTTAAATTTTCCCGCACGAGTACGCCCATGAACGGCGAGAAAATCAGCTCCGCAATCTTCTACAAGCTTTGCAATTTCAAGATGGTTCTTCGATTCAAATCCAAGCCGTATCTTGACGCTTAGCGTTGATTTATTGGAGGTTTTTTTAATCGTTTCAATAATGCGAGCCATACGGGGTAAATCATTTAACAGTGAGCTTCCTGAACCATGAGAAACGATCTTTGGGACAGGACATCCGCAATTAAGATCAATAATATCAATATTTTCTTGCTCATTAAGAATCTCAACCGCACGACGAACAACCTCCTCTTCGGAGCCTGCAATTTGTACCGAGTAAGGATCTTCATTGGGACTACGTTCCAACATTTTAAATGTTTTAGCCGAACCGTGCATAAGGGCATTGGAGCTGAGCATTTCACTCACCGTCAAATCGGCACCAAATTTTTTTACCACATTGCGAAAAGGCAAGTCAGTGTAACCAGCAAGGGGGGCAAGGGCATAAACAGGGGTATCAAAAGAGAGTTTTGGAGTCATAATATACCTGAAAAAGAGTTATTTTCGCCCAAAAAGGCGAAAGAGTTATTTATGTAGAAAAAGAGCGATATCGTAGTGTTTATTCGCACGCTTGAGATCACGATACGCTTTAAAAATGAGATAATCATCTTTTGCCGTATTGTTAAGAATTTCATTCGCACTATCAATCATTTGCAAATCATACAACGTATAAAAATACCCTTCCATTGCTTCATCATTATTTTCACTTAATGCTTCAAATAAGCGAATACGTTGTTCGGGAAGCATATTTTTAGATAAAGCTATTGACAAATCAATATAATCAGAGCTGTTGAGATTAAGTGATTTCAGAAGTGAAACCAATTCCTCATTACTTATCTCAATGCCCTCAACAGAACTATTGATTCGCCCAACAAAGCTTAAAAGTGATGGCATACTAAAAAGGTTCTTATATTTTAAAATAGAACCCACAGATGCCGTTTTAACATACTCTTCATAGGCCTTTAAGCATACAATATCACCATAGGTATCAGCCCGTGAGAATACTTCATCCGGAGTTAGCTCATTTCGTTCTAGGCGGTTAAGATTATTTTGAATTACAAGTGATGTTGAATTTGCCAATTGAAACTTTTTCATGTCTACCCTTTTTTTATTCTGAACATCACGCAACAACTGTACTGCCTCATCAATTGTCTCATTTCCAACCTCTTTAAGGGTATCAAAGGGGAGAAGAACTGAGTTATCAATAAGCTTACCCATAATCTTATAGTTGTCACTTTTATAAATATTATTACGATCCTTAACTCCCAATAGAGCATCTCGAAGAGCTGTAACCATTTTTTCACTGTCACGATCAAGTTTACGAAGCTTTAAATTCCCCAATAAAGCATGAAATGCCATGTGCATAACACTAGCAAGATACATAAGAATAACGGGAACAACAACCCAAAGGGCAATAGGAAGGTTGGGAAAGTGTATCCCCATCAAATCAAACGAAATTGTTTCACTATTAATGGTATAAGTAGCAACTCCCACTAAAATCATCAAAATCAATGATGCAAAGGTATAACGTTTTAATTGCATTCTCTTCCTCCTTAGACTTTATTTTTTTCAACAATTGGACGACAAACAATACAATATCGAGCATGGGGTTTTACTTTTAGCCGTTGAAAGCCAATATCATCTTCACACATTTCACAAATACCATATTGCTTGGCTTTTATTTTATTTAATGCAATGTCAATTTCATTCAATTCTTGCAACTGTTGCGCCCCAATAGCACTTTCAACCATGTTGTCATTACTGATAGAAGCATAATCACCCTCATCATTCACTTCACACTCACGCAACTGAATCATTTCAGCTTCAACGCCGTTTAAATTTTTAATAATTTGCACTTTTCGAGTGAGTAAAATTTCCTCAAAATAGTGTAGTTCATTTTCTCTCATACGGTTCCTTATTTGTGATAGGGGTGGTTACTTAATAGACTAAAAGCACGATATACCTGCTCCAGTAAAACAGCCTTAGCAATTTTATGACTCATTGTCATCTCTGAGAGGCTAATAATGCTATCGCATTTCGCAACAAACGACTCTTCAAAACCATATGCGCCACCTATAAAAAATTGTATCGCAATTTTATCACTTATAAGCTTACTAAACGCCAAAGAATCGATCTTTTTTCCATCAGGATGTAACGCAATCGAATAGGTTTTTCCTATCATTGGCTCCAATACCTTGGTATAGGCACTCTTGGAGGCTTCAGGGCCAATCGTATGGGCTTTGACCACCTCTTTAGGAAAGAGTTCGATATCCTCTAGTTTAGCAAAACGGGAGATCATTTTTATCTGTTCTTGGTAAAGAGGATCATAAAGGGAACGCTCTTTTTTGGCAATGGAAATTAATGAAATCGTCATAGCAAACCGCTTCCTATGACGTGATAAGTGACATGGGTAAAGCGATCCGTAATGTTCACCCCACCAATTGCCCCTACGGGATGGTTAGAAAGTGACGCTAATGTATCGAGGTTCTCCCCTAAAACTTGGGCATCACCTTTCGTTGACGTAGCACGATACGCCCCTAAACCGATATAATTGATATCCAATGTGTTTGCAATCTCAATTTCGGCTTTATTGTGCGTTGAGAGTCCAATAATTTTGTCATTTCCAATAGCCGCTTTAAGGATTGATATTGCCCTTTTTGGGTTAGAATCAATGGAGAGTAAATCCTCTTGCCCAAGATGAACCCCATCACAAAAGTCTATTAATTCATAGTAATCATTGATAATCAAAAATCCATCATATAACTGCCGCAGGAGTATTAACTCTTTTTTAATCATTCCAATATTGTCATTTTTATTACGATATTGGATAATTTTGGCATTATGTTCTTTTGCTTTGTGAATAAATGATTCAATACTAACATTTCGTGAACGAAGTAGATCACGATCACACAATGCATACAACTGCATTAGGGGAGAAGAAGCTTAAGAAGATCGCCCAGTGTCTCTTTGAGCTCACTACGTACGACTACCATATCAATAGAACCTTTTTCAAGGAGAAACTCCGCCCGCTGAAACCCTTCAGGGAGATCCGAACCAATGGTTTGTTTAATAACCCGTTGACCTGCAAAGCCGATCAATGCCCCTGGTTCTGCGATGATAATGTCACCCAATGTTGCAAATGAAGCACTCACTCCCCCCATCGTTGGATCCGTAAGGAGTGAAATATAGGGGAGTTTTGCATTCGAAAGACGTGCCAAGGCGGCGGAGGTTTTGGACATTTGCATCAGTGAAAAGGTACTCTCTTGCATCCGTGCACCGCCACTGGCACTGACAATAATCAATCCTTGACGTTTCTCTATCGCACGATTGATAGCACGGACAATTTTTTCCCCCTCAACGGAGCCAAGCGATCCCCCCATAAAGTTAAAATCAAACACAACGAGCTGAACCGATGAGCCTTCAATGCGGCACTCACCACTTACAACAGAGGAGTAGCGACCATTTTTAGCATATCCCTCTTCAATGCGTGCAGCATAACTTTTTTTGTCCACAAAACTCAATGGATCAATGGGCTTCAAGGATGCGTCATACTCAACAAAACTTCCCTCATCAGCGATTAAAGCAAGGCGCTCATTAATCCCGATACGGAGGTGAAATCCACACTTAGGACAAACGTGATGCTGTTTTTCCATCTCCTTGTAATACAACAACGATTGACACGCACTGCATTTAATCCAGTGGGCAGGGGCTTCACTCTTGGTGGGCTGTTTCTTTTTTTCAGAATCTTTAAATAGGTTAAATAGACTCAAAAATACTCCTTTTCTACGATTATACGTATCCGATCGAACACCTCTAACGAAGAGCTAAGGAGAATATACTTCTCTGTGCTCACTCCATACAGATGTTGGCTCAAATATAAGCCTGCTTGAATATCAAACGGGCGCATTGTACCTAAAAATAACACATATTTTACTAAGGGGGCGTATGCCAACGAAAGGGCAACAGCACCTGGGGAACGATATTTGAGATGATTTTCCATCAGCTTCTCACCCAAACGGGGATGTTCATGAGCTTTTTCGAAAAGACCTATTTTGGGATTTTGGGTAATAGAAATGGGATAAAAAACATTAGGAGTCGTCAATGTAGTACGATAATAATCACTTTGTGTACGGACAAAAACATCCCCATTTGACAGATTACAGACAACCCCTTCAACCGTTTTTCCTAAATACTCTCTGGCAACCGAAACCCCATAATAAGGGAAAAAAGAGGCAAAGTTATCGCTTCCATCAATGGGGTCAAGGATAATATTAAAAATAGATTTTGGGGTCATCCATCCGCTCTCTTCTGAAAAAAGGGAGCCAAAAGGAGATAGATGTTTAAAAAAAATAGCTTCAGCTTGAAGATCAAAACCACTGCTGATATCCCCCCCCTCCCCTCTCTCAAAAGAATCAAAGAGAGAAGTGTCATGGGAACATTTCAACGTATCACGCACCTCCAAAAGGGTCAAGATGACGGCATTGACAAAAAGGTTCTCCATTAACCTAGCAATGACTTCGCAATTGAGCGTGCTGCTTCACGACCATCAAAGGCTGCGGTAACGACCAAATCAGCCCCACGATAGCAATCTCCCCCTGCATAAATACCCTTGGTTGTCGTTTGGTAGGTCGAATCAATGGTAATACCGCCCCAATTATTGACACTAATCCCGTTCTCCGCTAAAAAAGCAGGTACAACAGGATCAAAACCAAGTGCCATAATCACAATGTCCGCACTGATATTGAAATCAGCCCCTTTAATCTCTTCCATTTTTTGGCGACCACTTTCGTCTTTGGCACCCAAGATGGTTTTTGCCATAGAAACACCAACTGCTTTTGAATTTTCCCCTAAAATAACCTCTTTAGGAGAAGCATTAAAGATAAAATCGACCCCCTCTTCAACAGCATTTTTATACTCTTTTTGAGATCCAGGCATATTATGAGCATCACGACGGTACAAACAGGTGACATTTTTTGCCCCCTCACGCTTGGAGGTACGAACACAGTCCATCGCCGTATCACCCCCCCCGATAACCACAACGTCTAAATCTTTGAAATCAAATTTCTTATCGTAGGAGAGTCCAAAGTTTTTACGTTGAATGGCGGTAAGGTATTCCATTGCGGCATAAACATTTTGACTGTTTTCACCTGCAATTTTTGCCCCCTTCGCTTTGGTCGCACCAATACCGATAAAGACGGCATCATGCGTATCAGCGATCGCATCAAACTCCACATCTTTCCCCACTTCACAGTTGACAATCAGCTTCATCCCTGCATCGACGAGAAATCCAACACGACGATCAACAATCTTTTTATCCAATTTGAAGCTAGGAATACCATACGTCAATAATCCCCCTGCCCGATCCGAGCGTTCATACATCGTAACTGAAATACCCGAACGAAGAAGATACGTTGCAGCTGAAAGTCCTGCTGGTCCTGATCCGATAATCGCCACTTTTTTATCGGTGGTAATCCCTGGAAAATAGGGTTTCATTCCGTGCTTAAATCCCTCTTCATTAATGAACGTTTCGATGGAACCAATGGTAATGGCTCCATGCCCATCATTAAGGGTACAATCTCCTTCACACAGACGATCATGAGGACAAATACGCCCCATCACTTCAGGAAACGGTGATGGCTCATTAGAGAGATTAAACGCAAACTTCAGATCTTTCTCCGCAACGGCTTTGAGCCATTGAGGGATATAATTATGCAATGGGCATTTATTGAGACAAAACGGATCACCGCACTGAATACAACGATCACTTTGTGCCGTTGCTTCATAGGCTTCCACTGGTTCGTAAATTTCACTAAAATCTTTGAGTCGTTGTACAACACCGCGTTTAATAGGCTCTATTCGTTCAATGGTTAAAAATTCTCTCATTTGTGTTAGTCCCCTTTGTCAGGATTAAGTGGCAATTTGGTTAAGTTCTTCGGTCGAACCAACCAGAAATTTCGGATCTCATTACGGAAGTTATTGAGTAAGGATTGCCCTTTTTCACTTTGGGTTTCCGCTACATAATCTTTGAGCAAACGCTTAAGATAATGACGTGCTTCATCTCCATCATCGGTATCAATACGAAGGGCATCCACGAGTTCACGGTTGACATTTTCGACAAAACTATGATTTTCATCGTACACAAACGCAATACCGCCCGTCATTCCCGCACCGAAGTTAATCCCTGTTTGACCTAGGATAACAACAATACCACCTGTCATATACTCACACGCATTATCCCCTGTCCCCTCGACAATAGCCAAAGCCCCTGAGTTACGAACAGCGAAACGTTCCCCTACGCAACCTGCAACAAAGAGCTTACCACCCGTTGCACCGTAAAGACACGTATTACCGCCAGCGGCAAACGCTTCCCCTTGGTTTTGCGATTTAATAATGATTTTTCCGCCGTGCATCCCTTTACCGATGTAGTCATTCGCAACACCCTCAAGACGAATAGAGACACCGTGGATCAAAAATGCACCCAACGCTTGACCTGCAATTCCTTTGAGATCAATTCTAATCGTATCGGTTTTAAGCCCTTTATCACCGTAATATTGGGCGATTTCACCACTGACACGTGCCCCAAAACTACGGTTAAGATTACATATATCTCTTGTAATACGGATAGAATGGTCAGGATTTTTAATCGCTTCCATCGCCTCTGTCAAGACATCAATTTCAAACGCATTATCATCAAACGGTTTGTTTGAAGATTCTTGGCACGTATTAACACCCTCTTCACGATGCAAAACATTACTAAAATCAAATTTACGAGCAAATTCACTATTGGTAATTTTGAGTAGATCACTACGTCCTACGAGCTCTTCCATCGTTTTGTAACCCAATTTCGCCATAATTTGACGAACATCTTCGGCTAAATAGGTGAAATAGTTGATAAGCTGGTCGACTGTCCCTTTGAAATAATCGGCACGTAAACTCTCATTTTGGGTTGCAATCCCTACCGAACACTTATTGACATGACAAATACGAAGCATTTTACAGCCGATAATAGTAAGGACACCTGTACCAAATGCATAACTCTCCGCCCCCAAGAGTGCCGCTTTGACCACATCTTGACCGCTTTTGAGTCCGCCATCCGTTTGAACATGAACAAGACCACGAAGATTGTTTACTTTGAGGGCATTATGCGCTTCTGAAAGTCCCAATTCCCATGGATTTCCTGCAAATTTAATGGAGGTAAGAGGTGCTGCACCTGTACCGCCATCGCCCCCTGAAATGATGATCTTATCGGCATACGCTTTGGCAACACCCGCAGCAATCGTCCCAACCCCTGCGGCGGAAACGAGTTTAACGGCTACTGTTGCACGAGGATTGACTTGCTTCATATCGAAAATAAGTTGCGCCAAATCCTCAATAGAATAAATATCGTGATGAGGAGGTGGTGAAATCAACGTTACCCCTGGGGTTGTATGACGTAAACGGGCAATTAGACCCGAAACTTTGTGCCCTGGAAGTTGACCCCCCTCCCCTGGCTTCGCCCCTTGAGCGACTTTGATTTGAATCTCTTCGGCTGAGCGTAAATACGCAGGTGTTACCCCGAAGCGTCCCGATGCCACTTGTTTGATTTTTGAATTTTTCAACGTACCAAAACGTGCCGAATCCTCTCCCCCCTCACCAGAGTTACTTTGTGCTCCAATGGTGTTCATCGCCACGGCAACACACTCATGTGCTTCAGGAGAGATAGAGCCCAAACTCATTGCAGCAGAGGCAAATCGTTTGAAAATTGCCTCTTTTGATTCCACTTCGCTAATATCAATAGGGGAACGATCGGAATTAAATTCAAAGAAATCACGGATAAATTTTTGACCCCGCTTGTTAATCAAATGGCTTAAATGGTCAAAATCTTCACGCTTCCCTGTTTTAGATACACGGTGGATGGCGTGAATCACGTCTGGGCTAAAGTCATGGTGCTCTTGACCATTGTAAAATTTATAGAATCCACCAATTTTCAGAGGGAAAATACGGTTAAATCCATTTTGTTCAAATGCCTCTTTATGATTTTTTTCCAAACGCTCATCAATGTCAGCATAGCTCAACCCTGGAATCATCACGTGAGAATCGCCAAAACACTCATCCACGATTTCACGGCTTAATCCCATAACATCAAAAAGCCCTGAATTTCGATACGAACCAATGGTTGCAATCCCCATTTTGGACATAATTTTAAGAAGTCCTGCATTAATCGCCGTATGCGCTGCCTTAAAGGCTTCAGCACAATTGGTCTCATTTTCATTGGCTTGTTGTACCCGCGCTGCAATCGTTGTAAATAAAAGGCTTGGATGAATAGCACTGGCACCGTAAGCGATTAACGTTGCTGCACCATGCGAATCGACTACTTCACTTGTAACAGCGATAATAGAGCCAAGATGACGTATTTTGTGATGTAATAACGCATGACTAATACGACCAACTGCCATCACCATCGGAATCGTTTTATGGTGAGCATCAAATCCACTATCATCAAGGATAATAATCCGAATACCTTCGTCCTTGACCGCTTTAATGACAGCAACAACAAGAGTATCCAACGCCTCTTTTAAAGAACCTTGATACGCTGTGGAAAAAGATTCATTGGTATAATAGGGGTGAAAACGGGGAGATTTTTTATCTCCAAACGATTTCAATACTTCCAATTTTTCTTTGAGCATAATTGGTGAGATTGATTTTAGGCGATTGGCATGAGAGGGAAGTTCATCCAAAATATTATGAACTTCACCAAACCCTGTATTCAAACTCATCACCACTTTTTCACGAATAGGGTCAATCGGGGGATTGGTCACTTGTGCAAAACGTTGTTTGAAAAAATCGCTGAAGTTACGTTGAACACTACTAAAAGCAGCCAATGGAGTATCATCCCCCATCGAACCAACCGCCTCTTTCCCATCGCGCATCATCGGCTCAATGACTTGCTCAACAATCTCTTGGGTAATATTGAAATAGCGTTGACGAGCAACTAAATCGTCCGCCGAACAATCACACTTGGTCTCATACTGGTGCTCTACAT
>JAABPY010000196.1 GCA_011391735.1 Sulfuricurvum sp. | reverse complement strand
GAAAAACTCTCGCTACGTTCGGTATCTGCGATCATTATCGGATTTTTAGGAGTTGGGGTACTAAGTGCATTGGAGTTTTCCTATCTCAATATTATGGGAATTTTAGTCGGTTTTCTCTCTGCTTTAGCCTACACCAGTGTCCGAAGTCTCAAAGCCTATTACGATGAGCGTACTGTTGTCCTCTCGTTTATGTTCTTTGGTACCCTTCTTCCTGCTCTTTTAATGCTCTGTGCCCAATTTTATTTCTCACCACACTTGGCATTTGCCCTTAATGTATTTGTTATTCCTCATGGATTGAACTGGCTTTGGATACTTCTTATGGGAATAGCCGCTGCATATGGACAAATTTTCATGACCCGTGCCTATTTTTATGCCGAAGCAGGATTGGTGAGTACTATTAGTTACTCCATTGTCCTCTTCGCCTCCCTTTTTGGGATACTCCTTGGAGATGTTCTTCCCACAACGATGACCATAGTAGGAGCACTATTGATTGTACTAAGCGGTGTTATCTTATCTCGAGGGAAAAAAGGGTAAACTTTCAAGATGAAAAACGAAACTAATAATTTTTGGGAAACCAAACAACTTAATGAACTAAGCCATGACGAGTGGGAGGCACTGTGTGATGGGTGTGGACTATGCTGTTTGCATCGATTGCAAGACGAAGAAGATGAAAACGCCCCCATCCTCACCACCCGTGTCGTATGTCATTGTTATGATTTAGAGGCGGGGCAATGCAGTGATTATGCTAACCGAGCCAAAAAGGTGGAGGGGTGTACGAAACTCACGGTAGAAAGAGCTGCTGAGTTTGATTGGCTCCCCGAAAGCTGTGCCTATCGATTACGCCACCATAACCTCCCCCTCCCCGCATGGCACCCCCTTATTAGCGGATCAAAAGAGAGTGCCAAGCACTACGGCGTTTTTGCCGTTAATCCTGTTTTAGAGACAGAAGAGATTGATTTGGAAGATTACATCCTCTAAATTTTCCCATTAAGCTTCTTTGCAATACCGTCTCCAATCTCACTGACAGGCATTGCGTTGTCACTGTTACTTTGATTGGCTTCAACCGAACTATTGGTATCCAATCGCCTCTTTTCCAACCATTCATCAAAATAAAATGCTTTCATGATAATGAAAAGAAGAATGAAAATAGTTAAATAAAGAAAAGCTTTCACTTGAAAGTCACACCACTGTAACGGTCATATACCCACTCTGCGACAGCTTGACGTTCCTCATCGGTAAGTTTTCCTTTCAAAGATGGCATTACCCCAAATCGATCCAATGCCCCTAAATGACACATACTGTAATCAAAATCAGGATTTTCAATATAATCTTTGATAAAAGCGGTAACAACACGACGCTTCATCGCATCATCATCTGCTTCTTTAATTATAATATTCTCTTTAAGACGATTGGAGACTTCTACCATCGGGGGAGCTTTAAGAGTTTTTAGATTTTTGAGAGCATCTTGTTTCCCTATCATCTCCACATGACACTGCATACACTGTTTTTTATAGACACTGTACCCATCCGCTCCAAAAAGGGTCACCCCTGCGACTACTAAACTTAATACTATTTTCATCTCTTTTCCTTCTCTCTTATAGTGTTATTATAACACGCTCTTTACTCAGTGAATTATAATCTCTAAATGTCCGTTTTACATTGATATAGGTCAAGCTTTGTCTATCTCATTGGCAATCATCTGCCCCTCTTTAAACAGAAAATAGTGATCCCCTTCAAAAGCCACTAATCGTGAGTTTTTAATCAAGGTGTGAATCACTTCACCACTCCACAACGGGGTTGCTGTATCCTGTTTGCCAAAACATAACAGTGCTTTATTTTTAAAGTCTTTAAAGTGCTCACTGAAATCTTCATTCACCACATTTTTGAATGTCTGATACATTTCTTCGGACATTCCTTGCGCATCAGGCGCAACAAAGAAACGGCGCAAAGAGGTGAGTCCCGTGAATTTTAGTATCTTAAAAAGGGCAATTTTCGCACGTATTTTAAACGGTTTGGGGATGCGGATACCTGCTGAGGCAACCAATACTAACAATTCTGGGTTAAGGAGAGTTGCTACTTTCCCCCCAAAAGAGTGTCCCACAATAATATGTTTATGTGCCCCAATTTCATGTAGCAAAAGCTCCATAATAGCCGCATAGTCATTCGTAGTCAACGCAACATCATTGTTACTTTGCCCAAATCCTGGCATATCGATATAAATATGACGAAAATTTGGGAGAGTATTTCCAAACGCCTGCTTCATTAGTGCTTTAGAGGAGCCCCACCCGTGGAGAAAAACAATATCGGTCGTTTGGGTAGGGTTGAGAATTTCATAGCTAAGTGCAAAGCCATGACTCTTATAGAGGAACGATTTGAGTGCCACGTTTATTTACCCTTGGCTTGTGAAATAGAATGGATATAATCGTATTTTACCCGTATGGCTTTTTTGGAGGGGAGTGATCCTAATAGTTTTTGGATGCCACCGCTGAAATCCTCGAAAAGATAGTTTGCCATCGATCCTGGAATGGGGTTGACTTCATTGAGATACACGTCGCCATCGATCTCGAAAAAATCGCATCGAATAAGTGCCCCTTCAAACAATGGGGTATAGATGGTTTTAAACGCTGCTTGAAGTTGTTGCACTAACGCATCGGAAATGGTCGCTTCCGCTACGGTACTAGAGCGAGAAAAGTCGAGATATTTTTTCTCAAAATCAAGGAACTCTGCTTTTTGTGGCTCTTCGACGATAGAGTAGGTAATCTCCCCACGGGCACTGAACCCTGCAAGATTATACTCTTTGACACCACTAATAAATGGCTCGATCAAGAGGATCTCATCAAACTCAAATCCAACATCCAACGCATACTCAAGCTCGGAAGCTTCACGAACAATGCTCACCCCAATAGAGCTACCCAAATGGGCAGGTTTGATAATAAAAGGGTAGGATGTTTGGATACTGTTTCGTGAACTTTGGGTAATCGCTTCAAAAGGGAGCGTTTTAATCCCCAACGAATTCGCCAACCATTTGGTGTAGTGCTTATCAAAACTAAGCATCGAAGCCTCTTTACGTGGTCCAATAAATGAAACACCGTAAAAATCAAACAGTGCCGCAATCGACCCATCTTCGCCGTCCCCTCCGTGAATAAGGTTCAAAACAGGCATCGTGTGCATTTTTGAACCCAATAAACCCCGTTGTTCAAATCCCCCCTTAGTCAGAGAAATTTGTGGCATCTTGAGATGTTCCCCACGAGAGAACGTAACGGCTTTCATCTTCGAACCATCTATGAGATAAAAACGGTGATCTTGGTCACAAAAAATAAAACTAAGATTAAACCCTTTTAGTTTTCCTTTGACCGTAATGGCACTGACGATACTGATTTCGTGCTCAAAACTGGCACCTCCGAATAAAATGGCTAATTTCATTGTCACAAATTCCTTATTAAAATTTTTGTAGTTGCTTTAACGCTTCTTTGACCAACGTTGCCGTGTCCGTAGCAGTACACTTACTCAACGCACTTACGATTACCTCTTTTTTGAACCCTAGAGATTCCAACGCCATTAGTGCTTCCGTGGAGGCACTCGTCGCAAACGCCTCCCCCTGAAGTAAAATTGCATCAAACCCTGCAAGTTCCACCATGATACGCGCCGCACTTTTGGGTCCGATTCCGGGAACTTTTTTAAGTGCATTCACATCTTTCGATGTAATAATACCCGCAAACTGCTCTGGCGTAAAGGTGCTGCAAATCGCTAGCGCTGCTTTGGGTCCAATTCCATTGATTTTTAACATCCCCTCAAAAAGAACTTTTTCACTTTTTTGGGCAAATCCATAGAGCTGTTGTGCATCCTCACGAATGATATGGCTGATGTGCAATTTTATCGATTCACTTTTTAGCTCTCCGTAAGTGTGTAAACTAATAAACACCTCATAAATAACACCACTTACCTCCAAATGAAGCTTATTGGGCTCCTTATGGTCAATTTTTCCTATCAATCCTACGATCATTTACTCACCACCTTTATGGAAAATTCCCCGTTTTCATCTTCGTGTAATCCTAAAACCGACTCATTACTCCCCTCTTGGGGGACGTATGTGACATCAATAGCAGGTTCGATCAGTTTGAAAATAATCTCATTGTAATTATTCCATTGACCATGATTGATAATACGAGCGTCAAATATCTCATTTTGTAACGCCGTATACTCTTCATTCATAAGGGCAAAATATTCTGATTTCTTGGTATGATCATCTCTTAATCCTTCAAGTTTACGTCGAAATAATAAAAAGTTTTTATATTTTTGAATGTAGGCTATAGGAACTTTAATATCATTACGTTTATAGTGAATAATTTTTTTCTTAATATCCTCAAAAGCGACTTCATTTTCTTTCATCGTTGTTTCATAGTCTAAAAGCTCTTTTTCAGATTTATTGAGAGCTTTTTTGGCTTCCGATATCTTTTTTAACTCTTGCTCTAGAAATTCTGTTTCCTTATTAAGAAGAGGATCAATCGTTAAAACATTTTCCCCCCCCTGTAGCTTTTTAATCTCAATACGGCTTGATGCACTTAACTTGACATGTGATCCTAATAATTCGATGATAATCTCTTTGGCACGCACCTTTCCTCCGATAGCTTGTCCAATAAAAACACGTTCCCCCTCCACTGTACCATGCTCTAGTCGGGTAATATGAATTTCTTTTCCATACGCTGTCCCTTTGTGAATATTAATTGAAAGCTCATCAGCACGTATCGTGGCACTACTATGCACTTGCCCTTCAACGGTTGCTTTGTGTGCGGTCACTTTCGCTTCAGATCCCACATTTCCCTCAATACGGATGGTATTTACTTTTACTTCCATTCCAGTACCGACAGCGTCTTTTAAAATATCTTTTTCTTTGACATTAATCGATACATCCGCATCAAGCTTGGTTTCAATCGATCCAGTAGAGCGAAAGCTGATCTCTTTTATATCGATTTCCGTTTTAATGTCGTACATACCCCCCTCAAACGTGACGTATCCACCAACAGCAGCTCTCCACTCACTATTTTGTGGGGTATCTACTTGTCTAATTTTGTCACTAAACGTAAAAGTGGGTTCGTTTCGTATCGATGGTTCTTTGGGGAGTATAATTTCTCCTCGGCAATTACGCCCTG
>JAABPY010000195.1 GCA_011391735.1 Sulfuricurvum sp. | reverse complement strand
GCCCTGTCTCCCCCTTTTTTGGTTTAATATATTCAATTAATAAATCATTTTGAACCACACTGACAATATATCCCCGTTTAGCATAATCAACTCGACCTACTTCATTCATATTCTTACGCTTTGTATCATAATGCAAGATGAGTTTATCATCAATCGTCGCTACAGGTTCAAATCCTTCAGCAACAACATAACGTTCTTGCGTTTCAAAACGATAAATTTTATGAACTCGAACTTTGGCGATTAGTTCACTAAAAACAGATCGCAGCATCGAATCAAAAATTCCAATCATCAAATTAGCACGGAGTTTTTTCTTTTTTACTAACTCAAAAAAGTCACGCTCAAACGTTTCGCTGTAAGTTGCAATACTATTTGGTTTGATTGTCAAATAAATTTTACAAAGGGTACTGTTGCCACCAATAGAAAGATCTAATAATGCCAGTTCTTTGGTTTCAGAAAGTGAAAAAATCTCAATCTCATAAATCTGTTTAAGCTCGAATTTTGGACTAAGGTACATCTCATCACTAATATCCTCAATTTCTTGCTTATTTAGCTCAATCCAGTCATCCCCTTCGCTAATAGTACGGAGAAAAGTCTGTGTTTCCAAAATTCTAAAATCAATAGATTTAATCGACACGTTGTGCGTTTGCGCCATAATGAGTAACTCTTTGGCAACATTACTCGTACGAACTACAACCGAGGGGATACTGGAAGTAGTGAGTGTTGATTTTTTTTGCGTGAACAATGACATACTCCCCATCTTCTGAATTAAACAATAAGCTATTTTAATCACATATCGGTTAAACTTACGTAAAATTTAAGAGTACGGTACTTACTACACTATGTTTAAATCAATA
Source organism: Sulfuricurvum sp. (assembly GCA_011391735.1). GTDB lineage: Bacteria > Campylobacterota > Campylobacteria > Campylobacterales > Sulfurimonadaceae > Sulfuricurvum. The sequence continues at coordinate 3,857 of JAABPY010000195.1, read as the reverse complement.
TTCTCTAATTCTGCTGGTATTCTCATCTCTCGTGTGACGGGATTAGCTCGGGATATTCTAATGACATCTGTTTTAGGTGCCAATATGTGGAGTGACATTTTTTTAATGGCATTCAAATTCCCCAACCTTTTTCGCCGTATTTTTGCTGAGGGTTCTTTTACCCAAAGTTTTATGCCTTCTTATATTGCATCAAACCAAAAAAGTGTTTTTGCTGTCGCTATTTTTATCCGATTTATGACATTTATTGTTATGCTCTCTTTTTTAATCACCCTATTTCCTGAATTCTTCACTAAACTCTTAGCATGGGATTGGAATGCTGATTTAATCTCAAAAACTGCCCCCCTTACCGCCATTAATTTTTGGTACTTGGATCTCATTTTCATTGTTACCTTTTTAGGAACCCTTCTCCAACATAAAGAACATTTTTTTACGACTGCTTTTTCAACGGTTTGGCTTAATATTGCTATGGTTACCGCTCTCATTTTATTTTCTCACAGTGATCCGCAGACCATTGTTTATGCTTTGAGCTTCTCAATTCTCATCGGAGGAGTTTTCCAAGTCATTACCCATCTTTATAGCATACGTCAACAAGGACTTCTCAAAATTCTCATCGGAGGATGGAAATATCGAAAAACTAAAGATGTCAAAGGAGAAACATCTAAATTTCGTTCCCTATTTCTCCCTTCTGTCGTAGGGAATTCTACCGCACAAATTGCCTCATTTATTGATACCTCTCTTGCCTCGTTTCTAGCAGCGGGTTCGGTATCGTATCTTTTTTATGCCAACCGTATTTTTCAACTCCCTTTTGCTATTATCGCCCTTGCCATTACCACTGCTTTGTTTCCAAGTATTGCAAAAGCGATCAATAATAATAACAATGAGCTTGCCTACAAAAATCTCTATAAATCATTTTGGTTGCTTAGTGCCCTTCTTAGTCTCTCTGTATTGGGAGGGATATTACTTTCGGAACCTATTATTTGGCTTCTTTTTGAAAGAGGTAATTTCACCCTCCAAGATACCCATCAAACGGCGAATGTCTTAATGATGTACATGATAGGACTGATCCCTTTTGGACTGGCAAAACTTTTTTCAATGTATCTTTATGCGCAACACAAACACCTTAAAGCAGCAAAAATAGCGGTCATATCGCTCGTCATAAATTTACTTTTTTCTCTTGTTCTGATGCACTCTATGGGAGCCGCTGGACTAGCCTTAGCAGGGAGTATTGGAGGGATAGTACAGCTTATCCTTACCGTAAAAGAAGTTGGATTTGGGATATTCTTAGAGCTTTTACGAACTCGAATTAGCCTTTATTTTCTTATCGCAACAACTGGATTTGGAGTAATGTTTTACATCCTAAATGGATTTTTAATAGATTTGATACGATAAGACTTTAACTGTAGGTAAAAGTCTTATCTTTATTGTTCTAAGGTGTTTACCCAATATTCGTATAAACCGCTTGAACGTCCTCATCCTCTTCGAGTTTATCAATAAGTTTCTCAATATCGACCATTTGCTCATCAGTAAATTCAACAGGACTGTTAGCAATACGCTCTAGTGCTGCTTTTGTCAACTCAAAACCCATTTTTTCAAGGGCGCTAGAGAGTTCACCAAAGGCTGTATAATCACCATACACCGTCACTTCCCCCTCCTCTTCTTCAAGAGACTCCAACCCTGCATCGATGAGTTCAAGCTCTAACTCTTCCAAATCCATATCTGGTTTTTTAAAACTAAATACCGCTTTTCGGCTGAACATAAACTCCAGTGCGCCATTATTGAGCGTCTCACCTTTAGCACGTCCAAAACAGGTACGGACATTGGAAATCGTGCGGGCATTGTTATCGGTCGTACACTCGACAAAAAGCAATGCACCATGAGGGGCTTTTCCTTCGATATTCATCTCAAACATTGTCGTCGCATCTTTGCCACTTGCACGCTTGATCGCTGCGTCAATATTATCTTTGGGCATATTTTGCGCTTTTGCCGTCATAATGGCACTTCGCAACTTCGGGTTCATATCGGGATCTTCTCCCCCCTCTTTGGCCGCCATAGTAATCATTTTACCCAGCTTGGGAAATATTCGTGACATATTTCCCCAACGCTTCATTTTTGCCGCTTTACGATATTCAAACGCTCTTCCCATAAATCATACTCCTTAAACTAAACTTTAAAAATTGGTCGAATTATAATAACAAAAACCTTTAATCGTCAATAATTGCAATATCACTTTGGATAGGATTAAAGAGGAGAGAACGATTGTCCATACGGTATTGATAATAAAACGTATTGGTTTTAAGACTGCGCAATACCGCCGTATTGTAATAATGGGCATTCGAACATCGTCCCAAATACAAAAAGGTAAAGAGAAGCTTAACGCGTGGATCTTCGAAAATCTCGTGTGGTTGCGTCAAGAAAGTAAAACCATATTTTTTAAGATTGACGAGATCAAAAATATAATAAAGGAAATCTTCAAACTTCGTGTAAAAACCATTCAAACTGGCAATATCTTGGAAGAAATAGTAATAATTCTCTAAAAGGTCGTGCTTTTGAATCACTTGAGAAAGTTTACTTTTAATGCTTCGTTTACTAGCAAAATAGCTAGGATTAACCGCCATATAGATATTACGACGTTCTTGGATAGCTTCATTCAAAGCTGTTTCAAATGCGTCGCTCTCTTCAAAACGGAGATAAAAAAACGTATCGGCATCTTTAAACTTCTCTTCGATTTGCTCCACCGATGGATCGGAAAAATCCAAATAAAGGGTCGGAACACCGTTCGCCATTACATAATGACGGATCTTATTTGCCAAATGGGTTTTACCCGAGCCCTCTTCCCCTAAAATGAGGGTGTTTTGATACAAAGTCCGCTCTTTGAGTTCGAGCATTGCAATGCTGTTTTTAAATATACCGATTTTTTGTTTCATATTACCATCCCATTCACGATAAAATTATTGATAAGTAAGTATAGCCAATGCAAACGGATTTAAAGATAAAAAGGAACCTGCGTTACCGTCACATCCCCTTTTTGGCTGTGAAAACTAAGTTCACCGTCACAAATGGTGCATTGCAACCGCATTGATCGCTCACACAGCTGTTCAATCCCATCTGCATTGAGATGAATGCACGTGAGATTTTTGAATCGTCCGAACGTTGCACCGTATTGCTTCCACCATGCCGTAGCACTTTTGAGGTTATAGGTGTAGACGATCACCCGCTCAGCTCGCCCACACGCTTTTCGCAACCGCTTCTCATCCACTTGTCCCAAATCAATCCACAGTTCTATCTCATCACTGTAATTTTTCTCCCAAAGTTGTGGTTCATCCTCTCCGCCAACCCCTTTGCTAATCACCAGTCGATCGGTTGCATTAAGAACAAACGCTGCAAGACGAATCATTAATCGTAAGTCTGTTTCCGAGGGGTGTTGCGCTATCGTGATCTCATGCGTCTCATAGTAGTTACGATCCATATCCGAGATGTTAAGTTGTACTTTGTAGATGGTTGAACCCGTTGCCATTTAAGTGTTCCTTATTTTTTGATCTGATATTGCTTTACAAACTCCACAGCACAATCCCCTTATCTTCGATGTCTTTATAGACAGAAGCAAACTCATTTTTATAAAAATTGTACTCATCCAGCTTCGGAACTAAAATATCTTTGGGAAGTTTTATCTCTTTGAGCAATTTTTTATATATCATAACTTTATTCATAGCTCGCTTTTCGATGCAATACACGACCGATAAAATGGGAAAGTTTTTAAGAGATATAATTTTCTCGTGGAGTTTACTTTTAAAAGGTTCATTGATTTTTTGGAGGTCTCTAATTGCACTTTTACGAATTTCAATGCGCATTTTTCAGAT
>JAABPY010000194.1 GCA_011391735.1 Sulfuricurvum sp. | reverse complement strand
ATACAACACACTTCTTCTTTTAAAATCTTCCGAGCAATCGTATCAAAATCATCCACCACCTCAACTGTCAGTTGAGGATTCAATTGCAACAGGTAGTTTTTAATTTGCGGATGCCTCACCACTATTTTTCTCCCATTAAGAGTAGAAATATCACTAATAAAAGGGTTGTTGACACGACTTATAAGGGCTAAATGAGTTCTAAAAAAGGGGTCTGTTGCGGTGACATTAGAGAATGTCTTTTGTTTATCATTGATGACAGAGATAAGATCGCAACGATTTTTATGGATATTCATAAAAAATTCTTTTTTGTTTTCGGACTCAATCGGAACGAAATGAACCCCTAGTTTTTTGGAAATAAGGGCATACACATCTGCAGCTATCCCCGTATGTACCCTATCTTTCATCCCATCAATAGGAAATAAATCAGGTTGAATACAGAGGGTAAACTCTTTTTTGTGCTGTAAATAGGCTTGCTCTTCCTTCGTTAGAATAAGATCTACCGATCTTTTAAAAACCATTTGCTTCACATCAAAAGGGGTTTTTATCAATCCCTCGAAATTATAAATATCGTAAATCCGTTGTAATTTTTGCTTATCCAGCTTTCCCAACTCGGTATGATCGGCATACGCTAGCCGTTTAAGAATATGGGCTTCGTACAAGAGGGCTTGACGGGATTTGTGCTGCGTGTTGTATTTACGCAAAATAAGATTTACCATTTCTTGTGTATGATCAAGCGCATACTTCCACCCCTTTAAAGAGGCATCCCTAAACTGTGCCGTTCGCAATGGATGTTGTATCGCTTCATTTTCAGAGGTATACAATATGTCATTATAAAAATCAAATCCATACTTTTTAGGATCAAATATCGTATAGGGAACTCCTTGCTCTTTGAGTAAAAAAGGCTCATTCGATTCGTATGCCATCATAATATCAGTCTTGTTGTCAATTAGATCATTCACATCAAAGGAGTCTTTGAGATAGATTAAATCGTTTGTTGAGATCCCCTCACGATGCATCATCGAATACAGTGCAACCGCAACATCCGAACCAGGAACGGTCATAATCCGTTTCCCTTTGAGATCAGCAACAGTTTTAATATTGGATTTTTTAGTAGTTAAAAATATAAGAGGAGAGGATTGAAGGGTGGACATAAGAAACTTTATCCGTTTCCCCTTACTTCTTTCGATAATCAACGAAGAGCCTCCGACCCCATACGTCGACTTTTTATTCATAACATCCGTTGCTATATCTATCCCAAGGTGATAAGGCTTGATCTCAACATCCAATCCAACATCACGATAGTACCCCTTCTCCTTCGCCATATAGTACCCTGCGAATTGGAACTGATGCAACCACAAAAGCTGGATTGAAACTTTTTCTGTCGCCCCCAACGAAGAGAACAGAAATACAAATGCCACAATGCTCTTCAAAAAATATTTTTTACCCATAGGTGCATTATATCGAAAAAATTGAATGAATATTACTTTAAACTATACTTAAAGAGAGGTGTCCGAGGAGTTGATATTATCTCGTATTGCTTCAAGAAGTGCTGTCTGTTTCAATGACTCTTCATAACGATCACGAGAGAGGGAGAGATTTTCAAGGACAACGATAATCAACAGTGCCACAAATAAAAAGAGAAAGGTGAAAAGGAGTGCGGTAATAAACCCGAGAAAAAGAAACGATTGAAATGTTACCCACGCCCCAATCACAGCAAATGCCCAAGAAGCACCGCTGAGAAAACTCAAGAGAAGATCGTGAGTAGAACGCTTCATTCGCACTTAGTGATCGTCACTAAGAAGTACTGCGCCACCAAGGTAAACGTAGGTTAACATCATAAAGATAAACGCTTGCAAGAATGCCATAAAGGTCAACAATGCAAAAGGGATCATCGGCAATAACCAAGGAGCCAACATCAAGATGACCATCAAGAACATATCATCCCCTTTGACGTTACCGAATAATCGGAAGCTCAAAGAGATAATACGAGAGATATGAGAAACGATTTCGATAGGGAACATCAACCACGCCAACCACCATACAGGACCCATGAAGTGTTTGAAATAGGTAATAAGTCCATTACGACGAATACCTTCGAAGTTATAATATGTGAAAACAACCAAAGCCAAAGCAAGGGTAAAATCTAAAAAAGCACTTGGTGCTTCAAACCCAGGTATTACTCCAATAACGTTAGCAATACCGACGAAAAGACCAATAGTCGCAACTAGAGGAAGGTAACGACGTGCTTCAGTACGTCCCATAACATCCGCACCCATAGCAAGTACACCACCAAGGTATGCTTCCATAACGTTTTGACACCCCGTAGGGACAAGACGCATATTACTTGTTGCCATTTTTGCAATCAACAACACGATTGCAGCTGCAAGAAGCATGTGCGTTAGGTAGATAAAGGTGTGTTCGTGGCTAACAAGCCCGAAGAAAGTAAACAACTCGCCCATTTGGTGTGTTCCTTTTGTGTGAATAATTAACGGAATTTTACCTTTTTTGAGATTAAATTCCTATAAACTCAATATGCGTAATGCACGTTTTGCGCCCAATATATCATCAGTAATGGCAAGTTTGAGTAATTCAAGGGACTCAAATTTCCGATTTTTGCGTAAAAACTTCACAAAACTAATTGATGCACGCCCATACGCTCCCCCTACGTCACCTAAGATATGAGACTCAATTGCATAACTTCCATCCGTGGAGACCCGATGTCCTACAAAAACAACACTAAGACGGTAGTGTTCCTCATCTCCCAAACGTGTTAATGCGGCATAGACACCCTCACAAGGGAGCAAATACCCCTCACACTCCAGATTTATCGTCGGAACCAGATTTGTTGAGCCAATCCCCTGCCCTTTGACAATAGACCCTTTAATCGTATAGTTATGTCCCAAAAAATGGTTTGCCCCCTCGATGTCACCGATTTGAAGCTTGGCACGAATTTTATGAGAGTGGATAGAATCTCCGAAAAATGAGACCTCATCAACAACACTAATTTCTCCGTCAAAAAAAGTTTTCAAATCCTGATGGGAATAACGACGATTTTTCCCGAAATGAAAATCATATCCGACGACAATTTTATGCAGTTGCGGAAATTTTTTAACCAATAAGGCAACAAATTCTGCCCCTTCCAAATGGCGAATATCTTCTAACTGATAATAGAAGATCGGATAATGGCTATAGTGTTCTCGCTCCCGTGCGGGAGTTAAATTCGCATACCCTGTTTCGATGACAACAACAGCACCGTTCTCCCCCAATTGGTCAAAAAGAGACTGATGCCCCACATGCATCCCGTCAAATCCGCCGATGGCGATGGCATTTATTTTATTTTTCATAGTAACTCTTCCAGATTTCTAATTAGTATCCCTTCCATCTTTTATAATCCTCTTGATAATTTTATAAAATTGCACTATAATGCTTCTACAATTGTCCTTCGGGATGCCCCTTGTTCTGCAAGGGGAGAAAATCTATCGTTATTATACTATGAGTATATCTCAACCCTTAATAAACCCATAACACGTCTCCTGATTTCCCTCTTTGCCGGCTATGTGGGCTACTTCTTTAGCAACTAACTTCCATCCGATCAACGAACACGCATCCTCAAAACGGATCATCGCTTTGCCTATTGCGCTGTTATCTTTTACGACCCCGTTTTTATCCCGTTTTACTTCGCGCCCTACTTGAAACTGAGGTTTGAAAAGAACAACGATGTATTTCGATGCTAAAGCGTCAATTGATTCTAAAATCAATTCAAGGGGGATAAAAGCAACATCGCACGTGACAATATCAAAGGGAGTCTCGCTCGTGAATACTCTAATATCGGTATTTTCATGAACACTTACACTGGGATCATTTCGTAATGTTGGGTGAAGTTGATCGCTTCCTACATCGACACACGTAACACTTTTAACCCCCTCTTCGAGAAGCACTTGGGTAAAACCACCCGTACTGGAACCAATATCAAGGGCATTAAGTCCGTTTAAATCCCACTCAGTGAACGGGAGAAACCCTTTGAGCTTGATCGCGGCGCGGCTCACATAAAGGGCAACATCCGCAATCTCTACTTTCATTGTCTCATCGGTCTCGAAAGAAACTTTATCGATAATCTTTCCATCCACACTCACAGCGTGATCTTTTATCAACTGTTGCGCTTTATTTCGGCTCTCTACTAACCCTATTTCTACCATATAACTATCAAGTCTCATATTTATCCATTCGATTGTAATGCGTTATCGTGACATAACTTTGTTTAGGATACCATTGCGCAAAAGTTTTAGGGTAAGGAAAAAGATGCAAAACGTTCATGTAGTCGTTATTGGTGGAGGATATGGCGGTATTCGCGCAATAGAGCACCTTAGTAAAAATTCACATATTAAGATTACGTTAATCGATAAAAATTCCTATCATTATATGCAGCCTGAAGTTTATGACTTTATTGCGAATAAAGTCGATATGTCTCACATTATGATTGACCTCCCTTCCTTGTGCAAAAGTTTTGGTTTAGTCAATTTTTTGTGCGATGAAGTGATTGGTATTGATAAACAATCCGCAATGGTCTCCACTTCAACTGGAAATATCCCGTATGATTATCTCATTATTGCCACGGGAAGTCGAACTTATTTCCCCAATTTTATTCCCGGGCTTCGTGAATATACGCACGGAGTTAAAAGCATCCCTGCTGCCTTGAATTTTAAACAGCAATTTGAACGTGCCCTTCTCAACCGAATCGAAACGCAAACGCAGGGCTGTGATGTAGAGCCTTTTAATATCGTTATCGGTGGAGCGGGACTTTCGGGGGTTGAGATTGCGGCGGAGATGGCGGCGTATGCCAACCGTTTTTATCAAAATGGCAATTTTGGATGTCGTGGGATCGACGTTTACCTCATCGACGCATACCCCACAATTTTATTTGGAATGGATCAATTTTTAATCGACAGTGCCTACGAGAGACTTATTAAGCTAGGAGTTCACGTATGGCACAATAACCGTATCAGCCAAGTGAGTGAAAAAGAGATTCTCCTCGACAACGGCAAAACACTTAGTTTTGAGTTTATGATCTTTACGGGGGGGGTTGCCGCATCGACGCTCACCCAATATTTAGGATTTGACACCAACAATAAAGGGCATCTGATCGTCGACGAGAATCTCAATATACCAGAATGGCAAAATATTTATGCCATCGGTGATATTACGCACGCACTTGACACAAACGGTAAATTTATCCCTCCAACCGCCCAACTTGCAGAACGAGGAGGGGAACACGTTGCACGCAATATTATCGCTTCCCTCAAGGGAGAAGAGAAACAACCGTTTCATTTTAAAAACCAAGGGGTAATGATCGCCCTTGGAGGTGAATACGGGGCAGGCGTATTACCGGGAGGGATCAAAGTAAAAGGGTATCTCGCCTATTTAATCAAAAAGGCTATTTTTTGGATGTACACCGCTCCCTTGCGCCGTCGCAGTGCCATCGGAAAAAGACGATAAGTTTGCTCTAAACTCACTTTCCGTAAGGAGAGGTACTCCAAGCTCTACCGCTTTATCGTACTTGCTCCCTGCATCATCACCGTAAATGACAAAATGGGTCTTTTTGGAAACCGAGGAAGCAACTTTTGCCCCAAGCTCTTCCAATATCGCTTTTATCGCATCCCGAGGGACAGACATCGCTCCCGTCACAACAACGGTTTTATCTTTGAAAGGATTTTCTACTGCTACTCTTTTCATCGGTGCAACAGGGGCTAAAAGTGTTCGCAACCGCTCGATTTTATCCTGATTAACACGAACAAATTCAAGAAGCGACTCCACCATCTCACCCCCAAATCCATCAAGAGCCAAAATCTCTTCCCGAGATGCTGTATCAAATGCCGTTCCAAAAGCTCCACACAAACTTTTCGATGCCACTTCCCCGATATGCTCAATTCCAAGCGCATTGATAAAACGCCAGCAATCACACCCCTTGACAGCACGAATCGCGTCGATAAGATTACGGCTCTTTTTCTCTTTGAACCCCTCCAACGCAAGAAGTTGTTCCATTGTGAGAGTGAAAAGATCACTGACTTCTTTGACCAACCCGCAATTGTGCAACGCTTCGACGATTTTATCCCCCAGTCCGTCGATATTAAGACACTGTTTGGAAGCGAAATAGATGATCGAGTTAACGACCCGCGCTTCACAACTGAGATTCTGACATTTTATCAACGCCCCCTCATCGAGAAGTTCAGAATCACAAACGGGGCACTGCTTCGGACGCGCAATCACCTGCTCACTTCCATCACGCTCTGCCGTAATAACTTTTACAATTTTGGGGATAACGTCACCGCTTCGTAAGATAATTACTTTGTCCCCAAGGCGAATATCTTTACGCTCTATCTCATCGAAATTATGAAGTGTTGAGCGTTCAACCACAACCCCCTCGATAGAGACAGGCTCAACAATCGCCACAGGAGTAACCACACCACTACGCCCCACTTGCAAGATCACCTCTTTGAGGGTTGTTAGCTTCTCGATAGCGGGAAACTTATACGCCGCTGCCCAACGGGGATTTTTCACCGTATACCCCAGTTCATCTTGCACGGCAATCGAATCAACTTTAATAACCATCCCATCCAACAGCATCGCAAAATTATCGCGCTCAACGCGCATCTCATGATAGAACGTCTCTATCTCATCTGCTTTTTCACACAAATGGGTCATGTGTGGATTACGAAAGCCCAAAGCATAGACCCACTCCATCCGCTGTGAGAGATTTTTGATCTCTAACGAATTAACACCTATCCCATACGGCATAAAGACCAGACGACGAGAAGCCGTAATACGCGTATCAAGCTGACGCAAACTTCCTGCCGCCGCATTACGGGGATTGGCAAAAAGATTTTCACCGCTCTTGAGACGCTCTTCGTTGATCTTCTCAAAATCCTCTTTGAAAATCACCACTTCACCCCGAATTTCAATCCGTTCTTGGTAGTCGATAGTGAGAGGAATACTTTGAATCGTCTTGGCATTTTGGGTCACATCTTCACCATTACTCCCATCACCTCGGGTAATCGCTTGAGTCAAAATACCATTATCATAAATCAAATTCAAACTCGCCCCATCAAACTTCGGCTCACAGTAAAACTGCACATCACCGTAACTCTTGGTAATACGGTTCACCCATGTCTCTAACTCTTCACGGTTAAAAAGGTCTTCAAGACTCCACATACGACTCAAATGCGGTGCTTTATCAAACTTGTCCTGAGGCTGATCCCCTACTCTCTGTGTTGGAGAGTCGGAGAGTATCTCATTGGGATGCTCTTGCTCGTAGGCTACCACTGCATGATAGAGAATATCGTACTCTTCATCGGTGGTTATGGGGTCATCTAGGACGTAGTAGTGGTAGGAGTACTTTTTTAGTTGCTCTACGGCGGCTTTGTAGGTGGTTTGGGTCATGGTTCTATACTTTCGGGATTAAGATTTTATTGATTCTCACTCAAACTCTCCTGAGTTAAAGGGTATACCACTTATCTGCATTCCCACTTGGAAAGTGGGAACGAGAATTTTTCTATTTTTGACCCCTATTTTTTTAGAATTACTTGTGCTTCTGCATTCAGGGTATTTTCTTGTCATTGTTGTTCTTTTGATTCCTCTATGTATTCTTCTGAGAAGATTTTGAAGTGGTTGTATCTGTCTA
>JAABPY010000193.1 GCA_011391735.1 Sulfuricurvum sp. | reverse complement strand
GTGAAGTCACAGTATTGGATATATATATCAGACAATAACTTCTGTTGATCTACAGATAAATAAGGCAAAATGTCATCTACAAATATTAAATCAAGCATTTTTTGTATTACCTGACTATTCTCAACTAGATCGTAATGTGTCATATCGTCTTGATCATTAATATGCTTACTAATAAACACATCAATAGTTGTATAAATCGTTTTCATAACATTTAGAGCAAAGATACGTTTGCGCTCTTTTTCTTTATCACCTTTTGTAAGATCATTTGCTTTTGCTTCAGCAATATTTTTCATAACGCTTGCGGATGCGATAAGCGCGGCGATCATCATGCCAAGAGGTGCTAATACAGTTACTTTGGCTGTTTCACCTATAAATATATAATGAATAATTAGTATCGCAAATGCACCTGCCAAAATCCATGTTGCAGTCAAAAACTGGGTGGCATTAGACATACTACTTTTTATTTGTTCATTTTTATCAACATATGCAAGTAACGGAGATATGGCAAATCCTACTAACATAGTTAGTGAAAAGAATAAACTAGGGTCTAATGGAAAATCAGTCATTTAAAGCTCCTTATAAAAATATTCCAACATAGATCACATAAAACCATGATTTTTCTCGCTCCCACTCTCCTGAGTGGGAGTGTATAGCATCAATCTGCATTTCCACTTAGAAAGCTGAAACGAGAAATAAACATACTATCTTCACCCATAATGAAATCGACATTGATGAATGATGACTATCTTCTCTTTCGGCTCATAAACGAGACGATGTTCTTCATCGATTCGTCGTGACATTAACCCAGCAAGATTCTCTTTTAGCCGTTCGGGTTTTCCAATCCCCTCCAAAGAGTTCGGGTTTCGAAGTATGTCTTGAATCAGACGGTTAATCCGTTTGAGATTTTTACGGTCATTTTCCTGCCACCACAAATAATCTTCCCATCCGTTTGGTGTCCAACTGAGCATCATGCTTCAATCAGCGCATGCGTCTCGATTTCTCCACGACCTGATTGTTTCAGTGACTCTGCCAAACGTGAAGCATTCACAGGAGTTGAGAGAAGATAGGCAGTCTCTTTGAAACTGTTATACTCATCAATTGAGATCAAAACCGCTGCTGAACCGTTTTTACGAGTGATAATCATCGGCTCGAAATCGTCGCATACTTGATCCAGTATAAATTTGAAGTTATTGCGGGCTTCGGTGTAATTTACCACTTGCATGTTCAACATCCTGTACTTTTTAGGATTATTATAGTCGTTAAGCTATTGATTGTCAAGAAGAGAAAAATCAGCCTTTTTGAATAAATGCTTCATCCTCGATAGTCCTCAGGTTGCTCGTAATAATACGACTGCTCAATCCCTTTCATAAACAGTTCGCGGTCATGGATTTTATCGGTCAAAGCATTTTGCAGTAAAAAACTAATCTCCAAATCATTGACAGGGCTGCGCTCCATCGCTTGTAAATACAATTTTTTATCCACCTTCTCCCAATCCACCACTTTTACCAATCGTTTTTTAAAGATTAAATCCAACCAAATACGTGTGGTACGACCATTCCCCTCTAAAAAGGGATGTGCCACATTCATTTCAACATATTTGTCGATAATCTCTTCAAAGGTGTTTTCGCTCATTTGCTCAATCGCTTGCAAAGCAGCTTTTAAATAGAGTGCGTTGGCAAAGCGAAAATTGCTTTTTGAGATATTTAATTCTCGAATCTGTCCAGCAAAGTCATACAAATCACTAAACAAATAATGGTGGATGGCTTGCAATCCTGCCGTTGTGCCGATTTCAATGCAATGAATCGCACCCGAATCATAAAGGTCATAGGCTTTTTGCTTACTTAGCGCATCAATTTCTTGAGTATTCATTGTTTCTTTCCCTAGGATTATTATAGTTATTGTGATTGTAAAGGTATGATTTTTACAATTTTTGCCAGAAATCGCAGTAGCTAAATTATATCTTTATTTCTTTAAGAGACATTTTTAAAAGTGGCGGTATAATTTTCCAACCAAGAAAAAGTGAGGCTACGATGCTACTAACCATAGATATACGTGAAAGTGTTTACGATAAAGTGCTTTATTTTTTAAATCATCTTAAGGGTGATGTTGAGATTATCAAACACTACGATGAACCGACTAAACAAGAGATTTTAGATCACATCAAAGAGGGGTTGCAAGAGGTCACACGTATTCAAGAAGGTACTTTATCCTCTCAGGGGAGTTTGCAAGATTTTATACACGAGCTTAATAGTGCGCATTGAACCAACTTAACTTTCGCACCTAAAACCGAGTATTTTTTGAGTTACATCCTGCAGCACAGTGATGATATTCACTAAATCTTCA
>JAABPY010000192.1 GCA_011391735.1 Sulfuricurvum sp. | reverse complement strand
GTCTGATCTTTGTTTAACATCGGCTTCGATAGTGACGAAATAGGCTTGCCACCCTTTCATACTGGAAACATTTTGTTTTCCACTTATATCGATTTGTAAATTACTAATATTGGGATTGCTTCCTATCCCTTTTTTGAGAAATGAAACTACATCCGCATCACTGGCTGCATAAACACTAGCGCAAAGCAGGAGAGTCGCTGATAATTTCGGCATCAATAACATTGTCATCCTTTGAATAATATGAGGTTTTTTGTTGGTTTTTTAAATCTTCTTGGGGGAATTTTGGCGTAAAACGGTTAACAATTAGCTGACCCAAGAGAAAAATTTCAATGGCAACAGCAATAATATCGGTGAGTATCCCTGGTAAAATAAGTAAAATTGCCGCTAAAAGGGAGTAGAGATTGCGTTTATAAAAACCATTGGCATCCACACGTCGCTCTTTGAGTTCCATAATATTGGCAACAAGGGTAGTACGAAAGTTAAAAAGAATCCCAATCCCAATAAAAGCACTAAGAACTATCTCCCCAAACATCATCAACCCACCGATTCGAGAAGCTACATCACTCGTGATAAAAACTTCTAAAAAAAGGTAGAGTAAAAAGTAGATCATCGAATCAGCTCCACTAGTTTTTCGATCACGTTATTGGCATCAACGGTAATCATCTCACTCGTTGCTCGTACAAGAATTTGCACGTGTCCATTGGTAAGCTCTTTACCGACAATCACCGTAAAGGGAAAGCCAATCAACTCAGCATCAGACATTTTGAACCCAAAACGCTCTTTACGATCATCCAAAATGGCTTCAATTTTATGCTGACCCAATGTTGTATAGAGCTCTTCTGCGTATGCCAAATGCGCCTCTTCTTTGATATTCGAGACCATAATATTGACCATATACGGAGCCGTTGCGTGTGTCCAGATACACCCTTTTTCATCATGGTGTTGTTCGATGACGGCTGCAACCAAACGACTTACCCCCATCCCATAGGTTCCCATAATGAAAGGTTGCGAACGACCATTCTCGTCCAAAAATTCAGCTTTAAGAGGGGCTGAATAGACGGTACCTAGTTTGAAAATATGCCCTACTTCAATCCCTTTGGTATGCAACAGTTTTCCCTCACAATGGGGACACCCATCCCCAATAGCCACCGCAACCAGATCCGCAAACGGTACATCGCCCATCACACTCAAATCGACCCCAACATAGTGATAATCGGCTTCATTAGCACCGCAAATCATCGACGTTGCATTACGAGTATCATGATCCATCACAAAACGAATTTTATCCTGATCAAGCGACCCGATAAATCCGGGGACCAAACCAATCTCTGTTAGTTCCGCTTCGCTAATATCAACAAGATCAATTGCCCCCACACTGTTACGGGCTTTCACCTCTTGAAGTTCATCACATCCACGAATGAAGAAACAAACGGGTTCAGAACCTTCCGTATATACCGCACGCATAACAACGGCCTTAAGGGTGTAATAAGGATCAACATGGAAAAAATTGCTCAAATCATCAATGGATTTGATATTGGGGGTTTTAAATTTTGCAAAAGCAGCTTCGGGTGCTTCAGGGATAACCACACGAGGTGAGCGACGTGCTGCTTCCACATTCGCACCGTATTCACAGGTATCACACACGGCTAGGGTGTCTTCACCACTAGAAGCTAGTACCATCAACTCTTTTGAACCCGTACCACCAATGGCACCGCTATCCGCTTCAACAATCCGAAACGTCAGTCCTAAACGCTCTAAAATACGCTTATACGCCGCTTCCATCGCATCAAATTCGCGATCCAAATCGTCGGTCGTAGCGTGAAAGCTATACCCGTCTTTCATCACAAACTCACGCGCCCGCATCAATCCAAAACGGGGACGCGCTTCATCACGAAATTTGGTTTTGACTTGATAAACATTCAAAGGGAGCTGTTTGTAACTCGTGATACGGTTACGGACGATACTTACCATCATCTCTTCATGGGTAGGCCCAAGAACGAAGAGGTTATCTTTACGGTCACGAAAACGCAAGAGCTCTTTACCAAATTTTTCAATCCGTCCACTCTCTTCCCACAACTCCGCAGGGGTAACAAAACTCAAATCCACTTCAAGGGCACCGCACGCCGCCATCTCTTCATTGATAATCGTTTCAATTTTTCGCAAAACACGTTTACCTAACGGCAAAAAATTATACAATCCACTGGCAACTTGGGCAACAAATCCCGCACGGGAGAGATAAATATGGCTGGGAAGCTGGGCATCTTTGGGGGACTCTTTGGTCGTAGGGATATAGGCTCGTGAAAAACGCATTATTTTCCTTTATGGGATTTTTGAAGTGTTGGAGTTGACTCATCGTTCATTAAAAAACTCAATGCCTCAATTAGGGCATCCGTTCGCAACGGGTCTGTATGCGATCGCATTTGCTGGGTTATGGGGTGTAAAAAACGTTTCAGCGCTTGCTGGGTCGCCTTAGCAAGCTCATCTTCGTACTCTTTGGGGATAAACCCTTTCTCAATCACCCGTGCTGCTTCCATATAAGCTGCATGAGAGGCACGTTCATAGATATTTTTGATCAAGGGCTCAATAGAGAGAGCTTTAAGCCACTCGAAAAAAGCGGTAGCATGACGACTGACAAGGACAAATGAAGTTCGTGCTTCATCTTCACGCATCGAAATATTGGCACTGACAATCTCTTTTAAATCATCAATTCGGTAGACCTGAATTCCATTGCCACTGTCACACTCAATATCGCGTGGAACCGCCATATCAAACCAATAACGTTCAAACGGTACAGGTTTTGTCATATCATCGGTAATGATAGCAGAAAGGGCACCCGTTGCTGTAAACACCATCGGATATTCATTGATGGCATTTTTGAGCTCCTCATACCCTCTTACCGTTGCCCCACACTCACGGGCAATTTCTTCCGCTTTGCTTCGGGTACGGTTCATCAAATAAACACTTGCCCCATGAGCACTTAGATGTTTACAAGTAATCACCGACATCTCCCCAGAACCGATCACTAGTACTTTTATACCCTGAAAGCTCTTGACACACTCACGTGCTTTTGAAACGGCAACACTAGCGATAGAGACTGGCTTGGAGGAGATATCGGTTGCATTGCGAATCTCAGCAGCACACTTTTGAGCAGCCAGCAGTGCGCGCGAAAGCTTGAGTCCGCAATAGCCGTTTTCATTACACAAGCGAAAGGCATCTTTGAGTTGCCCCAAAATTTGGGTCTCCCCCACTACCATCGAATCAAGAGAACTCGCTACACTAAAAAGATGATGAATGGCACCGTAGTCGTCGAAAATATCGGCACGGGATTTGAGTTCATCAACACTTCCCGAACTATGGTGTGCCAATAATTCAAGGAGATGTTCCGTCGCTTCCTCAATGTGGGAACAACTAAGAACGATCTCTATGCGATTGCACGTCGAGAGGAGAATGGATTCATGAATCGTGGGATGGGCGTTAATGCGCACCAACATCTCTTTTTTTACCTCGTCATTCACAAAAGCAAGTTTTTCACGCTGAACTAATGTCGAATTTTTATGGGAAAAACTAAGGACGAGATAGTGCATCAATAGCTTCTTTGGATCACAGTGGTAATGATAGCACGTAACGCAACTTCATTAGGAACCGCCAAAATTGCTTCGTCACACAAACCTTGCGCATACGAATAGGAGTTCTCAATCACTCCATATTTTTCCATCGACTCAAATAGCCACACCTTTTCATCCTCTTCCAAACTGCGTCTATGAAAACCTATTAACTTCTCTTTATCCTCTCCATTCAAGGCATCGTACAAATCAATATAAGGCAATGTTGTTTTCCCCTCCACAAAATCGTTCAGAGCAGGTTTCCCAAGTATTTGGGAGTTACTAGTAATGTCAAGAATATCATCAACAATCTGAAAGGCAAGCCCCAAATTTTTCCCATACACAGCATACGAAGTAGCATCTTTACCCTCAAGCAACGCAGCACAATAGGCACACGATTCAATCAACGTAGCGGTTTTAAGATACAACATTGTGAGATAGCTCTCACGGTCGCCATTGAACTTTTCTGCCATCGCCACATCCATCATCTCCCCCACTGAGAGCTTAGTGACCGATTCGGCGATAGAACGGGCGATGAGAGGATCAAAGGAAGTTAACTCACTAAATGCTTTGGAATATAAAATATCTCCCAACATAATCGCTAGTTTAGAGCCGTGAGTTGCATTCACCGAAGGGGTACCACGACGAGTCATCGCCTCATCAATCACATCATCATGGAGTAAACTTGCCGCATGAATCAATTCCACAATCGCCCCCAACAATGGTGCATTAGAATGATTAGGGGCGATGGTGAGGATAAGGCGTGCACGTAAACGCTTTCCTCCTGAAAGTTTGGAGAACAATTCACTTGCCTGCGGAAAATCAACTTCAGCAATCAAGTCATTTATAATGGTTTCAACACGCTCTAATATCACTTTTTCGCTTCCTTAATCGCATAATCCGCTTCAACTCTATTTTCTCTATCAATCAGAAAAAAGTCAAACTGCGCTGTTTTATTCACATCATCAAATTTTTTAAATACAACAAGAGCGTAGGGAACATCCTGTTCACTCTTCACAGCCCCTAAAAGACGCTTACGAAAAGCTTGATGACCATCAAGATCCAAAATATGCTGCCCCACAACACGATCAAACTTTTCATGAACGACTAATTTTTTATCGGTATACAGTGTCCAGCGCCAAAAAAGAACCCTCTCTAGCTTCGGAGAGATTGATTTTATGACAATTCTAGCCATTTCATCTTTTTTAAGGATAAAACTTTTCGTCTCCCGCCACGCAGGAGCCGCTTCTAACGAGAGTAAAAAGACCCACGTTAGCAAAAAAGCCTTTACTAGCACTGAGCTACTCGTTTCGAGTCAGAACATTTCCCACTGAAATAATATAAAGATTTTTGGTCATATTCGTCACTTCTTCAGAACGATTAAATATCGCATTATGAATCACTGTCTCAACCCCTTCTTCCCCATGTTGCTCTTGCAACAACATCTCCATAACTGCCATACGCTCCATCAAACGCTCAAGTTCATTTTGAACCAAATCACGATTGGCAGCATAAACGATATCCATAAATTTGCTCCGAGGAGAACCTTGGAAAACATCATCTTCGTCATCAAATAGGTTATACATCAATACGCTCCAAGATTAAAAATGCGATTATAGCATAATGAAAATAAAGGGGGTTTATTTCTCTCTTTCTAATAACATTGTAAAATACGATGTCGGTGCGATACCGATATACTATAAATTGACTCATTCAAACTATGACAATAGGATTTTCATGACTTACAGATACATAGGTCGTCAGCCGATCATCGATACACGGGCTAAAATTGTTGCGTACGATCTTCTCTACCGAGAAAAAGGGTACAGTGAGAGCACTGATATTACAGCCTCCGTCATTAATAATTTATTGGATGCTCTGAATGTTGAAACGATATTGGGGAAAAATTTAGGATTTCTACGGGTTGATAGAGAGTTTTTTAACCAGGAGACGATCCATTCCCTCCCAAAAGATAAAATCGTGTGCGCCCTCCTTGCCAATACACTTATTGATGAAACCCTATTAGAACGGTTATTGTTCCTCAAAAAAGAGGGGTACCAATTTGCATTAAGCGACTCTCTCTATACTCACGAAACGGCGAAACAGATTTCCCCCTTATTACCTTTTATCCATTATCTCAAAATTGATGTTATACAAAGCGACTTAGCCCTCGTAAAAGAGAGTCTCTCGATTTTTCACCGCTATGGAATTAAACTTATCGGTGCAAAAATTGAGACCCATGAAATGTATGAATTGTGTCGTTCTATCGGGTTTGACTATTTCCAAGGCTACTTTATCTCCGAACCCAATATCATCAAGAATGCTGTCATATCTCCTGAGCATGAGGGAATCCTCCGCATTTGGACTCTATTGCAACAAGATACCGAAATTCCCGAACTTGTGGATGCGTTTCAAAGCAACCAAGCATTAGCCATAAAATTGCTCCATTTTATCAATTCGGCAGCATTTTCCTTGCGAAATACTGTCTCATCGATTGAACAGGTACTGAAATTAATAGGGCGTGATCCCCTTGCACAGTGGATAATGCTCATGATGTTCTCCGAGGAGGGGAAAAGTTCTAATGCACGTGTCCCATTGGTGTTGATGGTGATGAATCGTACCGAACTTATGAGTGGTTTATTAAGCCTAATAAAACCAACGGCAACGCGAGAAGAGAAATCGACGGCCTATTTTGTAGGGATGCTCTCCCTCATCCATCTCCTTTTTCATATCCCCCAAAAAGAGATACTAACCAAACTTAATGTCGCCCCTGCTATTGAAAAAGCATTATATTCGGGGGAAGGGCTTTATGGAGAGTTATTGGATTTGGTACATTCCATCGAACTTTTCGACATCGAATCTATCGAGGCGTATTTAAAAACAAAAGGGCTTGCTTACAACAACATTGAGCCTTTACTCCATCAAACGATGGAGAAGGTCAACGCATTTGAAAACGAGATGGAGGGATGAGTCGCTATTTTCTTAAAGGGTTATTCCTCATAGCCTTGGTGATTTTTGGAACGAATAGTTATGCACATAATTCCAAGGGGTATAAAATCATTTTGGCCTCGTATCCAAAATTTGAGCAAGCCAAAAATACAATGAACCTTTTGGGGGATAAGCTCACCAAAGAAGATTGGAATCTTCAAAAACAATACGGATACACGATTGTTGCCCGCCCCTCAGGAAACGTATTTATTATTGCAATTGAACCTTTAGAGAATAAAGAAGTAGTCAATCGTCTCCTTGCACGATTTAATCAATTGTATCCCAGTGCCTACGCCAATGGCTATTTTGGTCCAACCAAAGGGGCGATAGTGCTGACCCCTCTCGTAGGCAAAACACCAAAAGAGAATGCCGTTATAGAGAAAAAACCGACGTTAGTTCCTCCCTTGGAAAAATCACTCGTTAGATGGGAATGGATTATCCCCCTATTGGGATTCATTGGGATGGGAATAGTTGTGACACGTAGGGGTAAAAGAACCCAAAACAATACCAATAGCCTCCTCGAGACAATAGAGGAAAAATTCAATGTTCCCCCCGAAGAAGTAGCTGCAGAGATACAAAAAAGTGAATCGGTGAAAATTACACAAGAGGATATTTTCTACACGCTAAAGAAAAATCGATTTTTTAGAATGCTTCTGGATGAACTTCAAAAAGAATCCCATGCCCGGGAGGAGCAACAATGCCTCGATCTCATCAAAGAGATGCGCCGATATGAGAAAAAATTTCAGTCCAGTTCTATTATCAGCGATATGGAAGAATTAGCTTTTTCGAAGAGATTTAGAGAACTTTCGGAATTAATTAAAGACCAAACGAGTGGGAATTAAAAGAACGAAATATCGGATTGAGATTGTATCAAATGGGATAAGATAGTATTAGAGGGAGTTAAATTGTAAGGATGGTGGGGCGTCCTCAACTGCTTAATACCTATTTTATGTGGTTTTAAAGGTGTTTATTCTAAAAAGGTACATTAAAAGGTACATTAGCAACAAAGTGACCCGATATTTCACGCCGTCCTCTGATCTCTTTATGATTGCATTGTACCATTTTTTACCTCATCCATTCTCAAGAGGAATATTATCCTCTTGACTTATCGTTTCTCATATCTGTGCAACGGTAACCTCGTTAGGCACTTATGCCGTTTCTGCAAGGCATTATCATAATACATTCATATTTTATTATATGAACTTTTTAAACTGTACCGCAGTGACGGTAATTTAGGACTCGTTACTTTTGACGTGTCCGCACTTTTGCGGTGTCCTAATTTCTCACTATGCGAATTCGCAGTCCGATAATTGTCGGTTTCACATATTTGTGTAACGGTCGAATAAATGGAGAGCGTTAGGAATATTATCCTTTCGGTTTGAGCTGTCGTTACTTTTAACGGGAGCTATTTAATGTGTTGCATATTGCAACGGGTGTACAGTGTTGCAAATTGCAACGGCGTCACAAGTTGTGACGGGTGCTATTTCTCAGTTCCAGTTTCCGTTCTCAGATATGAGAAGTGAGAATAGATATGTCCAAACTTGGACGCATCTCACCACCTGCTTTTCATTTCTCAAAAGGACAATTCTCCTCTTGAGCTATACCGACGATTTGTCGGGTTAGGTGTTCTGATAACTGAATACCTTTGGTATGGTGCTATCGCCATCCCTGGAGGTGTTGAGATATCCATATACCTTGAGGGTATGTACATACGTCTATCCCTTGAGGTATCACGATATCGTTATCCCTTGAGCTGTCCGTACTTTTGCGGGGGGGTTCAAAGTTTGAGCACCCTTTGAAGTATCCAAAACGGCGACTATTAACTTAATCGTGACTTATACGAGTTTTTCGTAGTAGTGTCCAAAATGGGCATTGTTAACTTATCTTTTGCTTATGCTCAGATTTGAGCGCATCTTTTGATTGTGAGTTTCTCGTAGCCAATGCGGTTCACCGTGTAACGCTTTCCAAAAATGGAAACGGCTTGCGGTGATATGTTATTTTCAAAAATGGAATTAACCCTAAATGGGAGGAGTGGGGAAAATTGCGCTGTCCTATTGATTTCTTAATTGATTGTTAAAGAGTAGGGAGCCGGTATAACGATTCGTTAGAGTGAGGGATTAGTATCATTTTAAATGATGGTATTGTAGGGGGTGTCGGTTAAAGCTACATCCCCCTTTTTCCATCTCAAGGGTGTATGTTTAAATGACCCCCTTTTAAAAGGTACGCACTGAACGAGTACCCTTTGAGGCTGTCCGTTTTAGTGGACGCCCTTTGAGGGGTAGGCATATTTTGCCCTCCCTTTGTGATCTCCCCAACTTTGGGGGGTGTCCAGTTATTGGACGGGGTGGTAATTCGCCACCCCCTTGGAGTAGCAAGGGTGTATCACATCGGTACACCCCTATGATCGGGGAGAGGTTACGCGGTCTTTTCGTTGTGGCGTTCGTCGTATGCCATAAT
Organism: Sulfuricurvum sp.; assembly: GCA_011391735.1. Lineage (GTDB taxonomy): Bacteria > Campylobacterota > Campylobacteria > Campylobacterales > Sulfurimonadaceae > Sulfuricurvum. Next base: position 1,232 of record JAABPY010000192.1, on the reverse strand, counting down.
ACGTTCTGATTTTCGCTCTAATAAACAAGGGCTTATTTCTCTATCAATAGGTATTAAAAACTCATCTGATAGCAACACAATGTCCTCTTTGTATTTTGATATAAACGGCATAAACTCATCCATTAACCTTTTGTATCCTGACTCTACCCTATAAAGCGCGTCAAGCGTTGAATTATGATTCATAACAATGTTTTGGCGAGCTTTACGATACTTTTGATTATCTTCATAGAGTGCCTTTTGATCTACCATTGCATCCATTCGGGCGTTAAGCTTTTTTACTTCACGCTCTAACGATTCGTTATGCCCTTTAACCGTCTTTAACTCTTCACGGCTTAACTCATACATTTCAAGATAATCTTTAATGTCGATTTCGTTCTGCTCGATAACTTCTTTTAGCTCCGTAATCTCTTGGAGTAACTTTTCTTTTTTCATTGTGTACCGCCTTTTTATGTATGATATGTAATAAAACAATGCAATAATATTACATTTAAGATATAAAGTCAATAGGCATTATTGCTTATATGTAATATTTATCGTATAATATATTACAAAATAGATATAAAAGGGCATTAATGGAGCGTCAAGAGTTTAACGATTTATTGAAACAAGCGGGATTAACTAAAAAAGTTTTTGGCGAAATGGTACGGATTGAATATCAAACGATTAACGCATGGGGAAGTAGTGGGCGGGTTATCCCTGCATGGGTTCGCCCGTTCTTAGAGTGCCAGTCAAAGAGTAAAGCTTATGAGCGTGTGCGTGATGAAGTTTTGAGTATTGAAGGTGTAACGATACAATCATAGGGGGCTATGTAAAGGTACTGTGGGAGAATTGCAAGGCGAGGGTAATGCGACGCTTGTTTTTACGCGGGAGTGTAATAAATTCTGTGTCAACACCTAATTTCTCCTAAAATTGTATCATAATCCTAAAGCATTTTTTAATCTCTCCTTGAAAAATATATTGAGTTGAGAGATTGTGAGGCTCCAGTTTTGTATCGGCATAGTCCATTTTTTTTCAGCATTTTTTATCCCTGCAAACAGTAATTTTAATAGGCTATTATCGTTAGGAAACGCTCCTTTGGTCTTAGTCAATGTTCTAAATTGTCGATGTACAGATTCAATAATATTGGTAGTGTAGATAATACGTCTAATAGGCTCTGGATACTTGAAATAGTTGGAGAGATTGTCCCATTTATTTCTCCATGATTCAAACACGATAGGGTATTTTTTACCCCA